>ONQL01000070.1 GCA_900319985.1 uncultured Methanobrevibacter sp. | reverse complement strand
AAACAAAGAATTAAAAGTCAAAACACGCAACTGGAAATGTCAAAAATGCGGAAAAATACTTGATAGGGACACAAACGCAGCAATTAATATTCTAAACCGTTGGTTCAACGGGGATAGCCTGATAAAATACTTAAATTAACCATTATTAAGTGAAAAAAATTCAGGAATCCCCATCCTCTATAGGATGGGGTGGTTCAACCGAAAAATAACTAGAAATCTCACAAAAAAGCAATTTTCACAAAATTCTTAAATTAAAAAAAAGAGTTTAAGGAAGTTGAACTGCCGCAAATGCAGATGTGGTTCAAATCTTTAAATGCAAAATCATTGTATTTTTTCTATTATCGGCAATTCTCATGGCAGCTCTTGAATATAACCCCACTTTTTTATCGAGCATTCTTAATGCATCATTATAGAATCCCCTGCATTCAATCAATTGACAATTGACCTTTTGTGCAAATTTTTCCACATCATCAATATAAAAATACATCCTGGCAGATTTGTTGCCTGTTCTTTTGACATAGAAATTACAGTATATGTTTCCAAATCTGTTTGCAGCATCAAATATCAGCTCGGCATTTTCAAAAATATCCTTAATATTTTCGATGAATTCAGCCACATCCTTTTCATGGAAGTATTGGAAAACACCTGCAACTACCAATAATGTTGGAAGAGTGGTGTCTAATTCATTGCACCAATCAAGTTTGAATAGATCTCCTTTAATGAACTTTTCATTTAATCCAGGCTCAAAATATTTTTCTCTAAGTTCAATCACTTCAGTAGGTCAACTTCAAAAAATAGTGCATTTTTTCCATCAATTCTATAATATGATGTTTCAAGCCCCACACCCAAATTGACAATATTGCATTTGCCATGTTTGTCTATGAATTCCTCTGTCATTCTGTCCAGATTATAACTTCGGGCAACATTTGCAATAATTGAGTATTGCGTTGAATTTTCATCAATTTTCTTATCTTTAATCAAATCTTCCATTTCCAATGCTTTTTGATCAAAAAAATACTCCGGAAAATTTTTTGAGACAGTTATTCTTGCTGTTAGAGGAATGAATAATGTGTCTTCTACACCCTCAAACTCAGACATGATTTCACCTTAAAAATATTTTTTTGATTTGAAAAGGTATAAATCTATTGTTTTTTTAAAATCCAACATATCGCTAAAATTATCCAATAATCATTATTATCGTTGATATGAAACTTAAATAAATATAAACAGGTTATATAAAAAATACGAATAATTAACACTTTAAAATTTTAAAAAAAGTTGAAATACTTATCAATTTTACCGTAAAGCTCAAAAAAAGAAAAATAAAAATTGTAAAAAAATAGAATTATCTGAGAATGGCTTCCTACTGTTGAATGACACTCCATTTTTGAAGGAGGGCATTCAACGAGGATTTGCTTATTAAACCTTACAGCCCCTTTGAATACTATACTGCTTGCGGTAATTACGCTCGCCTGGTTACTGGAATTTGAAGATATGAATCATACTCCCCACCTGCGTGTATGACGAGACTTCCCTTGTTGTCTGACTCATACCTCTTGACGGTCGGCATCATGCTTCCTGTAATATTCTGAGTGCTGATAATGAGTCTCAGGCTCTCGCCAGGATAGAGAACTATGCCTATTGGGTCAAGAGGAAGTTCGGCTTCCACTATTTCACCTGGAGACAGTGGTTCGCTCCTGTCGAAGGAATAATATGGATTCACATCTGTTGAAAGGTTTTCGTCAAGGTGCCTCATGGAAAGCCTTAAGATAGCCCCTGTTCCAGAATACCTTAAAACGGTGGCGCCCCAGTCCGTCGCATCATAGATTCTTGCGGAATGGTTCAGAGCATTGAACTGCTTCAGCTCATGGCCAAACTTATCCAACTTTTGGACTAGGACGAAGATGTCCATATCATCTGTATCCTTTGTCTCAAGCCAGAGCTTCAGCTTGGGATATCCAACCATTTCAGTCTTTTCCTTCGCTGTGAAAATAAACGAAGCTAACGGCATCAACGGTACACGGTACTGCCCAGGTATTTCCGAAGGGATATCGACAGGCATTGGATCGTTCGACAAAATGCGATTGCCACCGTTAAGATAGAGCTTTTCATAGGTGGTTCCGGCCGGAGGAAATGTATCAGCCTCGATTTCTTCTATATCGCCGCCCTCCAGATCCTGTATGGCATATCTGACAGGAGAGGTCTTCTCCCAACCGTTGTCAATACCCTTTAGATAGTGGTCGAAGAACTTGAGTCGCTCCCTCTGGTTTTCCTCCTTATAATAGTCCGGCCATTCCTGGCTGTCATGTATTCTCAGCCATTTTTCCTTGCTGCCAAGGTTCCTCCATGCCCTAAATGTGCCGTTCGTATGGAGCGTATTCGTATAGCTCGCGATGACGAGGGCAGGACATTCTATTTTTTCGGGATGCGCAACCTTGTCTTCCCAGATAGGAGCGTCCGCGAAAGGATAAACCATCGTTTCCGTTGCTATATCCTCACGTTTATGAGAATCCCCCGAGTGAACGTGGTTTACATCGCTTAACATCTTCATGAAGGCAGGATCAGGTATTCCTCCACGTTTACACCAGTCACGGTATGCGTCCATGAGCCCCTCAGTCGGATTGATGCAGGCAAGGTGAGGAGGCCTCTGTGCAGCTATGAACCATTGGGATATCGCCAAATAGGATGTCCCGCTGAGGGCAAGCTTTCCGTTGCACCACTCCTGTTCCGCAAGCCACTCGATGTAGTCGTAGCAGTCCTCCCCTTCCTGCGAACCCAGCATGACCACATCTCCTTCGCTATGGACAATACCTCTAGGATCAGGATGGCAAATGGCATAGCCCTCCTTGCACCACCATGCGGGGTCTGGACCCTCAAATTTCTGCAAGCCTGAAACGGTGCTGTCAGGTAAACCCACCAAACTGAAAATACCTGCATATCTTGGAGCGTTCCCGCTGCTTTTTCCATAAGGGCTCCATGCAATTATTCCAGGAACCTTTTCATCAGTGATTGGACGCAGTATGTCAGTATATATCGTGACTCCATCACGCATCTTGACTGGAACGTCCTTTTCGAGGATGATATCACATTCAAGCGGTTTGAACCTAGGGGCAAGCTGAAATCCTTTTTTCAGAACTCTGGTACCAGGTTCGAACTTGGCAAGCATTCCATGGGTTTCACCGTCGTCCACAAATTCGACAGACTTCTTAAAAATCATCATTTCCTTTGCTTTATTATCCATTAGTAAACCTCCTTTTCATTGAATGACCCTCTAAATTTGGAGGGTCGTATTGGTAGTAGGTTTTATGCTCCCAAACACTACCAACATAACCATTATCCATGTTTCATAAAATAAGTGTTTAAAGAATTAAATTAAACTTTTATGAAACTTATGCTCGATCAACTGCTTCGCAAAATTCTTCAAAAGCAATTTTTCCTGAAAACAATAATTGTTCTAATTTATAACTTCCGGTATGAACAAAACATTCTGTTTCAACGTTTTCATTACAAATTTTATTAGTCACTTTTTAGAAATCCTCTAAATCATATATATTTTGGTTGTTTATCAATATATATAAATATCCCAAAGAGCATCGGCCCAAAACCTTCATCTCCTTGTTTCATTTTCCGAACTATCATACTTTTAATAGTCATTTTTAGCTTCATTATAGATTATATTACAATTCTCATGAGCATTATCCAAATTTACAATAAATTTGTAAATATTTTTTCACCTTTAGTGCCCCTCAAAGAAAGATAGTGCCAATCCAATTCCAACAGCCATTAAGAACAAACCCTAAGCAATGCTCATGAATGTCAGAGGAACTCAAATCCTGGAAAGCATTAGTCTGCAAGAGATTGATGAAATATCCCAATGGAATAGTTTCAATTATTCATTCTTTTTTAACCCATTCCGGTGCAATGCGTTTAAAGAATCTTACTGTATTTTCATTAGGAGCAAGTTCATATCTGGATTTGCTGTAGAAAAGTAAAATTGCTGCAGACAAATTTAACAAAATGCATATAAACATCATCAAGTTAGATGCCTGAACGAACAAATGATCAATATGGTCAAGCCCCAGTTGCTGGTTTCCAATGAAAATGGATAATATGACTGTGAAAATTCCGGAACTTAAAATTTTACCGAATTCCTTACTGGTTGATAAAACTGAACTTGCATCAGGCAAATCCTCCTCATCCACAAGAGTCAAAACATATTTATTATTTGGAGCTGAAAACAATCCATTTCCAATTCCCTGTAAGGCGCATGCAACAAGAATAAGATCAAATGATATAAGATCAACAAGGAAAAACAAGATTGATGATACGCATACTAACATCATTGCAACACCGGATATAAGTCTTGAATCAATCCTATTTGAAAGCCTGCCTGAAAAAGTGGATGCACCCACCATGATAATAGGTGCAATAAGAAGAATGAAGCTCACAAAAATCGCTTCAATATTTAAAATATATTGCAAATGCAGTGACAGTACAACAATACTGATTGTTGTAGTGAAATAAGTAATCATAGCAGCATAATTTCCAATCATATATCTGGCATCCTTAAGCAACTTGAAATTAAATATTGGTTCGGGAACGTTTTTTTCAACTTTAACCAATATTATGAATAAAATAAAGCTGATTACTACGAAAATAATTCCAAACTCATCCAATAGTGTCATCCCATATGTAAACAGACACATCACAACAATATGGATTAGTGAACCTTTATAGTCAATATGTTTCTTTTCGCTGGTCCATTCATAGTCAATTCCATTCAATATTACGAGCAGAATAGCTATTATTGGAAGCACCATTAAAAATGCCCATTTCCAATCCAATGCAACAATTGCCAATCCCATGAATACTGGGGCAATTAACAATCCAATATATCCTGCTGATGAAACTAGGCCTAATGCGGAACCTAATTCACTATCTTCAAATTCCTCGACTACAATAACATATAAGCTAATGGCCAATACAGCAGCGGAAAATCCTTGCATTAATCTAGATAAAAGAAACATGATATCATTTATCGAAAATACTGAGATTAAAATAGAAAAAAACAGCAATAAAAGACTTACTTTGGTGGATTTTTTAACCCCATACTGTGAAACGACTTTAGCAAAAGGAAGACTGAAAGCTACAAAACTCATCAGATAAATTATATTTACCCACAAAAGTGCTTCAGCAGAAAAATTTAATTCAGCGGCTATATCAGGCAGGGCTATGACAGTCATGTTAGCAATTAACTGTATTATTAATTGAGATACAGCCACAACAATCAAAGTCGATTTTTTCTGTGAAATTTTAAAAATAATATCCCCACCAAGTATGTATATAATGTAATTTATATTATATATCATTATTATAATTGTCCGAACTTAGCCTCAAAATAACAAAGCCGAAACAAATGGAGATATTTCACCGAAAAATCTCAAAAAAAAAGAAAAATAAAAAAATATTTAATTAATTTTTAATATTTCATCCAAGTCCAATCTTGGGGATTCATATTCGTTGATATGTTCATCTGATTCATATCCGAGTGCAATTCCCATTATGATGTCTTCATCATCTAAAATAGGCAGGTTATCTCTTAAAATGTAAGGATATTTAACAAGCTCATAAGCAGGAATTGAATCCACATCCAAATCGGTAGCTGCAAGCATCAGCCCCATTCCAAATCCACCCAAATCATAAATTGACAATTTTGTATGATTTTTCGGAAGGGTCAAATACACCACCGCTGGGGAATTGAACAGAATGTGCTGTACATGATTGAAGTTTTCCAAGTCCTCATCATCATCAAATTTTCCAATTGCATCCATAAAGTCAGCCATATTCTTTTGACCGCGCTCGGAGAAATTGGTTCTGTGTCCGGGATTCATGTCTGCTGATCCTTTGATTTTCTTATCGTTTTCAGCAATCCATGCTTCACGAATAGTCTCTAAAGTTTCACCAGTTGCAATATAGACATTCCAAGGCTGGGAATTTTCCCATGAAGGAGACATACCTGCAATTCTAACGATTTCACGCAAGGTATCTTCAGAAACCTCATCTTTTTTAAAGTCTCTTGATGAGTGTCTTTTTTCCATTACTTCTATAAATTTCATCATTACACCTTAACTACTTTGAACAATTTTGAATATAAACTAAAAAGTTAGTATAAACTTACAGGTTAGTTTAAACTAACCTAAACTCAATATTTAAAAAAAATATTAAATATCTCGTTTAATAAATATTTGGACAAGATTATCATTTAGAGAACAGACAATAATCATTATTTTGCTTGAAAAACCCCTACGTAGAATTGACATAGCAAATGAATTTGGAATATCAACAGGATCATTAAGCAATTATTTAAATAACCTCCAAAATCAAGGGCTAATAATACTAAATAATGGATTATATGAAATTTCCGAGCCAATTCTAAAAAGATGGTTAGAGCTAGAATTTAATGAAAAGGGAATCTATCCATATAGAAACATGTGAATCTGGTCAACCTTACGAAAATATCGTAAGGTTGAAACTCAAAGCTACTGATGGCAAAATGCATGAGACTGATGCTGTTAACACCAATTATTAAAAATTATACAATCTGTTCCTTCGCCAAAAGCAGAACCATTCAAGCAATAGTTAGCCTAAATGTGTAAAGAAAGACTTGAAGAAGTAACATGCAAATCTGTAATTAGTAAAAAGAATTCTAAAAATCCTGAATGGATGAATAATTAATTCATCAACTTTTTGTTTTTTGGTAAATGCAAGTCGATAACTTTCATGCATTATTTAACTATTTTTGAAAAAGAACTATTATCCTAATAGAGACAAAAACACGAACAATTCGTATAAAACGTATGATATAGTTCGCAACCTTATTGATTTACTACACTAATGCCTCTTAATAAATTTCATTATAACAATAGAAAAATCTTATGATTCTAATGTTTCTTTTTTTAAAAAATTGTTCTCATCACGTAATATTTACTTCACTTCATAAAATTGATTTAGATTTACAAAATTGATGTTATTACATAATATTTTTTAAATTAAATAATGTAAATTATTTTAATGATAAATTTAAATAATATTAGAAATATATTACTATATTAAACTAATTTAAGAGGTTTTTAGATGTCAGAATTTCAGGAAGACATGATATTTAAAGAGGTTAGTGAGGAAGATGCACGAATATTCTTAGATATCTTAGGTAAAAAATCCAAAAAAGTCAAGATAATGACAACAGAATTGCGCCAACTAGATCCAACGACATTTGTGCCAGATATAATACTGGAATTGGATGATGAAATATTGATAATCGAACTTCAATCAACAAAAGTCGGAAAAAAACATCACCAAAGATTCCACATATATGTGGCAATATCCGACTACAAATTCAATTCAATCCCAAAAGAAGTTAACCTATGTGTTTTTACCACTGCAGAAGAATCTAAAAAAATCATATATACCGTGAACAACGACAATGACTTCATTTATGACGTGATTAGTTTAACTGATTATGACAGTGAAGAAATTATTAATACTATTAATGACAAACTTAAAGACAATACTGAAATATCTGGAAAAGAACTGATCTTATTTGCTTTAGTTCCCATCATTGAAAAAAATGATGGTGTTGAAGATTATGTCGAATATGTGGTAAATACATTAATCGACTTAAAAGGATTAACTCCATCAATTAAAGCATTAGTTTATGGAATTGAATGGCTGATTGTAGACAAATTCGTTGATGATGAAAAAACAAAAAACATATTACGCGATTTGTTGGGTGATAGAATGAGTTTAATACATGAATATGCAGAAAATAAAGTAATAAAGTAAATCAAGAACAAATTAGAATTATTAGAAATCTTTTAAGACATGGAATGAGAGCTGAAGTAGTTGCTAAATCTGCTGAAGTACCATTATCCAGAGTTAAAGCTATTGAAAGAAAAATGAAAAAATAATTTTCTTTTATTATTTTTTTAATGAATAGTTGATAATACATATAGTAATTAAATTATTTTTACATCGACTACTAGTAAAAAACCATCCCCGATAATCTTCTATACCTTAAGGCGAAACGTGAAATAATCATGGTTAAACATGAAAACAATGATTTTTCACAATAATATGGCGTGCAAAAATTTACTTTTGATTTAAATAATATAAAAATCTAATAAATTTATATCAAAAATATTTTACTTGTGAGTTCATGGTTAATTCAAGATTATTAAAAATACTATTCCCAATTGATATTAAAAGTTTAACAATCAGGGAAAGAATATACCACATACTGATTTTTACTGTTCCTCTCCTATTGTTCGCTATAGTAATGGCCACCACACCCAGTGGTTGGTTTACAATAGTATTATGGGCATTATATGTTGTTTTGTTTGCTCCTTGGTGGTACTGCATGTTAACTTATGAAAAACTTGAGAAAAAATATAAACTTGACTCCGACATCAGATTTGGAAATACATATGAATTCTTTTCTAAGTTTTTGGCTTCATTCGCTCCGGGAATAATGCTTGCAGCAATAACAATTTCATATATAATGGATGAAGTCTTTCTAGGCTTTGTCATTTCATTTGCTTTCATTATTCCATCATTGGCATTATATTTCAGAGATGATGTTTTCAATGATGAAAGTTGCATTGAAGGTGACGATATTATTTTAGGTTATACTCCAGCATGGTATGGATTGTTGAGTGTGGCTATTGGGCTTTTTGGTTATATCAATGCATTTAAATTGAATAATCCAACACTAGCAATCAGTTTAATTATAGTAACTTTGATTTTTCAAATACTTGCTATTGCACCAGACAAACTTAATAAAGTCTTATTTTTTGAAGTTAGGCGAATAAGTGGATGTTTACTGCTTCTTTTTTCATTAGGCGCAATATTTTTATTAATATGTTCCATGATAACAGGACATTCCGTTATTAACTTAAATAATATTGATTTATCATTTGAAAGTATTGTAAGAAAAGCTCTTACTTGGGGTACTGGAATTATTATCGCAATACTATTCATACGGAAAATTAAAAGCATGAATAAATAATGATTTTTTAAACACCCTATTGCTAAACTTTATCAAAATTTAACAATATTTAAATTAGATTATTTGAGAGAAATACGAACATTTCGTATAACTCAAATATATAATTAATAGAAACGAAAATTTAAAAAATTAGATATTGGAAGCAAAAATAACTAATTATCCAAGGATTCATCAGCATATTTAAATTTACTTCTTGAAAACAACCAGACAATCAATGCCGCAACAGAAACCGCACTAGCTGCCATCATTACATACGACCATCCCCCCAATGACCATAAAAGAGATGCAAGAGCACTTCCGACAGCCCCAAAAATAAAGTTATTCACAACAAAGACCGTATTCAGTCTGCTGCGCTCACCCTGAGATAAGTTAAACAATCTTGTCTGGGTCAAGACGCTTACTCCCTGAACTGCAACTGAAAGTACCGCCGCAACAATTACAATGGCAACAATTGAATCACTGAATGCAAAGCCGCACACCATACTAACAAGGCAAACCACAATGAACGCTCCAAGTGCAGGTATGCTCAAGCCTTTGTCCTGCAATTTTCCGATTCCCACACCAAATACTGCCGCTGCAAGACCTGCCAGACTTACAAGCCCAATTTGGAACGTGTTATAGTTAAACGGCTCTGCGGATAGAAGAAATGTTAAGGAAGTCCAGAATATGTTGAAAATCAAACCGAATATCAGTCCCGAGTGCAGCAATATGTTCGGCAAGGACCTATGATTTTTAAAGGTGGTGAAAACACTTGCCAAAAGTTTCCCATATGATTTAAATTTGTTTTTTGCAGGAATTTCCGGCAATACATAAATCATTACCAAAACCATGACCAGATTCAAGGCGGCCGCTATTACATAAACTGATCTCCATCCCCAAAATCCTGCAATGATGCCGCTTGCAAACCTTGAAAAGAGGATACCGGTTGTTATTCCGGATGATACAATTCCAACGATGTGGCCACGTTCATCCTCACGGCTCAAATCCCCTGCAAGAGGCAATATGATTTGACCGGAAATTGTTACAATCCCCATACTGAAGAGTGACAGTGACAATATGATAAATGAAGGAGATATGGCACAGGAGACCAAAGCCAATACGGAAAGCACCATTACAAGGGCTATCATACGTTTTCTTCGAACAAAATCGCCCAAAGGCAAAATAAAGAGAATTCCCATCGCATAGCCTATTTGGGTTGCAGTAACCAGAAGTCCCCCATTTGCTGCGGGAAGACCGAAACCATCCATTATCTGGACAAGCAACGGCTGAGCCCAGTACAGATTACCTATTGCAAGACCTGAACATATCGCAAACAGTATCGCCAGGAATTTAGTCATAACTATCTCATTATCATTCATATTATCGCACCAATTAAAATTTTCTAATCAAATATTTAAAAAATAGGGTATTTAAAGATAAAGTGGCATCAATGACATCTAAAAAACTTAATATTAAAACATATATAACAATAAACATGACTTTAAATCCGAAAAAACTTGCATATTACGAAAAAAAGTATGAACGAAACCCCCTGGAAGACACTCTCAAATTCATGAGCAACAAATGGACACTGCATGTTTTAAGAGACCTGTTTTTAGGAAAAAGCCATTTCAATGAATTTAAAGTCAACAGACCCTCACTGGACAACAAGGCACTGTCAAGATGCCTTAAGACAATGCAGGATAATGGCCTTATTTACAAGACAAATGAGGGCAATGATCCAAAAAATACCCAATATTTCCTAACCAAAAAGGGAAGGTCACTGAATAAGGTATTCTATGAACTGTTACTGTTTGCTCTTGAAACGGATGTCGACAACGAACATTATTCGGAATATGAAAAAAAAGAATTGAAAGAAATGTATAAGGAAATATTGGATTTAAAATGAAAAGAATGAATTTTTAAAAATCCATCTATTCCTGATTACTTAAAAGAACACCACCGACTCCAACATTGTCAAATTTCCTTTCGTTGAACAGCACATATATCATTTC
>ONQL01000032.1 GCA_900319985.1 uncultured Methanobrevibacter sp. | reverse complement strand
ACTTCACGATGAAGAGGTACGTCAAAAAGTAATTAAGCTAAGAAAGGAATATGCCGAAAAGGTTAAGCAAAGCAATGAGGATATCATTCAAAAGATTGACAGGCCGTTCATTGACAATGAATTTTTAAGAGTTAAAAATCTCGAAATAAATAAGGTTAAAGTCGATGAGGATGCAATAATCAACTGTAAAAACAAGGATGCAGAAGTAGTAATTATTGTTGGAAGACAAACTGATGTGGGAACAGCTAAAAAAGTCTCTGTAATTTTAGATAGGCTTAAAATAACACATGATACTAAAGTTGTCTGTCCAATCAGATCCACTAAAAAATTTACCAACTATGTCAAATGCATGAAAAATGCCAAAATTTTCATTGGAATAAGTTCCAACACTTCACAAGTAACCGGTGGAATTGTCGGCCTAACAGAAAAACCTGTTATCGGAGTTCCATGTACCAATGAAAATGGTGATAATTATATGCTTACAACCGTCAGTATGCCTCCAGGAGTTCCTGTTGCAACAGTTGGTATAAATAACGGTAAAAATGCAGCTGTACTTGCCGGTGAAATCCTTTCCATTGACAATCCAGAAATAGTTCAAGTTCTTGAAAAATTGAAAGACAAAAAAATTAACTTATAGTGATAACATGAATATTAACGATGAAAACATCATAGAAATTACAGATGAGCTTTCTTCAGAGTATGAAATCTCAAAAGTATTAAGAAAATATCCTAAAGACACAGTAATTGTAAAAAACGTCAAAGGATATGATTTGCCAGTTGTGACCGGAATCTGCAACACTCGTGAAAAAATAGCCAAATCAATCAACTGTGAAGTGTCTGAAATTACTGAAAAGATTATTGACGCTATGGAAAAACCGCTTAAAGTGGATAAATTTACAGATTTCTCAGAATATGATAATTTAGAAGTTGATTTGGATAAAATTCCTATTTTAACTCATTACAAACGTGACGGTGGAGCCTACATTACCGCAGGCGTTGTATTTGCACGTGACCCAAAAACAGGCATTCAAAATGCATCCATTCACAGGATGATGGTGCTTGACAACAAAAGACTTGTTATCAGAATCGTGCCTAGAAACCTTTACACTTATTTCCAGAATGCTCAGGAAGCCGGAAAAGATTTGGACATTGCAATAGCAATTGGAATGGATCCTGCAATATTGCTTGCAAGTACCACATCAATACCAATTGACTATAACGAAATGGAAGTTGCCAATGCATTTAAGGATGGAGAACTTGAATTAATCAAATGCGGAGACCTGGAAGTTCCTCAAGCCGACATCATTTTAGAGGGTAAAATATCAGTCACTGAAACTGTTGCTGAAGGCCCATTTGTAGACTTGACTGACACTTACGACATTATCCGTGACCAGCCAATCATCAACTTAGAAAAGATGCATATCAAAAAGGACAATCCTTGCTATCATGCAATTGTTCCTGCCGGATTTGAGCATAAATTGTTGCAAGGCCTTCCACAAGAGCCAAGGATATATAAGGCAGTTAAAAATGCTGTTCCAACAGTTGAAAATGTTGTTTTGACTGAAGGCGGCTGCTGCTGGTTGCATGCTGTAGTATCCATAAACAAGCAGACTGAAGGTGACGGTAAAAACGCCATTATGGCTGCATTATCTGCACACCCTTCCCTGAAACATTGTGTTGCAGTGGATACAGACGTGAACATATTTGATGCAGAAGATGTTGAATATGCAATAGCTACACGTGTTAAAGGTGACCGTGACATCATGATTGTTCCGAATGTTCGTGGTTCCTCTTTAGATCCTGTGGCTGAAAGTGATGGAACAACTACCAAAATCGGTGTTGACGCAACAAAATCACTTAAAACATTAGAAAAATTCGAAAGAGTTAGTTTTGGTGAATAAACTAACTTCAACTTTACTTTTTTTAAAAAATTAAATATTACCCAAATAAACGTTTTCAATTCCTTTTTCCTCAGCAATTTCTTTTGCCTTAAACAGAATTTCAGGTCTTGTCGGGGAAATATCATTCATTTTGTAATAAGGAAACGCCCTTGAAAAATGAAGTGGAACTTCAGGACCAAGTTCATTTACTACAAAATCACACAGCTGTGTAATCTCTTCAATTGAATCATTATAATCATTAATGATTAAGTTAGTGATTTCAAGGTGTTTTCCTTCCAGATATATTCTTCTTAGATTATCCAAAACCACATCCAAGTCCGCACCACATACTTTTTTGTAGAAATCACTAGACATGGATTTCAAGTCTATGTTGAATGCATCGACAAATGTCAAAACCTCTTCAAGTGACTTTCCGGAATAATACCCGTTGCTTACATAGATTACCTTCAACTTTTTTTGCCTTGCAAGCAGTGAAGTTTTTTTGGAGAAGGGTAAGTGTATCGTAGGTTCATTATAGGTCCAAGCAATTGACTTGCAATTATAATTAAGTGCATTTTCCACAATCGCTTCCGGTGTTATTTTAATACCTCTTGAATTAATGTCATATTCATGTGATATCATATAGTTCTGACAATGCAAACATGTCATGTTGCATCCAAAACCTCCGATTGAGTATGTAAATGTGCCGGGTAAAAATTGATTCAAAGGCTTTTTTTCAACAGGATCCGGTGAAAGTGATGAAACAATACCATAAGACTCATCAAATAGCTCACCGTTAATGTTTTTGTGTTGTTTACATATTCCAACATTGCCTTCAGCTATTTTACAGTAGTTTGCACAAATCTCACAGCGAATTTTTTGTGTCTTGGAACTTTTTTTATACAAATCATTATTCACTAACATAATGCTCATAACCCTTATTTTCAATTCTTTCAACAAATCCATTTTCCAAGGTAAGCTCCACCACATCGGAATCCGTTACCTCACCAATTACTTTGTAATCAATCGGCAGTTTTTCTAAATCATCTTTTGAAACGGTGAACAACAATTCAAAATCTTCGCCAACATGCAATATCAAATCCAAATAATCCAAATTTAGCTCACCGGCCAATGACTTATACTCATCGGAAATATTCAGCATTTCTTCATAAATCATAAAGCCATAATCATCCTTTTTGATTTCATAGAGCTCACTAGCAAGACCGTCTGTAATATCCGTAGCGGATGTCGCAAAATCTTTTAAAATTAACCCTTCATCAATCCTTGCTTTTGGTTTTAAGACGCTTTTAACATAAATATTGTCAAAAGTATCCAATTCAAATCCCAAAGCGGCCAGACCAATATCTCCAGTAATGGCAATCAAATCTCCAATGTTGTAGGTATCCTTCATTAACGGCTTATCGCACAATCCCAAAGCAGTTCCTGAAATAATAATCTCAGATGCTTCATTTGTATCGCCCCCTATCAGGGGAATTGAATAATGGTCACATGCCTTTAAAACTCCATCAATAATTTCTTTGAAAGCATCTAAACTCATATCCTTTGGAATAGCTATTGACAATAAAAATCCCAATGGTTCAGCACCCATTGATGCAAGATCACTCACATTAACCGTGACAGATTTAAATCCCATGTCAAAATAAGACATATTATCCGGAAAATGTCTGGATTGAATCAACATGTCACAAGTGGAAATTAAATTTGTAGAATCTAATTGAGTAATGGCTGTGTCATCGGGAGTAATGTGCCTGGAATGAGAAATAATGTATCTCACCAGTTCCTTTTCACCAATATCAGAGACTTTAAGAGACATGATATTAGTATAAATTTTAAAATAAATAAATTTTAAGAAAAAAAAGTTGAAAGTGTTTCAGAATTATAAATTATCTGAAACTCTATCTTTAATAATTTCGTATAAACGTGTATCAATGCCTAATGGGTCTGTCAATACGATTTCACCATCAAACTCAAATGTTTCCTCATCATGGTCGTGATGATGGTGATGATGATGCCCGTGGTCATGTCCATGGTCATGACCGTGATGATGGTGATGATGACCGGATACCGCTTCAGCATCAAAATCGCTTTCAATACCTAACAGTTCAGGTATGTCCCTTTTGGTATGTAATCCGTGAGCAACGAAAACCGGCACTACAACGATTTTTTCCAAATCATTTTCACTGGTTAATTTGTTGATTGTTTCAGGTATGCCCGGTTTTCTAATTTCCATGAATCCATATTCCACTGGCATGTCTGGAAATTCTTCGGTATACATTTCCTTATAAGCTTTGATTACTTCTTCACCATCGTCTAATCTAGACCCATGGGATAATAATAAAATTCCTGTTTTTTTATCAGACATAATTATTCATCCATTATTAAGTTTTAAGTTAAATTCAATAAAGTTATCTTTAATAAAAAATTTTTCAAAAAAATATATGAAAAACAACTACAGTTTTTCATTTACCATATCAACTAAAATATCAATCAAGATATCATCCGCTTTAATAGGTTCCGGATATAATATTTCCCCGTCAAACTCCACAGGAGTCAAATCGTGACTGTGGTCATGACCATGACTGTGGGAATGGGAATGTGAGTGCTCATGTTCATCCAAAAATCCTAAAATGTGTGGAATATCATGAGTTGTATGCATTCCAGGAGCAATAAAGACCGGTACAACCACCAATCTTTCCAAATCATTTTCATCTACTAGTTTATTGATAGATTCAGGAATGCTTGGACCGCATAGTTCCATGAATCCGAAACTTGACGGATATTCGCAAGTCTTTTCGAATTTATTATACAGCGCAGTAGCAAATTCTTTATTGTAATTCAATCTGGAACCGTGAGTTACAAGTAAAATTCCAGTTTTTGCACTGTCATCCAACTTGGATTCAGCTAAAGCTTCATTGATTCTTTTATCGATAATATCCAAAAGCTTATCCCTTGGTCCGATGGAACTCAATAGCTCAATTTCACCATCAAAGTCAACATCGTCGGCAATTGAGAGGTAATGTTCAGGCGGATAGTTTCCATCAGGACATCTTGGGTCAACTTCCAAAGGTTCAAGACCCAACAATTGAGGAATGTCAATGTTAGTATGAATACCTGGAGCTAAAAATACGGGAAGCGCAATGATTCTTTGTAAATCGTCAGTTTCCTCTTTTAAAATCTCCACAGCACCTGCAATTGTGGGTTCAGACACTTTCATGTATCCTATTTCAGTTGTAAGGCCTGTTTTTTTGATAAACTTTTCCTTTATTTCAATAAATACTTCCTCTTCCATGACTTACTAAAATAACAGCAGTATTATTTGATAACTTTGAATTTGTATCCATAGGAGATTACTCCATCCTCTCCATCTTCTCTGATTCTTCTGAATACCATTTCTACATCGTCACCTATTTCAAGATCTTCAACATCACAATCTACGAGTTGTGAAGTCAATTTAGCACCTTCTTCAAGTTCAATTACAGCTACAGCATAAGGAGCTGATTTTTTAAAGTTGTCTGGTGCTGACCTGATTACTGAAAATGTGTAAATTTTACCTTTTCCTGAAAATTGGAAAGGTTCGAGATTACCTTTTCTTCTACAGTTAGGACAAACTACACGGGATGGGAAGAATAATTCTCCGCAGGTGGTACATTTAGTACCTATAAGATTATATCTTTGTTGTATATGACGCCATGTTCTTACAGTATCTGACATGTAAATCCTCCATATATTTTCTAATAAGTATAGTTTCTAATCGATAATATAAATAACTATTTTTTTTATTACTATTTTTCCTTATTTTTTAAATTGGTAATACAGAATTGTGCAAAATCACACTTGCACACTTGGAAAATAAATTTATAAATTCATGCCAAATTTCAATATTATGAAAATCGACTCCAAAGGGAATATAATAGTAGGAAGTGTTGCCATTTTGATTTTATCATTGTTATTAATATCAATTTTTATAATAACAAGTATAAATTACATTGAAAATGAAAATGTCGAATTAAAATCAAATAATAATTTCAAATATATTATTGATGACTACTCCAGAAACCTGGAAGTTCTTGGAAGGGACTCAATAGCCGAAGCAACTCAAAAGGTATATAACGGTTTGCCTGTTTTTAACAGTGAAAATCAGATTAAAAAGAATCTCGATAAGCGATTGAAAGAGGCCAATAGTGATTATGAAAAAAAATATGGAATAAAAATTTCATCAGAAACCGTCTCCGTTGAACATACTGACAGCCCTTGGAAAGTATTGATTAAGGTTAAAATCAATGCCCAAAAGGACAATATCAAATACTCAAACATTATAGAGAAAAATGCATCGATTGAAGGTTTAAGGGACCCTCTTCCCCTTGCAAAGCTTACAATAGCATCAGGAATTTTAACTTATGATGATCAAATCCATTACAAAAATGCAATAGCCGGATACATGGTAATCCATAATTTCAAATCACCTGAATCATATATAGAAGCTACTGCACCTTTGTATATCAAAAAATGTCCATACGACCCATATGTTCATCATGGAGATTCTGGAGTAATAGACGACTGCTTAGATAAGGGATATTTTCATGAAAGTGCAGATGGAAGCTGTTATCTGTGTAGGCTTGAAGGAAAGGGAAAATGTCCTCATTACGGCATGGAGGTATTTATCCAGACACCTATGGCAAAAAATGAATCCCTATCCTGTTCGGACCATGTTGTTTTCAGCGACCATTATAACGGTGAAAAGCTTGTTACACCAAAACATCACATTCTGACATTGGATTCCTCCCATAGAAAAAAATACGGTTTGGTGGGCGATATATATGGATAATAAAGGAAGCATTACAATTGAAATAGCCATTGCATTAATAATAATTCTGATGATTGTCGGAATCATCCTTTCAATAAATGAAATCAGCACGCAAAAAATAGTTAAACAAGGTGAAAACGAACACATTGAAACATTTATTGAAGAAGCAGCCGTTAATTTAATCAATAACCCTGGAACACCAGATAATTGGGAAGTCAACAAAAAGGGAACTCCAGGTCTTGCGATAGTAAACGAAGAAGGACAAGTCATTCCAAACAGCGTATCATATGCAAAATTTATAGCGCTCGGAAGTGACTATGAAAAATTTGCAACTAAAATACTGTTTAACTCCAAAATCAAAACTTCCATGGAACTAATTCCTCATGAGAGTAGTATTTCAAGTGTAAAAATAGGCAGCAGTGAAAACTCTAATACTGTTCACTCAGTCAATAGATTGGTAAAATGTGATTTCTTTAAAAAATATGTAATTAAAGATTTTCAAAATGAGGGAAAATGCAATCTCAATCATGACCAAAATTCCCATAGCTGCAATTACTTTAAAGTGTTTAAAGGAAATTTAAGAGCTTCAGATTATTATTTACTGGTGGATGATGATGAAAAATATAATTTAAACTATTTTATAGGTTCAACACGCCTTGTTAAAGATAAATCATGGGAACTTGTAACAAGTGATAAAATATATCTAAACGAGAAAATCAATTTCTATGACGATTCAAATGCAATAGTCTTCATTCACTTTAACAAGCCTCAGGCAAAGGCTTTTCTCGTAAGCGTTCCCAAAAGCTTCGATATAAATAAATTAAATTATGACTATTTCAAGACAAATAATTGCGAATTTATCCTGAAGGCATGGTATTAGACCAGAATAGTAAGAATCAGCAGAGAAACTGAAATCAAAATCAAGCTGGAAATAGAATCTGTAACGCTGGTTGAAATTGGAATAACTATATTGTCAGGATCCAAATTATGATTATAGGAAATGGTAGAAATGTAATAAACTACAAACACCATAATAGTAAGCAAAATAAGGCCGGATAAGGTACTGATAGGAAGTATTACGTTGAAACCAACACCAATTGTTCCAAACATCAATGAAGATGATTCCGCTAAAATTCCTATGAATGGGAAAACGACAATAGCTAATATAAAGCAGATTAAAAAGTTATGTAATGCTTCCCCTTCCGGTTTTCTTAATGGTTCTACAAGCCCTGAGTGAAGACCGGAAGATAATCTTGCTCCTAAAATACTAATTAAACTTCCACATTCTCCTGAAAATAGAGGAATCAATGTTAACAAGCTTGGATTTGTAAGCAATGTTTCGACTGAACTGTTTAAGATTCCGCCTGCTGAACCTCCTAAAAAGGAGCATAAAAGCAAAATCGGTGTAGATTGCTTTAAAATGGTTCTTGTCTCATCTGACCGGCGATAACAATAAATGAAACTAACCAAAACCGCAATTACGATTACAGCCAAAACAATATCCTTAACTATATAATTTATATCGACGACATGTAAAATAAAGGTTGAAGCGATAATTGCCGGCAAGGTAAATAAATCCCCGAATGCGGCAATGATTGGGCTTGTTATATTGTCCGGGTCCCAACCATGTTCAAAACTTTTAAATGAAACAAACATTGTGATTGGAAGCATAATCAAGTTTGAAATAATTCCTGCAATAGTACAAATCAAAATAAAATCAATCAGCTCTATTGACGGATAATGCAATAAAATACAGAATATTTTACCTACAATACCTAAAAATATTGATAAAACAAGTGTAAGCACAAATGAAGAAAAAATATTATTATTTAACTCTTCAGAAAAACTAAATTTAGGAGATATAAGACCAATGTGCAAACTAGTTGACAATCTTGATGCAAATGACCCAAAAATATTTCCTCTCATACCAATGGCACCAGGAATAATTACCAATAAACCAGGAAATGTTTCGAGGAAAAATGTCATTTTACCAAGTATAATACCAGCTATCAAATCTCCTACAGCACAAATTAAAAGTGCTATTAAACCTTCTTTTAGAATATTGTCATGTTCAGCGTAAAAATCAGCAAACGCTCGAGTAGATAGCGAACTGCGAATCTTCTTCCGTTTGTCTTTCACATGTATCACTATCCACAATCATTTATAACACAACCTAGTCTTCATCTTCTAATTCATCTGGAATATCATCTAAAGAACAAGCTCCAGCAGCCAATTTTTCAAGTAAATCAGCACCTTCGTCTGTTCCTTTCAAAATCAACGAATCGTTAGCCAGTAGCATGGTATTTTTATCAGGCCCATAAATCCAAGAAGAACCCCTTCTAATAGAAATTACTCTCATACCAGTACGATTGACTAAAAGCAAATCACCTAAAGTACTATTAGCTAATTCAGATGATTCATCAACAGTGACTCTAACAATACTTTTGTCTGATTCTTCCATAACCCTTTTAAATACTGGGTGTGGTTTAAAACCTGTTAAAACTAAATCAGCTAAATCTTTTGCAGCATTTGCCATAGTTTCTGTAGCTTCAGCGATTTCAAGCAATGCTGTTAATTTTTCAGCATCTTCATATGAGCGAGCTGCAACCAACGATTCCATTTTAATTTGATAATTCATTGAGTTAACTTCATTTTCCAATGTAATAACTTCTTCAGCAGCAGTTTTACTGTTGAACAATACGGCGGAATAAGCTAAATCAACCATCAATTCCGACATATTCTTCATTTCTATTAAAAGATTTTTAATTGACAATTAAATTACCTCACAAGTCATTCGGATTTACATGTAATAAACATGCCTTTCTAAGTTTTAATAATGTTTTTTTCTTTGATTTTAAATCTTCAACATCTTCTAAAATGTTTTCTAAAGGTTGTCTTAAGCATTCAACTGCTTCCTTTTGGTGTAACCAATGACAATTGGTACAGTTCCAAACGCCTTTACCTTTAATCCATTCTCCGCCTGTTGCAGAATCCCCACATGGATAAAATGGACAATAGCAGAAATCGCAATACTGGCCATCGAAGTGACATGGATAATATTCACACTCCCTATTTGGTCCGTGTGCAATTTCTCCATTTAAGAATTTTTCATAATGATTTTGTGATAATTCATGGATTTTGGATCTTATAACATATCCTCTTGGTGTTACAAGTTTTCCATCTTGCTCGTAGGTAATATCATTTCCTACAATTAATGTACATGACATATTAACAATATCTTCACTTAAATCTTTAAGTTTAACAATAGTTGCTTTTGGAGGCTCATAAGTACTATCTATAATGCCAATTAAAGTATCTTCACCTTTAATATCTAAAACACACTGTTTAAATCTTCTAAATGGTTCTTTACGTGTTTTGCTAATTGGATTATATATTGCAACAATCAAATTCGCTTCAAGTGCATATCTCAACTTCTTTTCAATTTCGGAAAGTGGAGTTAAAATATTGCTTAAACTAATTGCAGCAAAGTCATGTAAAGGTGCTCCCAAATGGCTTGATGCATAATTCAACGCAGATACGCCAGGATAAACTTTAATTTCAACATCTTCATATTTACTAACAATTTGATACAGCACATTCGCCATTCCAAAGACACCAGGGTCTCCGGAACTAATTAATGAAACTGTTTTGCCTTCTAAACTTTTTTGAATAGCAAATTCAGCTCTAGCTATCTCATCACCCATACCTTTTTTAACAACTTCCTTGCCGGAAATCAAATCTTCGATTTGGTTGATGTATTTTTTATATCCTATAATAACATCTGACTCCTCAATAGCTTTTACAGCTCCCAGAGTCATGTTATCTCTATTCTGTCCAATACCAATAACATTAATCATAATTATCTATTACTATAATTTGTATAACTAGTATAGCCATATCCACCGCTAGAACTGCCTGAACTGCCTGAACTACCATAACTACTTGAACTAGATTTGCTGTAGTTATTAGATGAATATGAGCTAGTAGAACTACTGCTGGTTGCTGAATTATACAATTTTAAAACAGAATTTATAACAATACTATTTTCATTAACTGTCAATCCAGAATCCTTATAAGTAGCATTAGCTTTTGCTATAATTTTGTATGATGGAACTTTACTAATTACAATCTGACCTGAAGAGGAATTAGGGGAGTCATAACCTAAAGCTTCTATGGTAACTGTAAAATTCTTTTTATCAGGGTTGTCATAAGTAGTAACATTCATTGAATCAACATTAATACCGTCGACCTTCGATATAGATTCCATCTTTAAAGCAACATCCTTTTTATTAGTTATATTAAGATGACTTGGATCTTTAATTAACATATCATTGACTTTTGCTGGATTAAATATTCCAGTGACCTTTGAAATTTGCATATCTATCAATCCCTGAATATTAGGAGCTTCTGAAGTTACAATTGTATATGAACTAACAAGTCCAATTTCAAAGAATATAACAAATAATACAACAATTAAAATAATTCTAAGTACCTTATTTGCCATTTTATCACAATCATTAAAAACTTATTATTTAGAAATAAGTATATTATAATGATTTAATTTCTATATTTAATATATAATAAATATAACGAAAAATTAAAAAAATTCATATTAAAAATTCTCAAAGTTTATTAATATAGAAAATTAAAATTCTAATTAGTATGTCAACTAATAAAATTTTACTAAAATTTGCAAAAAAGGGAATCAACCTATCACCTGAAGCTTATAACCGAGTTATTAATGCAGAAAATCCTATAGATTTTGCATCTTCACTAATAGTCAAATTAAAAAGTGATAAATTTTCATCAAAAGATTTGATATCAGTTAGCGGTGAAACAGTTGATGAACTTACAGGAATTAAACCTGTACAGGAAAATAACAGTCAGGAAACTTTGACAAATTCTCAAAAGGAAGAAAAATCTAAACCAATAGAACAAAAGCCAAAAACAACACCAAAACCAATCAAAAAAGAACCAGAAATAAAACAAACACCAGAAGCAAAACCAATCGAAAAAGAACCAGAAATAAAACAAACACCACAGGAACATGAAGTTGATTCAATAGAAAATTTGAAAAAAGATAGTGATATTAAGGAAAAACACGTTAATGAAGTAATTTTAGAAGCATCTGAAACTGTTAAAGATGAAAAAATTAAATTCAAAAGAAATTTAGAGAAAAGCAATGTCGAATATGATTTTGAAATCATTCAAGATACTAGTAAAAAATCATACACTAGCGGTGAGCTTGAAAACCTAATTTCATACTTCAAAAGCAGATATGAAAAATTATACAATATTTTATCTAAAAGACCTGAGCTTAGAAACCCCATCAAGGTAGCGGACATTGATGATTCCCAAGACAGCTTAAGCATGATTTTGATGGTCAAAGAAATCAGATCCAGTAAAAACGGCCATAAGATTGTTGAGCTGGAAGATGATACAGGAAACATTTCTGTTTTATTCTCACAAAACAAAGAGGAATTATTTGAAGAGGCGGAAAAATTAGTAAGGGATGAAGTGATAGGAGTTATTGCTAATAAAAGTGATGATAATCATTTTGCTTTTGGTCAGCAAATTATCAAGCCTGGTGTATTAAGGGTTCCCGACAAGGAAATGGATTTTGGAATAGTATTCTTATCAGATGTTCACATAGGCAGCCTAACATTCCTGGAAGACGCTTTCCAAAGATTTATTGATTGGATTAACTGTGATTTTGGTACTGAAGAACAAAGAAGAGTTGCTGAAGACATTAAATATCTTATTATTGGAGGAGATATTGTAGATGGAATCGGTGTTTATCCAAATCAAGACCAGGAACTTGTAATCAAAGATATTACTGAGCAGTATAACGAAGCTGCAAGATTTTTAGGAAATATAAGAAGCGACATTAAAATCATCATCGCTCCTGGAAATCACGACGCTTCCAGAGTTGCAGAACCTCAGCCTGCTGTTCCAGAAGAGTACGCTAAAGCATTATATGAACTGGACAATGTAGAATTTATTTCAAATCCAGGTGTAGTTTCATTAGATGGAATTAATGTCCTAATTTACCATGGACGTAGTTTTGACGACTTGGTAATGGCAGTTAAAGAATTCAGTTATGAAAGAAGTGACTTATTAATGGAAGAACTACTTCAAAAAAGACATTTAGCTCCTATTTATGGTGAAAGAACACCATTAGCTTCAGAACTTGAGGATTATTTAGTTATTGATGAAGTTCCAGATATTCTTCACACCGGACACATTCACGTGAATTCATATAAAAGATATAAAGGAATCCATTTAATCAATTCAGGAACATTTCAGACTCAGACAAGCTTTCAAAAGATTCATAATATTGAGCCGACTCCTGCAGAGGTTCCTGTTATTCATAAAGGAAAATATAAACATTTCAAATTTTTATAAGAGGTTATCTAATGAAAAAAAATATTGATGAAATTATTAATGTTTCTAATGAAATTTATGAGAAAGGTTTAGTTTCAGGAAAAGCCGGAAATATTAGCGCTAGATTTAAAGGAGATAATGGAGACATTATAGCAATTACTCCAACCTTAAAATCATTATCAAACCTAAAAGAAGAGGATATTGTTTTGGTTGATTTGGATGGAAACATATTAACCAAAGGAAAACCTTCTTCTGAAGTGAATATGCATCTTGAAATCTATAAAAAAAGATCTGATGTCAATGGAATTGTCCACACACATTCACCTTATGCAACAGGATTTGCACATTCTTCCAAAAGAATTAAAAGATACGAAGGATTTGGTGAAATTAAAACTCCATTTTTGGCTGAAATAGAATATGAAAAACCAGGAAGTAATGAATTAGCTAAAAATGCAAGTGAAGGTCTTGGAATCGAAGATGTACTAATCCTTAAAAAACATGGAGTAATCTGTGTTAATGAAAATTTAAAAGAAGCAGCATTACTTGCAGTTTTTGTTGAAGAAACTGCAAAAACTCAATTTGTAACTTATATGTTGAATTCAGCTGAAGATAATATTTAATCTTCATCTGAAAAAACATTTGGTTTATTTGATTTATTTCTTGAATTCATTCCTTCTTCAATCATCTTAAGGATTAAACCTGATAAAGAAGTGTCTTCATCAATTGCAATTTTCTTTAATTCTTTTTTTAAATCTACGGGTAGATTTATAGTAGTTTTACTTATGTCTGACATATATAATTATATAATAATCAGTAAATATAAACCTTACTATAATTTTATATAATAAAACATTATTTACCAAAAAATATTTAAGTACATGATTAGATACATACTACTTAATACATAATTTGACTTGTTTTTAGTAATATTTTTGGAGGGGTAATAATGAGTAATCAAACTATTGATGAGGTATCAGAAATTCTTGAATACATTACTGAGAATAATACTGTTCCTCGTAACATAAGAGAGGCAGCAAGTGATTCTAATGAACTATTAAAAGATGAAAGTCAAGACCAATCTGTTAGAATCAGTACTGTATTAGGAAAATTAGATGAAATAAGTAATGATCCAAACATTCCTGTTCATGCCAGAACTTTAATATGGGAAGTTTTATCAAAATTAGAATCAATCTAATTTCTTTTTTTAATATTTAATTTTTTGATATAGCGATTGCTATTGTAACACCATTATAAGATGTTTTTTTATAAATCAATTTTGAATCGAAACCTGCCATAATCAATGCAGACGGTTCACAGACACCATATATTCCAAACTTGGACTTGACAAATTCTGATTTTTGTATATCATCAGATTCAAATAGCTTTAATTTATCTAATTCCACAAAATTAATTGGAATATTCAATTTTTTTGATAAATTCAACAGTCCTTTTTCATCTTTTTTAATTTCTGCAGAACATAATTCGTTAATTCTAGAGATATGAATATTCAATTCATTGATGGAACATTGAAGTCCTTTATATATTTCTTCACAGGATTTTCCACGTTTGCATCCCAATCCAACAACAACTTTACGTTCTTTTAATACTATTCTATGACTATCCAACTGGACATGTATTTCATCTGTATTTATTTTTGATGAAAAATTTATAGAGATATCCATTTCAAGTGTATTATCATTTAGATATTCAAATAAATAATCAAAATTTTTATCAGGATTTATGAAAAATGAAATTTCTTTTCCTTCCAAAATTGATTTGTTGAAAAACAGTATTTCTTTAGTATCATCAATTGATAAATAAAGGTCTCTTGCAAGAACATCAATGCCCAGCTTTTTATTCACATCAGTTGATGTTGTAATTACGGGTGTTGCGTCAATCAGACTTGCTATTTTTTCAGTTAATTTATTAGCACCTCCCAGATGCCCGGAAAGTGTGGATATGACAAATTTTCCATTATCGTCAATATTTAAAACAGCAGGATCTGAAATCTTTGATTCAATCAATGGTGCAATGGATCTGATTAAAATTCCAGAAGCCATTATTGCAATTATTGCATCATATTCATAAAATAAAATAGGAAAATGTTTTTTAACGTTTTTATGATATAAATCAGTTTTAATTATTGTTGAATCATCATCTAATTTATTTTTCAATATTTTTGATAATTCAAATCCTTTATCAGATACGGAAATAATTGCAATTTTCATAAAATCACTTTAATTAATATTAATAATAAGATAACTGTTATTGTAAATAATATAATTGTCAATTTAGATAAGTTTACTGCTTTTTTAATATCATCTATTTCAATTTCCTTATTATCATCACCTAAAACATAGGTTTCCTTTTTAACAAGCTTAATATTTAGAGCTCCTGCTGTTGATGCCATTGTATAACCTGAATTCGGACTTGGACAATTTCTTGCATCTCTCAACATGATATGCCAACTGTTTTTCCAGTCCAGCCTAAGTAAAAATGCTGAAATAACGACATATAATCCAGCAATTCTAGCGGGGATAAAATTTAAAATATCATCTATTTTTGCCGGAAAATAACCAATTATCTTCAATTCATCTGTCTGATAACCCACCATTGCATCAAGTGTATTGGAGACTCTGTATAACATTGGAATCATCAATAGCCAGTATAATGAATTGTTAAACGGGTGAAAAATTACTATTATGGCAAATGCAAAATAATAGAAAATAGGAGAAACATAAGAATCTGTTATATTTTCAGTCAGACTTTCTATGGTAGCGGAAACAATGAAACTTTCTGTCAGTTCTTCTGTATTCCTGCTGACCAGATATGAAACTGATTGCCTTGCTTTATTCAAACTTTCATTTAAATCATTCATAACATCAATTGCTGTTTGTAAAAGCATATTGACAGAAAATGAAGATGATAACAATATTGTGAATATAATAAATAATAATAACATATTGTAACTAGTAATATAATATATAATATATAATATTATACATGAAATAATACAAGTTGAAAATGATAATAAAAATCCAGATATTCTATTTTTAATTTTTATGAATATATTTTTAAAAAAATTAATTTTTGAACCAATTATGACAACAGGATGTATTCTGGTTGGAAGCTCACCAAAGATGACATCAATTGCAAGTGAAAAAAATAATGCGAATATAATAAATAAAAACAGGTTTTGTGGATTTATTGTTCCAATATTAGAAAAAATAATATTATTAATTAAATTATTATATTCAATCATACTTTATAATATATATAATAAAAAAATATATAATTTATTATTAAATTTAATAGATGATAATATGGATTTTGAAGATAACCTTAGAGAATGGTTAATGGACGAAGAATGTTTATTAGAAAAAAAATTTGATGAAAATGCTGATTTTCATTACATCATTGAATTTCCAAAGGAAAACATAATGGATGTCGTAAAACCAACTGGTAAGGATTGTGTGATAGTTGCCTGTGCTACACAGGTTGCTCAGGAACATGTCAATTTGATGGTTGCATCAACTCCCCAGGTCAGAAGAGACTTCATTTTGGATCTTCAGTTTGGACTTAACAGTTATTTGGTTGATTTTGAACTAAGCATCAATCAGGACTTACTGCAACAGTTTGTTGTCACTGATACAGTTTATGAAGATGGATTAAGTAAAAATGAATTGATGAAAACAATCAAACGTGTTTTTAAGGCAAAATTACATTGTATTTTCCTAATTGACAAAACCTTTGGCAGTATTTCTCCAAATACTCAAACTTCCAATCAGAATGATATGTTCGTTTAGAGAGGGAGAGGTTCATTTCAAGTATAAACTTTTCGATGGTATATTAAGATTGAAGAGGTATATTTCATCTGTAAACACTTGAGATTTATCTCATCAAATATTCTTTTGTTTTCATTTTAGAGTAGTTTTTACTTTTATTTTACATTTTTACTTTCTTTCATGATTTTTTCATTTTCGTTACACTTGAAACTTATGTCTTGAAAATTGATTTTCGCATGAAATTTTATACACTTGAAACACATCTCTCTCACTCTATGACAAATCATGACAATTTTTTTAAATTTTTTCGTTTTGAGCTGAAATAAGGATAACCCATATTTGTTTTCATTAGATTTTTACACTTGAAATTGTTATCTTATATTTGAAATAGTCCTATTTCATGTTTTAATTTTAAATGAATTTTTCAAGGTATTTTAATTATAACTTAATTTTTAATTGTTATTTTTTAAAAATAAGTGTTTTTCATTATTTACAACTGTTTTTAAGGATTTTTAAATAATTGTTTTATTATTTTTTATCACTATTGTAATAAAAAAGTTTATTTATGATATAATTTAATAGATTAACACTGGAAATAATACTCACGGTTTTTTTCTAATTTTTACTTAAACTTATAATCATTATTATATTGGTGTTGTTATGTCAAACATTTTTGATGAAATAGGACAAGATGAAACAATAGGTAAAGCCATATTTAAAGATAAAAAACCTTTAGATCATAGATTTTTACCTGAAAAATTAGTTCATAGGGAAGAACAGATACGACAAATAGCTAAATATTGGATTGATGCATTAAATGAAGTAACTCCTTCTAATGTAACTTTATATGGAAAAACTGGAACTGGTAAAACTGCAGCTTCCAAATTTGCTCGTGAACAATTGTTGGATGCGGCAATGAATAAAAATGTTTTCGTTAAAGTGGAATACATCCGGTGTACTGATTATACCACAGAATATCAGGTTATAGCTCAATTATGTCAGAAACTAGGAAGAGATGTTCCTAACAGGGGATGGACCAAAGGTGAAATAGTAAATACATTTAGGGATATTTTTAAAACAAATGCCTTTGGTAAAAAATTGATTTTGATAGTTATTCTAGACGAAATAGATATCCTGCTTGACAAGGATGGAGACGGTATTTTATACACTTTAACAAGAACTGACAATGTTTCTGTTTTATCAATCAGTAACTTTTTGGATTTCAAAAACCTGATTAAATCAAGGGTTACCAGTAGTTTGAATGATAAGGAAATTGTTTTCCCACCTTATGGGGCAGATCAATTAAGCGACATTTTGTCTGAAAGGGCTGAATTGGCATTTAGTGATGGTGTTTTGAATGATGATGTCATTCCATTATGTTCCGCTATGGCAGCTAAGGAAGAGGGTGATGCAAGATACGCTCTTGATTTACTTAAAAATGCAGGTGAATTGGCTTTCGATGAAGATTCAGACAAAGTAACCAGCGAACATGTTAAAGAGGCAAAAGATAGAATCGAACACAATAAAGTCACTGAAATCATTCAGACTTTACCGCTTCAACAGCAAAGGGTTCTTGAAGCAATCTTGAATTTGACAAAACGTGATGAGGAAATCAGTTCCGGAAAATTATATGAGGAATATAAGGAACTTTCCAAAAAGGATGCTGTAACATACAGAAGAATTTTTGATTTCATCAATGAACTTGAACTATTGGGTATAATATCCACAAATACAATTTCACGTGGACGTGGAAAAGGAAGAACAAATATTATCAAACTGCAATGCAATGAAAATTTACTTGAAACAACCCTTTTCTCTATTTAGGGTTGTTTTTTATTAAAGTTTTTAGAATAGCCATTCTTACCGGAACGGCATTAAATGCTTGGTTGAAATATTTATTGTACTTTGTATCATCAACATCACCGTCTATTTCATCTATTCTAGGTAATGGGTGCATTACAATAGCATTTTTACCTTCAAGCATTTTTTTATTAACAATATATGCTCCTTTTATTTTTAGATAATCATTTATGTCTCCAAAACGTTCTTTTTGAATTCTGGTGACATATAATACATCAACATCATCAATTATTTCTTCAATGGATTCAACTTCTTCGTAGTTTATGTTGGTTTTGTCCAAATCGTGAAGAACTTCTTGAGGCATTTTAAGCTTTTTTGGAGATACCAGATAAATTTTCACGTTATTATATAAACATAATGCATTTGATAATGAGTGAACAGTACGTCCGAATTTCAAATCACCTATTAAGGCTATTTTCAAGTCGTCGATTTTTCCAATTTCTTTTTTTATTGTATATAAATCGAGTAATGTTTGTGTTGGGTGCTGTCCGGCGCCGTCTCCTGCATTAATAACAGGAACATCAACAATGTCTGATATAAATTTTGATACACCCTCAAGTTCGTGCCTGATTACTAAAGCGTCGCTGTAACCTTCAAACATTTTTGCTGTATCCGCTATGCTTTCACCTTTTGACACGGAACTGGATCCACTATTTTCGAATCCTATGCATTCACCACTTAAACGTTTCATGGCTGTTTCAAATGATAATTTTGTTCTTGTTGAAGGTTCAAAAAACATCAGACCTAATATTTTTCCTTTAAGTTCATCGCAGGTTTCCTTTGATTTTGCAATGTTTTCCAATTTAGCCGCTTCGTCAAGGATATAATCTATATCTTTTCTTTCAAAATCCTTTATTGAAATTATGTTTTTTAATTTGAAAATTCTAATCAACCCTTTTTTCATTTGATAATCATATTATTCTTTCAATTGGAACGACAAGTATGTCTTTTGCACCGGCATTTCTTAATTTGTTTACCAAATCAAACACTTCATCCTCATCTATTACTGCCTGTGCCGCAACAGTTTTTTCTTCGGATAATACATCAGATATTGTCAAACCACCCATTGATGGCATGACTTCTTTAACATTGTCCAAATCTTTTGTTTTTACGTTCATCATCAATAATTTTTTACGTGAAGCATCTAATACTCCTTTAATACTTGTACTGACAGATTCAATGAGTTCCTTTTTGTTTTCTGCACTTTCTCTATTTGCAATTAAAACTATTGAACTTTTTAACAATGTATCGACAACTTCCAAATGGTTCATTTTTAATGTTGTTCCTGTACTTGTCAAATCTGTTATTAAATCCGCAACACCTATGAATGGAGCTGCCTCTGTAGATCCGCTCAATTTGACAATCTTTAAATTCAGATTATTTTTATCTAGGTATTTTCTTGTCAATGTTGGAAATTCAGTAGCTAATGTCATTTCAGGTGTTATATCATCAACAGATTTAATGTTTGAATCTTCCGGAGCAGCTAAAACCAAACTTGTTTTTCCAAATTTCAGGTCAAGCAGTTCAATAACGTCCGCTTCATTTTCTTTAATTAAATCTATGCCAGTAATTCCTATATCGGCTATTCCATCTTGAACAAATTCAGGAATGTCGGATGCTCTTGCGAATAAAACATCAATATCTTTATTAAAAGTTTTAGAAATAAGTTTTCTGCTTTCTCTATCTTGCAATCCTAATCCTGCTTTTTCTAAAATGTTGATTGAAGGTTCACTTATTCTTCCTTTCGAAGGAACAGCAATTTTTATTTTCATTGTAATCTTTCCAATTTTTTATATGATAATATTTTGGTAATCTTTTTATTTAATACTTTTTTCAAGATTTAATATTATTAATCATTACTATTTGTTATTTTTTTAAATATATTATCTTATTTTTTTATTTAATTGCTCATTTAAGCAAAATATTTAAATATTAAGTCGTATTATAATGTATATTTAACTTACGATTATGTTACTAATCATAAGTTTTTAATAAATTTTACGAGGTGAAAATTATGTCTGAAATACCAAAAGCTCCTATCGCTAGAATTATTAAAGAAGCTGGTGCTGAAAGAGTAAGCGAAGACGCAAAAGCTGAATTAGCTGCTTACGTTGAAGAAGTTGCTCGTGACGTTGCTAAAGAAGCTGCTCAAGTTGCTAAAATCGCAAAACGTAAAACTATTAAAGCTGATGATATTAAATTAGCTATTAAAAACTTATAAATAAGTTTTTATTACTTTTTTTATTTTTTTAGGTGTTATTATGAATGATAATACTATATTAATTAAAAATGCATTAATTTTAAGTCCAAATAATAATTTTGAAAACAAGGAACAATCTCTTTTAATTAAAGGCAATGTAATTTCTGAAATTTCTGAAGATATTGATGACAGTAATGTCGATAAAATCATCGATGCTAGTGGAAAAATTTTACTTCCTGGATTTATTAATACTCATACTCACTTATCAATGGCTTTATTTAGAGGTTTGGCTGATGATTTAAGTTTGGATAGTTGGTTAAATGATCATATATGGCCAATGGAAGCGAATTTAAATGAAGAATACTGTTATATTGGAGCACTATTAGGTGCCGTTGAGCTGATTAAATCAGGTACAACAACTTTCAGTGACATGTATTTCTACATGGAAGATGTTGCACGTGCAGTGGATGAAGCAGGTATCAGAGCAGTTTTATCATATGGAATGATTGACTTTGGAGATGCTGAGAAGAGGGAAAATGAATTCAAGGAAAACATTTCATTGTTTGAAAATTGCAATGGAATGGCAAATGGAAGAATTAAAGTATTTTTTGGACCTCATTCTCCTTATACTGCATCAGAAGAATTGTTGATTAAAGTCCGTCAGTTGGCGGATGAATACAATATGGGTATTCATATCCACGTTTCCGAAACCGAAAAGGAAATCAATGACATATTGGATGAAAAAGGTCTAAGACCTTTTGAATATTTGGATAAAATCGGATTTTTAGGTCCTGATGTCGTTGCCGCTCATAGCGTATGGTTAAGTGACAATGAAATTGAAATAATTAAGAAAAACAATGTTAAGATTTCACACAATCCATGCAGTAACATGAAATTAGCTTCCGGAATTGCTCCCGTTTCCAAATTGATTGAAAATGATATTTGCGTAAGCATAGGTACTGATGGCGCTTCTTCAAATAACAATCTGGATTTAATTGAAGAGTTAAAAACAGCAAGTCTACTTCAAAAGGTTTCCACACTTGACCCTAAGGCATTGTCTTCTGACGAAGCATTGGCTATGGGTACAATCAAGGGTGCTGAAGCTTTGGATTTGGATGATGAAATAGGTTCTATCGAAGTTGGAAAAAAAGCAGATATTATTTTAATTGATACCAATTCAGCTAATATGGTACCAAACAGTTCCAATTTAAGTTCCAATGTTATTTACTCCGCAAACGGTTCAAATGTTGATTGGATGAACAGGAAATCTATGAAAAAGCTAGAAAAGCTATTGAAGAATTAAAAAAATTAAAAGAAGCTTCTATCTAGCTTCAAATTTTATTTTATTTTTATTAACGATAATGCTTCTTTTCCATTCATCTGAACTTTCAGGGAAATCGGATCTGTAATGTGCCCCTCTGCTTTCTCTACGCAATATCGCTGATTTTACGATTACAATACAAATTTCAACCATATTGGTTACTTCAAGGGCAGTTAATAATTCATCGTTATATTGTTTTTTATCGCTTACGTTCAGGTTTTCCAGCTCTTTTTGCATTTCCAGAAGTTGTTTCAATGCTTCGTTCAGGCCTTTTTCATCACGTACAATAGATACTTTTTCCCACATTAAGTTTTTAATTCTATCTTTAAATTCCTGCGGTTTGATTGAACCTTCCTTAATAAGGCCTTTGATTCTTGAAGCTTCTTTTTCAACCATTTCATCGTTTGTTTTTAGTTCAGATTCATTGGCTACTTTGGAAGCGTTTTCACCTGCAATTTTACCGAACACCTGTGTATCTGCCAAAGCGTTTCCGCCTAAACGGTTAGCTCCATGAACTCCTCCACAGACCTCTCCGGCACCAAACAGATTTTCAAGTGATGTTGATGCATCTGTATCAATTTTTAAACCGCCCATAAAGTGATGTGCAGTTGGTGCTACTTCTATTGGTTCATTCTTGATGTCCACACCTACGTTTTCAAATTGTAGAACCATGGTTTCGAGCTGTTCTTGTATGTAGTCATCATCCAAGTGTGAAATGTCCAGATAGACTCCGCCGTTTTCGGTTCCCCTTCCTTCGATAATCTCCTGATATATTGAACGGGCGACAACGTCACGTGTTGCAAGCTCCATTTTTTCAGGGTCATATTTTGACATGAACCTTTCGCCGTCATTATTGAAAAGTTTTCCACCTTCTGCCCTAACCGCTTCAGTTACAAGCACTCCTTTTTTGGATTCGGGTGTGACCATTCCTGTTGGGTGGAATTGGATTTGTTCCATATCAATCAAGTTAGCTCCGGCTCTGTATGCTATTGCAAAACCATCTCCATTTTTTTGGAAGGTGTTTGATGTTACAGGGAATAATTGACCAGCACCTCCACTGGCTAAAATCACGGATTTTGCTTTGAAATATATTAAACTGGAATCATTTAAATCGAGTCCTGTTGCACCGATTACCTGATTGCCGTCAGTAACTAATGATGTAATCATAACTTCCTCGATACATTCAATGTCTCTTTTTATGATTTCTTCTTTTAGGGCATTCAATAATTCTGCACCTGTTCTATCTCCTTGATAACATGTTCTTCTATATGTTTGCCCTCCAAATGGCCTTTGATTTATTTGACCGGATTCCTGCCTGTCGAACAATGCACCGAAATTTTCCAGGTCTATTAACCTTTTTGGAGATTCGTTCACGAGAATTTCTACAAGTTTCTTGTCGTTGAGGTAGCTCCCGCCTTTTAGAGTATCCTTCATGTGGGCCTCAATTGAATCATCTTTATCGACAGTTTTAAAAACAGCATTGTATCCTCCTTCTGCCATTCCTGTACAACCAGACCTGAATGAAAGACCTTTTGATACAATAGTCGCTTTTAATCCAGATTCATCAACTTCGATAGCAGCTCTTGAACCTGCTCCTCCTGAACCGATTATTAATACGTCTGTAGAGATAGTTTTTATATTCATTTAAATTACCCTGTAAATTTTTATCAGTAATAGTTTTATAGTTTTTGGTTAAAATAATTTCTTAAATATATTTATTTATCAAAAGCCAATTAATTATTATTGAATCTATATTTCTTAAATCAAACCGTTATGAATTATAGTGTTCTTTGATTAAATTGAAATTTCAGTTAAGATTTTGATAGTTACATTACATTCTATGTAATTTGGTGAGAGGTTATTTGATGAAAATTGATGGTGAAGTTACAACCGGTATGGGAAAGGCGGCGTTTTTCCTATCACAAGAATTTTACACTAAGGAATTTAAAAAAAATTTGGGATTCATACCATATCCAGGAACTTTAAATGTTATTGTCGATAGGAAATATTTGCAGGACATTAATGAAATTAAGAACAACTGCAAAAATATCATCAAGCCAGATACAGAATTTGGAGCCGTAAAATACATAAAGGCTATATTAAATGACCAAATTGATGGAGCTATCGTATTTCCCGCCAAAACAACTCATGAAGAAAATTATCTGGAATTTATTGCAGAAGAAAAATTAAGAGAAAAGCTTAATTTGAAAGATAGGGACATTGTAAATATAGAATTTTGAAAATGATTTTTTTTACCGTAAAGTATTTTATATAGGATAGATATATTTTTTAATACGTTCTCAGGGCGGGGCGAAATTCCCCACCGGTGGTGATTTTTAAATAAAATAAGTCCACGAGCACAAAAGGGTGTTGATTTGGTGAGATTCCAAAACCGACGGTTACAGTCCGGATGGAAGAGAAGATAATAGTTATTTTTGGCCCTGGTTCTAGTACAATATGGAGTGTTACTATGAATCAAGAAACAAACTTAGATAAAGCTTTGGAAGCTATAAGAAATGGTGAATTTGTATTAGTTTTTGATGATGATGACAGGGAAGGGGAAGTCGATATGATTATCGCTTCTGAATTTGTAACCCCTAAATCAATTGCAACCATGAGAAATGATGCAGGCGGATTAATCTGCAACTGTTTACATGCTGATTTTTGTGATGAAATTAAATTGCCGTTCATGGTTGATATTATGCAGGCTGCATGTGAAAAATATCCTGAACTTGCTGAACTTGCACCAAATGATATTCCATACGATGAAAGATCCTCATTTTCAATTTGGACCAATCACAGAAAATCATTCACTGGAGTAACAGATCATGACAGAGCAATGACCATAAGTGAAATGGCAATAATGATGAAAGATAAAAGATTTGACGAATTCGGAGCCACTTTCAGGTCTCCAGGTCATGTATGTCTTTTAAGAGGAGCCGACGGTCTTGTGAAAAATAGAAGAGGACACACAGAAATTGGTCTTGCATTATGTGAATTGGCTGGTGTTACTCCTGTTTGCGTAGTTTGTGAAATGATGGACGGTGAAACCGGACAGGCTACTACAATCGCTGACGCTCGTAAATATGCTGAAGAAAACGGGCTTGTCTTACTTAAAGGCGAAGACATTATTAATAAATATTTGGAAGAATAGTATTTTTAACTATTCTTTTTTTCTACAATATAATTTGCAATAAATTCTGTAATCTGTTTTATTTTATATGAATTGTAAATGCTGAATGCGACATATCTCCCATCATTCATTTTAATTTCTATACCATCTCTTATTTCTTTTGAGCTGTTTATTTCAATTATTTTAAACCATGGAATTCTCAGTGTCTTGTTTTTCAGCGCCTTTTCAAAGTGAATTCCATCATCTTTGAATTTGACTATTTTAACAACACGCCTGTTCATGTCGGAAGCTATTTGGATATCGCCATTTTCATCAAAGACATAATCCGGTATCATACAGCTTGCTTTCCAACCCTGTTTCATTTTTTTTAAAACATGTGCCCTATCTTTTTTTGTTAGTTTAACACCTTTTTCGGGACTTAAATTAAGAGCCATTATATCACTTTTCTTTTTATTTCATCAAATGTGTAAATCTTTTCGAATTCGACTTCACGAGCCATATTGATTATTTTGTCAATGTCTAGGTTTTTCTCAATCAAATCAAGTGCATATTTTGTAAACAGTTCATATCTAATTTCAACTTCAGGAATAAATCCTCTCATATCGGCAGATTTTAATTTTGGAAGTTTTAAAACATCTTTAACATTTGTATTTTCTATTATATATGGCTTGACAGTGTCGAATATATCTTCATTATATACCTTATTTAGAAGTACAGCTTCAACTGTAACACCAAGCTTATTCAGCATGTTTTCATGCGCTACAATATCGACGGCTGCAGATTCTATTCCCCCCTTATTGACTCCAGTGGCCAATATCATTGGAATTTTTGAGGACATTGCTATTTCCGCTGCTGAAAATGGAACCTTTTCATTTAGAAGTCCAGTGAATACACTCATAACTCCTTCAATTAGAACAATATCGTAATCTGAATTGTTTAATATTTTTATTGTAGATTCGATATCCTTCCATCCGAGATGTCCAATTTTTATTGAAGCGAAATCTTCCATTTTTCCCTTTGTCAAATATAGTCCAGGTATAATGTCACGAACATCGGGACCCACTTTAAGGAGTGCAACTTTGTATCCCCTTTTTCTTATTGCACCTGCCAGTCCGGTCAATATGAAAGTTTTACCGGAGTCTGATCCATTACTTCCAATCATCAAGTATTTTGGTTTTTCGTTTGGTTTAATTGAGGGTACCTTTATGCCGCTGTTGATTCCGACTTCGCGATGTAGAAATTTTTTGACTTCTTGGTTTCTATTGTAAATGTCATCGAGGTTCTGTATATCTATTTGTTGCTTTAGGTTTTCTACAAGAATCGGGTTTTCATCCAATATGCCGTGAATCATTGTACCGATAACGTTTCCATCATCGTTACATGCTCCGGAAAAGATGTTGTACTCTCCTTTTTTGTTGGTATCACCATAGTTCATCCTTTGGACCTGTGAATAGAATAATGGCTTTGCATCTCCTTCAACTTTACCATAGGTATGGGTATGGAATCCATTGACATCTTCAGTTTGGTTTTTGACTAAAAAGGAATTATTGAATACCTTTGCCTTTACCCTATCACTTGTTATAAGTGGTGAAAAGTTCACGTCTATTATTCCAAGCCCTTCCTTGACAATAGGTACTGGGGATTTTCTTCCGATATCTATCTGATTTGAAAGCAGTTGAAAACCCGCACAGATTCCAATAATGGGTTTTCCGTCACGGGCCATCTTTTTAATTTCAGTATTTAAACCCATATTGATGTCATTTGACTCAATTAAGGTTCCACCTGGAATTATCAATGCATCCAATTCTTTTGAAGCCTTGTTACCATCGACCAAACCGTTTTCTTTCACGATATCTGTCGGTAAATTTCCAAAATCTTCAAATCCCGGAACGGCTCCGCTTACATAAGCAAGTCCTATTCTTGTCATAAAATAACCTCTTACTTATTACTTATACTTGATAAGTTATAAAATTTAGAGGTATATTTCAAATGTAAAATCAAAAGGTATGTTTAATGTATGGATGATTGGAAATACAAGTCGATTAACTTTTTGTTACTATATAAAGTTTTCTATTTTTATAACTAAAAGTAATTAAAACTCAATTCATTTAATCTTTTATTTTTCATATAAATAATAAGTTATTTTATTAAATTCGAAAATTATTTTCTTGATATTAATAGAGATTTATTTGATGGTTAAAATTTAATAAAATCATATTTTAGAATATGTTGAAAATGTTATTAGTAGGAAGTAAATATACAATTTTTTATAATGTCCTTCGGATAAGAATATTTTTCACTAAAAAGATTTGATAATGTAGTAATTGGTTTTACCTAATATCTGTTTTGAATATTAATATATAAAAGATACATTTCGTTCATGCATTTAATCATTCCTAAAAATAATTTTAGGTTTTAAAATTGTTGTTACTTATTAAAATTGATTTGTATTCGTAAAATTGTTATGAAATCAAATAAAATCTATTTAAATAATTAAAAACTAATTAATATTAAGTTTTCAATAATATCAACTTCAAGGCATTGAATGGGATATTAAAACTGGTTACACGATATTATTTATATGTTGGTTTTCATATCATATATTGTAAAATTAGTTTTTTCAAAGTTTAAAACTGTAATGAGGTTTTGAAATGAATGAGAATATCATTTACGACTCTGAAAAATTCAAATCAATGATTCACTACATCATTAGCAGATGTCACACAAAGGATAATTTTGCCAGGGTTGTATTATATAAATTATTATATTTTTCTGATTTTGATAATTATGAGAAATATGAAAAACCGATTAGTGGTGAAACTTATATTAGAAAACAAATGGGACCAGTTCCTTCACACTTTTTTGAAGCTATTCATGAATTAATTGATGAAGGAAAAATAGATGAGAGCCCCGAACGTGTTATAAATTATTCAAAATATAAATATTCCTCATTAACAGACCCGGATATCAGTTTGTTATCCTCAGATGAGATTCAAGTAATGGATGATACAATAAATAGGCTTTCTCATTTCTACTCTGAAGAGATAAGCCAATATTCTCACGGAGATATTCCTTGGAGATTAGCAAAAGACGGCGAAATATTAAACTATGAAGCCGTTTTTTATAGGGATCCTGAATATTCTGTGAGGGATTATGATGACTGAGTACAAGTGCTATACATTTGAATACCACAATAAATTTAAAAAAGAGTTTCAAAAGATTTTCACTAGGCACCAATGTCCTACAATTAAAAGCGATTTCAAACTTTTGTATGATATTTTAATTCAACATCTCCTGGAATCCAATAAATTTGAATCACATGTTTGTATGCGTATTGCCGGATTAGAAAATTATGTGAACGTGCCAGCATTCATTATCAAGAAGTTCCGTTGTGAAGGAATAAACAAGGGCGTCAATTCCGGTTTTAGAATAACATTCATATTTGATAAAGATGAAAGTAAATTTATTTTCGTTGAAATGTTCCATAAGAATAAAAAGAAAATTCCCGATAAGAATCGGATAAACGAATTATTTGTTAAAGAAATGAAATCAGTGATGAATTATATGAACAGGAAGAAGCATATTTAAATTCTTATCAATGATAATGAATATAATTCAGCTAATGACTGTTGAATCTGTTTGGTAGGGTAAGTATACAATATTCTAGTATTTACCATGTAAATAAAATTTTAAAAATATACTTACATGATAATGAAATTTCAGATTACTTAATCCTGAAAAAAGAGTAACTATGTGTTTTTTATATGTCCTACTTTTTGTTAATCAATTTTTTAAAATACTTAGAATGTTAATAAAAAAAAGAAGTTATTGAGTGTTTTCAAATACACTCATAGCTTTGATAATTTTTAAGTCATCTAACGGTTTTGCTTGAATCTGTAATCCTACCGGAATGTTTTCTACTTCACCAGCTTTTATGCTTCCTGCTGGAATTCCTGCGAGGTTAGCGATTACGGTTAAAATATCGTAAGCATACATTTCCATAGGTTCCAGCTCTGCACCAATTTCGTGAGGAAGTTTAGGTACAGTTGGTCCTACAATCAAATCAACGTTTTCAAGCATTTTTGTAATTTCTCCTCTGATTACAGATCTTGCTTTTAAAGCTTGCTTGTAGTATTTACCGCTGAATTCTGCTTCAGCAATGTGTGAACCGATTTTGATTCTTCTGAGTACTTCATCTCCACATACCTCTTCAATTCTGTATCCGTAATCTCTTCCGTCATATTTTCTGGTTGCTGAGAAGAATTCCACATAGTTGATTAGGTAGTAAGTTGGCAGACATAGATCAATATAATCGAAGCTCACTTCAACAAGTTCTGCTCCAGCATCAACTAACTTGTCAATAGCTTTGTTGACGGTTTTGTTGATTTCTTCATCTGTAACGTCAATGAATTCTTTACATACAGCTATTTTCATGCCTTCCAGTGATGAATCATCCAATACTTCAGTGAAGTCAGGCTTGTCCCACTCCAAGGTGGTACATTCGGTTTCATCATATTTTGCGATTGTATTTAAAGCCAATGCAATTCCGCTGACGTCATTTGCAAGTGGTCCGATTTGGTCTAGACTCATGGATAAGTCAAGTAAACCCTGTCTTGAAACGGCACCATAGGTTGGTTTGAATCCAACAACTCCACAGTGGGATGCAGGGTTTCTGATTGATCCTCCTGTATCTGAACCTATGGAGATATCACACATTTCCGCTGCAATTGCCGCTGCACAGCCACCGGATGAACCACCAGGGATTCTGCCCATAGCTGCAGGGTTTTGAGTAGGTCCATAGTATGAAGTTTCAGTTGAGCTTCCTGCTGCAAATTCATCCATATTTAAAATACCGATGATTATACCGTCTTCAGCAAGAATTTCTTCAACAACAGTCGCATTGTAACTTCCGATGTAGTCCTCTAAGGTTTTGGAAGCTGCTGAAATAATCAGGTCTTCAACATTAATGTTTGCCTTTATACCAAATACTAAACCAGCTAAAGCTCCAACTTCTTCGCCGTTTGCGATTTTTTCATCAATAGCTTCTGCTTGTTTTAATGCATTTTCATAGTTTAATTCAATGAATGCATTAATTTCTTCGTTATTTTCATCGATAACTTTAATGAAGCTTTCAACATTTTCTTTAGCTGTCATTTCTCCACTTTTTATGGAGTTTAACTTTTCAATAACGTTCATTAAAACACCTTAATAATCGTAAATTATAATATTATTAGTTTGTTTTTCAATATTTATATAGTTGCTTTTTTTTTTTTGAAAGAATCAAAATTGGAAGTTGCAACAAGTTTTTAAATAACTTCACATTATAATGTAAAAAATAGTTTACTTTTTTTAAGTGTATAGCATGTTATTTTTTGTATTTATGGCTTCTTTTGATCCACTAATGGCTAACTTCTTGAGTTTTTTCATGTTCTCATGTTATGTAATATTGATTGTGCCTGCTGTTATAAAATTCTTCCAAAATCGTAAAAAGGATGTTTATGAGGATATTTTATAATTTTTTTCTTTTTTTTTGGTTTCTGGAGTGTTGGCAGAATTATTTGATGTTGAAGCAAAATCGAAAAACCTATTTTGAAAGAGTCTTGAATACTTTTAAATATTTTTTTTAACTATTATTAATCATGAAAAAGGCTGTTGTATTTGATAATTCCGGAACCTTGATTGAAAGGTACAGGGTTATTAAAGATGTTTTTAATGGAGATATTTTTACAAATATCAATTCTTTGGATTTAATTGATTCTGC
>ONQL01000002.1 GCA_900319985.1 uncultured Methanobrevibacter sp. | reverse complement strand
CATTACCGTTGAGGTGGGTGATGATGAAATCTATGCTAAAAATTCAACCACTGTTAATGTAACTGTCAGCAAAGTATCTACTGAAATTGAATCTTCTGCAGTCACAACAGTTTATAACGTTGACAAAAATCTTGTTATCACTTTGAAAGATGCCAACGGCAATCCAATCAGTGAGGTTAATATAACTGTTGACTTGAATGGTGCTAAAACATACTCTACTGATAAAAAAGGTCAGATTACTGTTTCAACCAAAGGATTGGCTCCTAAAGCATACACTGCTAAAATAACATTCAAAGGTGACAGCATATATGACAAATCAGCCAAAGATGTTAAAGTTACTGTCAAAAAGGCAACTCCTAAGATAACAGCCAAGACAAAAACATTCAAGACAACCACTAAAACCAAAAAATATGCAATTGTCTTGAAAAACAATGTTAATAAAGCAATAAACAAAGCAACAGTATACTTGAAAGTCGGCGGCAAGACCTATAAGGCCACTACAAACAGCAAAGGCAAGGCTACCTTCAAAATCACTAAATTGGCTAAGAACGGAACCTACAAGGCTACCATAACTTATAAAGGAAACACTTACTACAACAAAGCGACTAAGAAGGTAACTATTAAGGTCAAGTCTGTGTGGAAAACAGTTTCCAAAGGAAGCAAAAACTCAGCAATCGTCAAAAAAATCCAACGTGCCTTGAAAAACAATGGATACTATCTTGAATACAATGGACGTTACCTGAAGGTTGACGGCATCTATTGGGATTATACCAAAATGGCTGTAAAAGAGTTCCAAAACGACAAGGTCCTTAAAGTAACAGGAAAAGTTGACGAAAAGACTGCCAAAAAACTTGGAATAATTAAGTAGGTAGAAACATTGCCTACAACTTTTTTTTATTTTTTCCTGTACATTTGCTTGCAGGATTGCACTATTTTTTATAATCATATTCATTTACTTTCATAATTGATCACTTATTCAACTGTTTATGGAAACAACTATCAAAATATTCATCTGTCCTTTTGATTATTGAGGTATTTGTTTTGGTGGTCGAAAATGTTATTATCTAATTTGTGTATAAATAGTATTAGTTTATTTGGAGGAACTTAATATGGAAAACAAAAACATAATCATAATTTTAGTTGTGATAATTGTTATTATTGCAGCAGCAATTGGATTTGCTGTATTAAATCCAATGCATGCTAAAGAATCAACAAAAATCAAAATCACAAGTGACAAGGAACAAAATGAGGGTGGAAAACTATCTGTACAATTAACAGATTTGAATAAAACACCAATATCAAATGAAATAGTTAACATTACAGTAACCAACAGCAAAGGTAAAGTTGTTGTTGATAATGTAGTTAAAACAGATTCCAAAGGTAAAGCTAAACTTGATTTGGATTTGAAGAAAGGCAAATATAATGTTACTGTAAATTATGGTGGAAATGAAAACTACACTGGCAATAATACAACACAGAAATTGACTATTAAAGAGAAAGTTGCTGAAGCGAAAACAACTTCCAGCTCAACAAATGGCCAATCAGAAACATATGATCCTTATGAAGGAATGTATTCTACTTATGATTCTGATGGAAAAATTCAATGGCATATGACTCCTGAACGTGAAGCACAAGAAAGAGAAAACTTCAATAAATATGAACCTGCTAATGGTAGGGGTTAATTTGTTGTAGATGGATTCCATCTACAAACCTTCTTTTTTTAAACCAAGCTTATTTTAAATAGCCATCATTGCATTCATGTTGAATCTAATTATCCATTTCTTTCACTATTCAACAATGCCTGGATTGGTCAATTCATGTTGATTGTCCAGTATATGCTGGGTGGCGCATATGTGCAGTTTTTCAATTTTACATATGTGTTTACAGAGCTATTGTTGTACTTCACATTCTTGAGCTACCGCTTATTAACATAGATTACAGTATTTATGGTGGTCCTATCTTTTTTTTACATAGTTCACCTTATGTAATGTTGTAGTTTGTTAATATTATGTATTGGTCAAATTAGGGGGTGAATATTAAGTTTTCTGTATAAAGCAATTGCTTTATAAAAATAAGTTTAATTAATAGTAGCTATATAATAGTATTAATTGTGGGTGTTCATGATGGGTCTCTTCGATAAGGTTAAAAAAGTATTTGGGTCTAAAAAAGAGGATGAATCTCGAAATAGTGTAACTGATGAATTTATTGATAAACCAACATTTACACAAAGCATTGAAAATGATAATGAAGAGATAAAATCTGAAGATTCCGAAGAAACCCATGTAAATGAAGAAGTAATTGATGCACCATCACCAAATGAGAAAAATAGAAACTTCAGATATTTAGATGAGTTGATTCACAGTGGAGTAAAAGAAATAGTTTTAGATTCAGATATAATTTTAAGTGAAGAAGAATCTAAATGTGAAAATGGAATTATAATAAATGTTGATGGATTAGTTATTGATGGTAAAGGCCACACTATAGATGTAAGGGGCAAAACAAGAATATTCTACTGTACAGGAAAAAACATCACAATCAAAAATATCACACTAAAAAACGGATTTACAGAAAAAAATGGTGGAGCAATATTCAACCAGGGTGAGTTAACAATAATTGATTCTTCACTCATAGGAAACACGGCAGAAAAAAATGGTGGAGCAATATTCAACCAGGGTGAGTTAACAATAATTGATTCTTCACTCATAGGAAACACGGCAGAAGATGGTGGTGGAGCAATATATAGTGGAGAAATAATCAGCAATCGTGCTGAGTTATCAATCATTGAATCCACACTCAACAACAACGCCGCAGAGGATGGTGGAGCAATACATAACTGGGGTGGTGAGTTAACCATAAGGGAATCCACACTTGTAGGAAACACAGCAAAAGGAGCATATAGCAATAGTGGAGCAATACACAACAAAGAGGGTAATTTCAAGATTTTTAATTGTGAAATTTCAAATAATAAATCTCCAAATGATATTATTTTAAATAATGACTATTTAGAAATTCATAATACTATTTTTAAGGATAATCAATCCAAATTTATTGTATTAAATGAAGGTGATGAATCTAATTTAGGCATTTTTTATGGAGAACTTAATGAAAATAATGTTGAAGAATCAGTACTATGTAATACTGGAAAATTCTGCAGTATAGAAAAAACAGTATTTCAAAATAATATTTCAAACAATACAATGAATATTATAAATAAAAGTGAATTAACTTTAACCAATCCTCAAATAAAAGATAAAAGGAAATCCATACTAAATCAAAATTACATACTCATAAGAAAATCACCACTAGAACTCAAAAATATAATATATGGGGAAGGTACAGTTGAAATTGATGAAAAAATTATTCCGCAAGGAGAAAGTTTCGATTTCGGATATTTAGATAAAAAAATCCATGAAAGCAACACCAAAGAAATAATATTAGACTATGATATAACTTTTGAAAAATACGAAAGAAATTTTTATGAAGGTGGAATAGAACTAGACATAGACAACCTAATTATAAATGGAAATGGAAAAACAATCAATGGATCGGATATATCACGAATTTTCCTCATAACTGGAAAAAACATCACTCTAAAGAATATCATATTTAAAAACGGACACTCACACAAAAATCACGATAACCCCTTAAATAACAATGGCGGAGCAATAAAAATCAACCATAAACTCAATATAATCATAGAAAATTGTAAATTCTTAAATAATACTTCAGAAAGTGGTGGTGGGGCAATACACAACGAAGAAGGTAGTTTAACAATAATAGAATCCACACTAACAGGAAACAAAGCGGGTCGGGCTGGAGCAATAATAAATCTTGGAGGTAAGTTAATAATCACTGAATCCACACTAATAGGAAACACAGCAAATGGAATGGGCGGAGCAATAACAAACAATGGTAAGTTAATAATCACTGAATCCACACTAACAGGAAACACCACAGGATTTAATGGTGGTGCAATATTCGACAATGAAGGTAAGTTAACAATAACTGATTCCACACTAACAGGAAACACAGCAAGGGGAGTAGGTGGAGCAATACTCTCAAAGAATTCAAGCTATGAATTCAAAAATTGCACTTTCAAAGACAATAAACCTGATGATGTTAATGAAAAAGATTAATTTCATTTATGCTTTCGGTAGGTTCATACATCTTTTCTAACCTCTGAAAATCATATCCATTTACTTCAACATCTCCTTCATAATTTCAATAGTTTCTGTTTACCTGCCTTCTTAAATCCTGCCTTTCTCGCATATTCACCTGCCGCCGACATGTCTGACCCGCTTTTCGCGGGTTCGTGCATATGTTCAGGCAAAAGTGGCTGATTTTTAAATAAGTTTAATAAATATGTAATCATATAGATAGGATTATAACTGTGGGTGTTCATGATGGATTTCTTCGATAAGGAAATTAAAAAGGCGTTGGGGTCTAAGGAAGATGTTGAAACTAAGGAAAATGATGAAAATAGTGTAAATGATGAGGTAATTGATGAACCAACATTTACACAAAGCATTGAAAAGGATAATTTTAATGATAATGAAGAGATTCAATCTGATGATTCGGAAGAAAGTCCTGCAAATGTTGAAATAATTGATAATCCAACACCAAATGAAAAGATTAGAAATTTCAGATATTTGGATAATTTGATTCATACGGGAGTTAAAGAGATTGTTTTGGATTCAGATATTATTTTAGATGGTGAAGAGGAGTTCGAATATCCTGGTGGAATTAATTTAGATGTTGATGGGTTAGTTATTGATGGAAATGGACATAGTATTGATGCGAAAGGGAGAACAATAATATTTTACTGTACTGGTAAAAAGATTACCATTAAAAATATTATATTAAAAAATGGATTTGGGCATTGTGCTGGAGCAATATTTAACAATGGCGAGTTAACTATAATAAAATCTTTTTTAACAGTTAATGGCTCATATGAAAAAGGTGGGTCAATATACAATGGATGCGTGTTAACAATAATTGAATCCGTACTAACAGGAAACACAGTACATTCACTCGGTGGAGCAATATATAACAATAGGAATGGGAAAATAGCAATTACAAAATCCACACTTGACCAAAACACGTCAGAATATCATGGTGGAGCAATACATAATGATGGCCAAATAACAATAAATGAATCCATTCTAAACAAAAATATGGCAGAATATCATGGTGGAGCAATAAGAAATGAAGGTGAGTTATTTATACAAAAATCAACACTTTCCGGAAACGTGGCAAATAGTGCTGGAGCAATTGATAATTTAGTAATGCTAATTCTAAGTGAATCAATAATCAACCAAAACTCATCAGAGGACAATATCATAAAAAATATGGGGGATTTTAAAGTTGTCAGTTGTGAATTTTCAGATAATGTTTCAGATAATGAAGTTTCGGGTATTATTGATAATCAGGATGCTTTACGAATTTATGACAGCAATTTTTCACGTAACATTGGTTCATATATCATTGTTAATGTTTCAGATTTGTCAAATTTGAGTATTTTCAATGGAAAATTTAAAGACAATCAGATCAGTAAATCGGTTATTTTTAATCAAGGAAAATCATGCACGATTGAAAGAACTATTTTTGAAAAACATCTTTCCAATATCATAATCAATAAAAGTGACTTAACATTAAAAAGTCCTAAAATAAAAGATGATGGGAAAAAAATATTAAATGAAAAATACATCTTTATAAGAAAATCATCTGATGGTCTTGAAGATAAAATTTATGGTGATGGCGTAGTTGAAAATAAAATATTCATTCCTCATGATGAAAAATTTGACTTTGGATATTTGGATAAAAAAATACACGAAAGCAAAACTAAAGAAATTATGCTAGAAGATGATATATCCTTTGAAAATTATGAAATAGATTACTATGAAGGTGGAATAGAACTAGACATTGATAATTTGATTATAGATGGAAATGGACACACTATAGATGCACAAGATAAAACACGAATATTTTACTGCACAGGCAAAAATATCACGTTAAAAAACCTCACCTTAAAAAATGGACACTCACACAAAAATTATGATAATCTATTAAATGATGATGGTGGTGCAATAAAAATTAACAGTAATACAGATTTAACTATAAAAAATTGTATATTTATAAATAATACTTCTGAGGGATCTGGTGGGGCGATACATAACTCTGGCAGGTTAATAATTGCAAATTCCACACTCTCAGGAAACAAAGCAGAAGGGTTTGGTGGGGCAATAAACAACAATAAAGGTGAATTAAGTATAGTTGAATCCCAAGTCACTAATAATTTTGCTAATGGACCAGGTCAAGTAATATTTAGTTATTATGGTAAAGTTACAGTAGATGGAAGAAAATTGATGCGAGATAGTAGATATGTTACTCGTTCAACATATCCTCTGCCTAATTTTGAAAATGAAGAAATATTTGATGAAGATGAGAGGGTATGGTTACGTTATGGAAATTAAATTTTCAATAAATATTTTAACAAGGAAGTGTTTACCATAGATGACGATACATTAATTAAATTATCATATGTCAATATAAGTTCATATCGTGCAAAAACCGTGAAATCATTGAGGGGTGAAGTCAAGATTCCCACAAAAATTGCCAAAGATACTGGCATCTTACCCAATCATATCAGTAAAGTTTTAAAAGAGCTTAAAGAGGCAGAAATTGTCGAATGCATTAATCCTGAAGTCAGGAAGGGCAGACTTTACAGGCTCACAGAGAATGGGGAAGAGATAGCTAAATCATTGCATTCTGATTAAAAATTTTTTTTTTAATGTCTTCTCCAAGATGTATTAATTCAATTGAATCCTTTCTGAACATATTTCGTTGTTTCTTTGCTTTTTCAAATGAGGATGTTAATTTATTTGTTTCAATTTCTCCTCTAATGTAACCTCCCATGTTGGGAGGTTCTTCATTTGCTAATGATTTAGCAAAAGTGGATAGTTCTTTATATCTTGTATAAAATTGATTTATTTTGTTGATTTCTTCATCTTCAAATATGCTGGGAATAAAAGAAATTAAGTTAATCCAATTTATATTGGTCCATATTGGAAAATCAGACATGTTATTATAAAATTTAATTAGTTGGATGGTATTTTCCTTCTCGTCGCTTCCTTCTTTTAGATAGTTTTTCCAAAAATCTTTAAGGTTGTTGTTCATATAATTTATTTCAGATTGTATAAGTGCATATGCGCCTTTTTTCTTTTTATTAAATTTGATATGTTCATAAATTATTGCAAATGCTGCTGAAGCAATAGCACCCACTAGTGCACCAATTATTGCTCCAATTATTGTTGGATTAGAAAATAATTCCATATTTATTATTACCTTTATTTAGTATTCAAAATCTCTTCTTTCAACTTCTCAAACTCGGCATCACTTATAACTGGCTTACCTTCAAGTTTAACTGGACAATCAACATTAGCATATCTCATGCCACGATTCCTTTTCAACATTTGTGATTCATCTAATTCATAAACTCTTAAGATCCAAATCTGTGCTGGTTTGCGGCCAAGATAATCTTTAACATGGTCACGAGTCCAAATATGGAACTGGTTAAAGCTGCCAATCCTGCTTGAAGGTTTTTCAACCACACCTTCGACAGTAGCATAGTACTTAACTTCATATGCACCATCTTCTCCAGCTGGGAGTAGATTATCTTTTGCAAATTTCTGGTCTTGGAAGGAATTTAGAACATCATCTTTAAGAGCATAGCTGACTGTTGGGTACAGTAAGAATTCTTTTAATGTTGTTCCATATTTTCTTATTAATATTGTTTGTTTTCCTTGACCTAAAGCTTCAATAGTTGCATTCCATTCATTCAAACATTTTGTAATTTCAGTCATCATATCACCTGTTATTTAGCACCTAAACAAACATTTGTTGGAGTAAACCTTTTTTAAAATAATTTGTATTTTTTAAATTTAAATCGATTGATTCAATCTTTTTATCAACAGTAGACAATAAATTTACAATTTTTTCTTGTTCTTCAAGAGAAGGATAAATTATATTTAAATTGAGTAATTCTTTTTGTGTTATTGTCGGTATCCCTGTTGTAGATTTAATACGATGTAAGTCTTTTTGGAATAAATTAGAAGTTAAATAATAATAAAAGAATTTATTATTTAATTTTATGTTCTTCAAAACAACTAATTGGGGGTTGATTGTTGCTTTTTCATTTAAATTTTCAATATAACATACTTTACCAACAGGTGCTGTTTTTACAAGTAATACATCACCATTATATATTTTAATTTCAGGTGATTCTTCATATTTCTCCAATGATAAATATTCAGGGTCTGATAAATCTAATTGGAAATTTTTAGAAATGTGCTTTCCACCAATAGTTAAAGCTCCTTCTCCTTTATCAACAAGGTCATCAACAGTATATCCTCTAAAACCAATCCTACCAAATACTTCACAATTATTTCCTATTTTGTCAGTATTCCAATCATCTTCAAAATTAAATCTTAAGTTTACTTGGACGTCCATTGGCGAAGTATTTGGTTTCATTACCATTACTAATTACAAATATTTGTATATATTTGAATAATCTGTCATAGGATGTTTTCATGTATCTTTTTACTTGGTTGAAAGCTTGTTTTATGTCCATTGACCTTCTTTTAAGTTCTACTTGGACTAATGGCAATCCATTTATTAGTAATGTGACATCGTAACGATTGGTGTGTGATCCTACCATTGTTATTTGGTTGGATACTTGGAAAATGTTTTTACACCAATCTTTTTGATTTAGAAATTTAATGGATACTGACATTTCTCCATCTCTTTTGATGGTGTATTCATCTCGTAGTTTGTCTGCTCTATCAAATATTGATCCAGAATCTAGGTATGTTAATATTCTGTCAAATTCTTCATCTGTTATTGATGTTCCATTTAGTTCTTTTTTATTTATTTTTTCTAATTGGATTTTGAAGTTTGCATTGAGTTCTTCTTCATTTTTTATTTTAATAAATTCATATCCCATTCCTTTTAGTTGTTCTATGAATTTTTCTTCCAACATTGCTTCGCTTTCAACATCAACATCCATAAGACACACCTTTTAATTATATTCTGATATTTATTTTTGTGTTTAACAGGTTATAATTTTTATGTTAAAGGCAATTTTGCTTTGAGTTTGAAAAGGGAGTACTAATTGATGAGGTTTATCTGGTAATAATCCAAGTAAAAAATATAGTATTAAAGCAACTAATCGATGTTATATATTGATAAAAAGTGATGTATTTTCATGTATATTGGTTTATTCGGGGTTATTGATATTGATTTGTGGTGATGTTAAATGTTATTTTTGTTTGAGTAAATTACTTTTTAGAGGTTAAAAATATAAAAATTGATGGTTTATTGTATTATTTTGTTTTTTTGTTTTCTCTTGATTTTTTCTAGTTGGTTCATAAATCTTTCATCATAGTTTCTTGCAACGTCTTCGTATTTGTTCCATATTCCTATTGCGGTTTCAGGAATTACTTCACGCTTGTCTTCACTAAACTTGGTGTAGGTATGCATCATCTCTTTTGAATCGGAAATCAGCACTTTTACGAAGGGGATATCTGCTTTTTGAATGTTGATGTCGGCATCTTTAAACATTTTGATTATGTCAATTTCCTCATTGTTGATGTAACATGTCGGTGAAGCTAGAATATTCACTTTCAAGCCACGTCTGTTCTTAAATGTCTTGATTAGTGTTTCACCTTCACCTTCAAAGAGAAACCCTATTCTCATATTGACAGTATTTTTGGCCCGATTGATGATTTCCACTTCTTGGTTAATGATTTTTTCAACGCCGTATATTCTCCATATCGGTGCTTGAACTTGACTCATTCCATTTTCATAGATGTTGGTTAATGTTGTGATGGTGTCATCTATTCTATTGTTTATTTTTTCTTTTTCCTTTGATAAAACTTCAACTGGAGATTTTACATTGTAAGTTAAGGGTCTTCCATCTTCTATTTCAATATATTCTTTTTCATGTAGTTTTTTTAGCACATCATAGATTTTTGATCGAGGTATATCTGCTTTTTCGGATATTTCTGTTGCAGTTGATGATATTAATGATGTTAATGTTACATATGCTTGTGCTTCATACATTGTTAATCCAAGTTCTTTTAATATTTCTATATTTTTATCCATAGTATTACCTTTTTATTTAATAAGTATTACAAATTAGCATTTTTTGTAGGGTTTTAAGATTAGAATATCATATATTTTACTGCGAGGAATGCCTGATTTTCAGCCACTTCGCTTGCTGTCGATGAAATTAATGATGTGAGTGTTAAATATGCTTGAGCTTCATACATTGTAAGTCCTAATCCTTTTAAAACAGATATATTCTCGTCCATAATTTTATTATTTTTTTCATGATATATATTTATTACTACTTTTTACCCTTGAATAGTGACAAAATGTTTATATACATTCTTTTTGTAATTTATAATTAACAAAAAAATGAGGTTATTATTATGGCAGACGGATTAGATATGTTTTGTTATCAATGTTCCCAGACCGCTAAAGGTACTGGTTGTACAGTAAGTGGAGTTTGTGGTAAAAAACCAACAGTTGCAAGACTTCAGGATAACTTGATATTTACAATGAAAGGAATTAGTGCATACAACTACAATGCAAACGTTTTAGGCGCATATGATAAAGAAATTGATGCATTTTTAACCAAAGGATTATACACAACATTAACTAATGTCAACTTTGATGTAAATGATCTTGTGGCACTTGCATTAGAAGCAGGTGAAAAAAGCGTAGCTGTAATGAGATTATTAAAAGATGCTCACATCGCTGCTTATGGTGAACCACAACATGTAGAAGTTAAAGTAGGTGCACAGGAAGGACCTGCAATTATTGTAACCGGTCACGACCTAAAAGCACTTGAAGAATTATTGAAACAGGTGGAAGGAACCGACATTAAAGTTTATACTCACTCTGAAATGTTGCCTGCTCACGGATACCCTGGACTCAACAAATACGAAAATTTGGCTGGTCAATTAGGCGGAGCATGGCATGATCAAAGAACAGTCTTTAAAAAATACAATGCCGCTATTGTTGGAACCAGTAACTGTGTATTGCCTGCACTTGATGCATACAAAGAAAGAATGTTCACTATGGATGTAGCAAAACTTGAAGGGGTAAAAACCATTGAGGATTATGATTTTTCAGAAGTAATCGAATGTGCTAAATCTCTCGGATCTTTAGAACCTGAAGAATTAACCACTATCACTACTGGTTGGAGTGCAGGAGCTATTGTGGAACATGCTGATGCAATCAAAAAATTAGTTGAAGAAGGTAAAATCAGAAGATTCTTTGTAGTGGGCGGATGTGACAAAGCAGCAAAACACAATGACTACTACAGGGAATTCGTACAAAACTTGCCTGAAGATACTGTTATCTTAACTTTAGCATGCGGTAAATACAAATTCAATGACTTGGATTTAGGAGACATTGAAGGAATTCCAAGACTCTTGGATGTGGGTCAATGTAATGATACTATTGTTGCTGTTGATGTTGCACTTGCATTATGCGAATTATTTGACATGGAATTGAACGAATTGCCTTTAACAATTGTACTCAGTTGGATGGAACAAAAAGCTGCAGCTGTGCTTTGGGCATTGTTATACTTAGGAAAAACTGATATGTGGATTGGACCTGTACTTCCTGCATGGTGTAATGATGACATTCTCAATGTATTGGTTGGAAATTACAACCTGACTCCAACATCCGGGGATGCAATTGCAGATATTAAAACAATTATGGGGGAATAACTTGTGAGCGATGATATTAAAGCGAAAGCTTTAAATATCCAATTCCTATTGGATTATCAAGCTGATAGTGTAGTGAGCCGTGAAGTAATCAAGAAAGAGTTAGGTACAGTAACATTCTTTGCCTTTGATCAAGGTCAGGGTTTGTCTGAACATTCAGCTCCTTTTGATGCGATGGTTCAAATAATAGATGGTGAAGCTGAAATTACAATTTCTGGTGTAAAACACACTGTTAATGCAGGTGAGATTATTATCATGCCTGCTAATGAGCCACATGCACTTCAGGCTGTAAACAGTCCTTTTAAAATGATTTTAACCATGATAAAAAGTGATTAAATTCATTTTATTATTTTTTATTTTTTTTTAAAATTTTGATAGGTGATAGAATGGCATGGCGATGTAAAGTTTGTGATTATGTGTATGAGGGCGATGAATTGCCTGAAGATTACGTTTGCCCATTATGTGATGTGGGTCCAGAATATTTTGAAGAAATTAATGAATAATTTCTTTTAACTTTTTTTCCACCAAATCATTATCCAGTCAGCCTTATCCTTGACATTATAGTATTTTTTGGTATCTTCATCATAAGTAAGGATTCTTTCCAGATATTTCTTTAATAATTCTTTTTCATCGTCTGAGTATAAATCAAGTCTAAACTTACCGTTGTCCATAGCTTCTTCAATGCTGTCATATTCACGGTAGTTATTCAAGTCAAATCTTTCGATATTTGCATAGATGCCCATATTGAAAAGTATGTTGAAAAAATAGTTGTAATCCGGAAAGTCTTCTGTTTTCTTGCCTATTTCTGCATCGAAATCTTTTTCGATTTTTTTATTTTCAGGCCCAAAAATGGTTATGAAAACATATTTATTTGCAATTTCATTGAGTTGTGTTAAGACTTCTTTAATTGGGATAATTCCATTTAATGACCTTGAACAGACAACAACATCCATGTCTCCAATTTCATCATATTCAATTTCTTCAATAGGTTTTAGTATTGTTTCAATATTTTCAATGTCATTTTCCTTTGCTCTTTTTTCCAAATATTCGAGCATTTTCGGTGATGAATCGATTCCAGTTACTTTTTTTACTTTTTTAGCTAAAGGTATGGTTATTGACCCTTCACCACATCCCACATCCAATACGCTGTCATTTTCATCAAGTTTTAACATATCGAATAATGCGATTTGATAGTCCTCTTTTCTGGTCCTTTTGAAGAAACCGGGTGCTGCCTTATCCCAGTCCTTATCTATTTTGCTTTCTAATTTTTCAGCCCAAAATTCTTCCCATTTCAGGTCGTTGGGATTTTCAATGCACTGCTTCATATTCACACCTTGGTTTTTCCGGATAGGATATTTTTGTAGTCTTCATAGTTTTCCTTAAGCAGTCTTGGAATATCTAATTCATAAGGGCAGTTGTCAACGCAGCTGTAACATTCAATGCAATTTTCGGTTCCTGCCATTTTTTCCTGCCATTCCTCAGTTAAATGTGGTTCGGTTGGAAATCTTCTAACCCAAAGGGACATTCTTGCACAGATACTTATTTCAATCCCTTCTGGGCAAGGCATACAATAGCCGCATCCTCTGCAGAAATCTTCTCCTAATTCCTTTTTGTCGTTTGCGATTTCTGCCTGTAATTTTTCATCTAAAATTGTATTTTTATCATATGATAAAAATTCATCCAGTTCTGAAATTTTTTGAATTCCCCAAATCGGCAAAACATTATCAAATTGATTTAAAAATGCAAAACTGGCTTTGGAATTACTAATCAATCCACCACCCATGGCTTTCATTGCTATAAAACCAACATCTAATTTTTTACATTTTTCAACAAGATCCAATTCCTCTTTTCCACTTAAATATGAGAATGGGTATTGCAAAGTTTCATAAAGGCCTGTTTCTATTGCTTCATGGGCATGTGTAATTTTATGGGTTGTAATTCCTATGTGACGTATCTTTCCGTCTTCTTTTGCCTGCATCATTGCTTTAAACACTTCATCGTTTTCCTTTGGAACAAATGAAATGTTGTGGAACTGATATAAATCCAGATAATCTGTTTTCAGACTTTTAAGGGATGTTTCCAGATCGCTCCAAAATACTTCTGGAGTTTCAGCTGCAGTTTTGCTTGCAATGTAGATATTTTCACGAACATCCTCCAATGCTATGCCCATTTTTTCTTCACTGTCTGTGTAAAAATGTGCTGTGTCATAAAAGTTTATTCCGTTTTCACATGCTTTTTGAAGAATTTCTGTTGATTCCTCTACGCTGCATCTTTGAATAGGCAACGCTCCAAATCCGTTTTTATTTACTTCTAAATTAGTTTTTCCAAGTCTCATTTTAATAACCAAATATTTTTAATATGATATATAGTATCATGATAATAATTAATGCATAAATGGCATATTTTGAGGATATGAATTTAGTTTTTTTGAATTCCTGGTCTTCAACGTCTCCTTGTTTCATCAGCTCATCTTTTTTAAATGAACATTTTTGATAAATTGATTCCAAATCTTTTGGAAGACGTCCATGCTCATTTAACATGTTGATTGTTTTGTTGAGATGCTTGATAGCTTCCTGATTGTCCCCAAGTTTTACACAGCAAAATGCTGCCTTATAATTAAAATTAGTTATAAGCTCTAAATCGTCACCGGCTTGTTTTTCATATTGGATGCATTGGTTGAAGTCATGCAGTGCCTCATCATATCTTCCAAGTTTGTATAATGCATCTGCTTTTGCATTAAGGCCAATCATTGTGTGCTCATCACTTAAAGATTTTTCCAAATACTCCAGTGCCTCTTCGTTTTTACCGTTTTTCTGAAGCATCTGGCCTTTGTATAAGTCCAGTTTTTTATCGGTGCCGTATTGTGTTTCGTATTTGTCAAGTTCGGTTAATGCATTTTTATATTCATTTGCCTGAATTAAAAGTTCGATTTTGCTCATTTTAACTTCTTTTTTTGAAATTCTAGGCTTTTCGATTTTAGAATAGGTATTATATTTTTCATAGGCTTTATCAATATACGCCAATGCCTCATCAAGTTTTCCTTTATTGAAAAGCGACATCGATTTGTCACATAACACATTAATCGATTTTGGCTGTTTTTGAAGGTATTCATCAAAATATTTTTCACCATAATCGTTGTTATCATGGTTCGGGTCATAGTACTGGTAATACATTCCCTTTTCTTCTAGTGCAGGCAGGTACTCTTTTTCAATTAATATGTCTAGAATACTTAAGTAGGAATCAATATCATCTTTTCCATGCCTTTTTCTGGCTATTTTTACAGCATCTTTATAATTTCCTTCCTCAATTAGTTGTTTTGCTTCTTGGATGGCATCACTCATTATATCGACCTAAGTTTTTTATCTAACTCCTATTTTTTTATAACAACTCTCAATATTATTTAAGATTTTATTTATATTTAATTTTTTCAATGCATGATTTCCTATTTTCTAAAAAAACATTAACTATTTTTATATTGAATTTCAAAGTATTATTGTTGAATAACAAGTAGGTCAAACTATTTGTTGCTTATTTTTTTAATTGATTAAATGTGATGATTAAATGAATGATTTAGAAGAGATTGTTTATAAACATGCTTTATTGAATGCAGCTAAACATAAGGGAAGTGCTAATCCCGGTGCTGTAATGGGTTCAATCATGTCAAACGAACCTGAACTCAGAAGCAAAGCAAAAGAAATTGGTCCGCTGGCTGGTAAAATTGTAGCAAAAGTAAATTCATTATCTCCTGAAGAACAAAGTTCTGAAATGGAAAAATATGGTGTTGAAGTAGAAGATAAAAAACCTAAGGCTAAAGAGGTGGGACTCCAAGAACTTCCGGGAACTCATGAGAATATTGTTTTACGTTTTGCTCCAAATCCAAGTGGCCCATTACATATCGGCCATTCAAGGGCAGCCGTTCCAAATGCTGAATATGTTAAAAGACATAATGGGAAGTTAATTTTAAGGGTGGAAGACACTGACCCTAAAAGAGTATTTGAACCGGCTTATGAAATGATACCTGAAGATTTGGAATGGCTGGGAATTAAACCTGATGAAATTGTTTATCAATCTGATAGATTTGAAATTTATTATGATTATGCTCGCCAATTGATTGAAAAAGGCGCAGCTTATATGTGTACCTGTGATGGTGCTACATTCAAAGAGCTTAAGGATAACTGTCAGGCTTGCCCTTGCAGGGACAACAGTGTTGAAGAAAACCTTGAATTGTGGGAAAAATTCAATACTATGAAAGCCGGCGATGCAGTGCTTAGAGTTAAAACAGATATTGCTCATAAAAATCCTGCAATTCGTGATTGGGTTGCCATGAGGCTGGTTGATGAAACCCATCCACGTTTAGGCAATAAATTTAGAATTTATCCTATGATGAATTTCTCCGTTGCTGTCGATGACCATTTGATGGGTATGACTCATGTTTTAAGAGGTAAAGACCATTTAGCCAACAGCGAGAAACAGAAATATCTATACGACCATATGGGTTGGGATTTGCCTGAATTCATCCATTACGGAAGACTTAAAATGGAAGATATTGCTCTCAGTACTTCTAAAGCAATGGCGGGAATTGAAGATGGAACATATTCCGGTTGGGATGATCCAAGACTCGGTACATTAAGAGCTATTGCAAGAAGAGGAATCGATCCAAGAACAATTTATAATCTAATCACAGAAATAGGTGTTAAAATGGCAGATTCAGCTATCAGCTGGAAAAAGATTTACGGTTTGAACCGTAACTTCTTGGAACCTGTTGCCAACAGATACTTCTTCTGTGAAGAACCTCAATTGATTAGTGTTGAAAATTATGATGGAGGTAAGGTTGATATTGAAAGGCCATTGCATGCAGACCATTTGGACAGGGGAAATAGGATATTGCCGTTTGATGGAAAAGCTTATTTGGCAAAACGTGATATTTCAGATGGAATATTTAGACTAATGGATGCTGTTAATGTTGAAATTAATGGTGATAATGTATCTTATCACTCCACTTCTTTTGAAGATGCAAGAAGTGTTAAAGCCAGAATTATTCAGTGGGTACCTGTTGAGGACAATGTTAATGTCAAAATAGTTATGGATGATGCTTCAACTAAAACAGGTCTTGGTGAAGGTGCACTTAAAGATTTGGAAGTCGGAAATGTTGTACAATTCGAAAGAGTTGGTTTTGCACGTCTTGATGAAATCAAAGATGATGAATTGATATTTTATTATGCACATAAATAGGTGATAAAATGACAATGTTTTCAAATGGTTTTTCAAGATTAACAATGCCTGAAGATTTTGAGCCTGTTGCAACAAAAGACGAATTTAATGACATGTATCTGGTGAATACTAAAATCCCGATGTCCATTAAATTTTCAACCACTCCCACATTGGTTGGACTTCCCGGCATAAAAGAGGATATTGAAAAAAATATTGAAAATAATGATAAGATAAATTTGATAGCTTCTGATTTTATTCCTATTAATGATGATATTTACTATATGATTGTATCTTCATTTTCAGATGGTGAAAATGAGATTCGCCGTAATGAATTTTTATATGTGGAAGACAATAACCTATATATTTTTGAATACACCTATCCTTATGCTGACAGAGAATTGGATGACTTTTATTTAAACGTTATTCGTTCTTTTAAAATAATAGTTCCGAAATATATAGTTGAAAATGGAAGTTATAAGTTAAATAAAGAAGAATAATTATTTTTCTTTATCTTTTTTTTTTTTAAAAAATTAGTTTTGTGGTGTTTTTTGTAAAAAAGATATTCAGTATACCTTTTTTACGTCGGATGGTTTAATAACAATGTTTTTTCTTCTGTATCTTACAGAAATATCATCACCGTGGATTCCATAAACTTGGCTGGAATAGGTTTCGCCTTGGTGATTGAATATGATTTCATCACCTTTTTTAAGAACAATTTCGTTATTGTTTATTTTTATTTTTATGTTGTCCCTTGAAGGTTTTTCTTTAATGGTATCCATTGTCGGTTTCGCAGTTTCCTGTCTTTGAGGAACGGTTTCGGTCATATTGAATACATTGCGTGTATTTTCTTGTCTTAATGTTTCTTCATAATCTTCTCTATGATAATCTTCATATGTCGCTTCATAATCCACATGGGTTTCATTAATGATTGGTGCATATTCATCTTCATATTCATTAACATTTCTGATAAAGTCTTCTTCAATTTGTTCATCAGTATGTTCAACAATATTTTCTTCTTCAATTTCAGGTTTGAGTTTTTCTTTTACATCCTGGAATATTTTAGAACCTTTAATTGTATTTGTGATTTTTGCTAAATCTTTTCTGTAGTCCAAATCATTTTCATATTCATCCAATACATTTTTGTCATTTGAAGAGGTTGCGAATTTATTATCTTCCTTGACTTTTGTTGGAGTTTTGAGAATTGGTTCTTTAATAACGTCTTCAGTTTTTTCATCTTTGTCCTTTTCATTAAGTAAAACATCAGTTATGTCTTTACTTTCTGAAATGTTTTTGACTTCTTCCTTATTGTCTTGAGCAGCAGTGCTTATAGCTTCTTCAATATCCTGTGATGTGACTGTTGGAGTTTCAATCTTTTGATCTTCTGTTGGTGTGTCTTTAATCTCATCAGTGGTTTTTGCTTCTTGTTGTTCTTCACTTTCTTCACTGCTTTTACTTATAATGTCTTGTATGTTTTCTTCGGTTTTTTCTTCACTTTCGGTTTTGGTTTCATTTACAATGTCTTGTATGTTTTCTTTGGTTTGTTCTTCGCTTTCGGTTTCATTTACAATGTCTTGGATAGTTTCTTCAGGAGTTTCATCAATGATTTCTTCGATATTCTTTTCATTTTTCTGTTGTCTGATACTTTCTTTAAGTTGAGTCAATTCAATGTCTTCCTCTTCATTTTTATGTGCTTCTTTTTCTCTTTCATTATCCTTTCTTTTCGATTCTTTAATTAGTTCGTCAATTGTGAATAAATCTTTCAATTCATGTTTTTCGTTTTTAGGGGTGTTATTTTGGTTCATAATATCTATCTGACTTTGTTTCATTGGTTCTTGGAATTTTTCAACAGTATTTCCATAATTAACAAGTACTTGATTTTGTGATTCGTATTCTATATCTTTATAATTATTATGGTCTACTTCAGATATCTGAGGTTCTTCATAGACAACAGGCTCTTCATAGGCAACTGGTTCGTCATAAGTAACAGGTTCATCATGTGAAACAGGTTCTTCAAGCGCTCCTGAAAATAAATGGGTTTTATTTTCGGGTTTGGTAGTTTTAGATTGATTAAGTTTAGTTGGATTATTGGATTTTGATTCATTATTACTTCCAGATAAAATGCTTTGTCCTGCAGAAAATACTTTATTCAGTCCTCCGGCGTCTTCAATTATTGACCCTTCATCTTTTTCTAATTCTTCTCCTCTATAGTGCAGTTTAACCACTATAATTGCAATAATCGCTATTATGGCGATTGTTATCCAAAGTAATATAGTTATTCCATTCATATTTCCAACTTCATTATCAATTTTATAATATAATATATTTATGTAAAGTAGCTAATTTAAATATTTTCATATTGGCTGGAATAATATTTGTATTTGTTTTGAAAAATTTTCATGTCGGTCATTAGTTAATCATTCAATTTATATATTGCAAAAATAAAATATATATTAGATTAATATTTTTGAGGATTAATTATGGTTGTCAAAATTAATGAGAATTATCTTAAATTGAAAAGCAGCTATCTTTTTGTAGAAGTTGCAAGAAGAGAAACTGAATTTAGAAAAGCAAATCCTGATGCGGATGTTATTAAAATGGGTATTGGTGATGTAACTAAACCATTAGTTCCTGCAGTTATTGAAGCATTCCATGCTGCTGTTGATGAACTCGCAGATGCTGAAACATTTATGGGGTATGGACCGGAACAAGGTTATGATTTTTTAGCCAATGCTATAATTGAAAATGATTACAACAAATTTGGAATCGATCTTGATACTTCAGAAGTATTCATCAGTGATGGAGCTAAAAGTGACACCGCAAATATTCAGGATATTTTCGGAATTGATAATAAAATCGCAGTAACTGACCCTGTATATACAGTATATGTTGATACAAATGTAATGGCCGGAAGAACTGGAGAAATGAAAGATGATGGAATGTACGAAGGATTAACTTATATCAAATGTAATGCAGAGAATGGATTTGTTCCAGAACTTCCATCAGACCCTGTAGATATAATTTATTTATGTTATCCTAATAATCCGACAGGTACTACTCTTACTAAAGATCAATTGAAAGTATTTGTTGATTATGCAAAAGAAAATAAGGCTATTATATTGTTTGATGCTGCTTATGTTGCATTTATTACTGAAGACGATGTTCCTCATTCAATTTATGAAATTGAAGGTGCAAAAGAAGTAGCTATAGAATTTAAGAGTTTTTCTAAAACTGCAGGTTTTACAGGAACCCGTTGTGCTTATACAGTTGTTCCTAAAGAATTGAAAGGATATGATTCTGAAGGTAATGAAGTAGAAATTAATCCATTATGGAACAGGAGACAAACCACAAAATTCAATGGTGCTTCATATCCTGTTCAAAAAGCTGCTGAAGCAACTTTCTCTCCTGAAGGCCAAAAACAAATAGAAGAGATTATTGAATATTATATGGAAAACGCTAAAATTATAAGAGAAAGCTTAACCGATATGGGTCTTGATGTTTACGGTGGAGTAAGTTCCCCATATATCTGGGTAAAAACCCCTAATGATATGGATTCCTGGGATTTCTTTGATTTATTATTAAACGAAGCTAATGTCATCGGAACTCCTGGTTCAGGATTTGGTCCTAGTGGTGAAGGATATTTAAGATTGACTGCATTTAATACATTGGAAAACACTAAAGAAGCAATGGATAGAATTTCAAAATTAGAATTTTAGGTGTTAATATTGAAAGTAATTGAAAAACCAATAGCTATTGAAGAAGGAGATTCATTTAAAATTGTTTTATCTAAATATGGAGCTTTGGCTCTGGACAAACAAGAAAATCTTTCAGAATTAATTGGTGAAACAGTTGGTGATTTGGATATTGAAAAGGGAATAATCTCTTTTGATGATATCTCACTTCCTGTACAAATTTTAGGTTTTTATTCTCAGGATTTAAAGCAATGGTCTTGGGCTTGGGATAATGAGGACATATTTGGCGATAATCTAATTAAACTGTCCAAGCAAATCAAAGATATTGGTGATGAGTTTGAAATAGGTGAATTTAATTCTCCTGATATTCACTCAGACTATAATGATTGTCATTCTTTAGCAATGACTGCAACAGCTATATTTGATTATGATGCATATTATGCAGTTTCTGAAGATGGAATTGACATATTCGTAGTTATCAAATCCGATTTGATTAAAGAGAATAATTCCGTTGTGAAATTTAGAGATACTTATTTAACTTTCCAAAAGAATTTCAATATATACCCTAGAATCGCATTTGAAGCATATACTAAACTTAAAGGATATGGTTATAAACCTCATGACGACTTTGCATTGGCTAAAATTGGTGAAAGTCGTGTTATGGTAGGATTTACCGAAAGGGGAAATGTAACTCGTATTTTAATCTTTGGTGACGATGAACGATGAAATAATTAGTCCGGATTTAGTTGAAGAAATAGAATATATGATTAATGCACTTTCTAAATCTGGTTTTTTCAACAAGGATGAAATCATAGAAATATTGGAAGATGAGTTTATTGAGGAAAATATTGATTTTTCTCAATTTGATATTTCTTTGAATGAATTTGATAATGTTAATTTCAATAAGTTGGATAAAGTTTTTAAGTTATTGGTTGATGAAAATATTGTAGCTATTCATAATTGCGGTTATGATATCGAAGAGGGCGTAAATGATGCCTTTGAATTGCTTGTTCATCTAAAGAATAATAATTATTCTCCAGAGGGTTTTTGCTTTTATACTTTTGAAGATGTTGAAGAGGCCATCTTAGAAAATAAATTAAAAATCACTTTTGGAGATTTTGAAAATGATGAGAATAAAGCTTTAGATATTGGCAAAATTGTTTGCAATTCTCTGAAATCTGAAAATTTTGAAATCAATTGGGATGGAACTATTAATAATCAAATTGAAATTAATCCTTTTGAATGGGATAAATCTTATGATGATGAAAAAGAGTTTGAAATTGAAGGAGCTTATGATAATTTTACAAAGGGGTAAAAATGAACGGAAGATCACTTAAATTAATTAGGGAAGTAATTATTAATTCAGGTAAATTAACTTCAATTGAAATATCTCAGGATTCAATTTATATGGATTTTCAGGATGTTGAACTTGGAATCCCTAAAGAAACTGAAGATTTTACTCTTACAGTTCGTTTTGCAGTTGATTCCTTTTTCACAGTGTTTTATAATAATATTTGGGATATTGAATTTTTATCTAAATACAATTTTAAAAGTCAGCTTTTAAGCGAATATGTTTTGCTTGATGTTGAGGATATAAGATTTGTTGACTTTGAGTACCTCAATAATTTCTTCTATGACTATAAAAAAGAAAAAAGCATATCTGTTGTAGAAGACTTCAATATTCACAATATTAGATGTGATTTTTTCATGTTAATAAAAACAAAAGAGATAGCTATTGTTGTTGGCGGAAATCAGCTTGATTTTTTCACAAAACATGAAAAATTGGATGATGCGTCTTTAAGGGAATTATCTAACCAGTGGATGCTTTATTTCTTGAAATATCATTTGAAAAGGAATATTATAAAAAATCCAATGTGTGAAAATCATCCATTGATGTATCCTAAAGAATAATTTCTTTTACTTTTTTATTTTTCATTTAATTATTTTAATTAAACGATTGATTATTGTCTATTTTTTAAAAATAAGTTATTAAATTTTCACTCGTCTTTTGAATAAAAAGATTATGTGTGAGATATTATGAAATTGTAAACATCTCTCACACCTGAGATAAATTCGTTATGTTGATTGTTGTGGATATTGCTCATATCATCTTCAACACAATCATCTATCTCTTTTAAAAATGTAGTGTTGTTGTAATCCTGGGTTGTGAAATAATGCACCTGTATTAGGTAGTTTGTGTCCTCTTTATGGAAAACATAGTTGACACCAATATGGTTCCAGGTCACATTTGTATCTCTTGAAGGATTTGAGAAATATTGTTTTGAAACTGGTACTCCGCTGGCAGTGGAATTTTCAGTTTTAATAACTTTATATCCTCCTTTTTCCATGGATTCAAATTTCGCCTCCGAAATTGATGTGATATGATCTTCGGGCCAATCATCCCAATGGTCAATATACACATATTTATTTGTAATTGCATGAGGAGTTTTAGACTCATTTGCTAAGTTCAGTTCATCTGTGGTATTCCATGCTTGCGGTACAATGGTTGAACTATGGTCAAAATCGATAGTTTTATCACTGTGAACACTTAAGAAACTATTGATTCCATTGATATTTGTTGCAAAGAAAAGAATAATAATTACAAGAACTATTCCACGTATTATGTCTCCTTTTCTCATTGTTCGCCTCCGTTATGTTCTGTTTTAGACCATTTTCTTTCTTTTCTAGTAAGCATTGTTATCATTGTAATGAAGAATAATGGAATTAAATGGAAACAGTAAATATAATATTTTACAAGGTCTTTAACATATTCTAAAGCAGTAGGGCGGTCCCTTGAAAGAGCAAGTAAAATTCCTGGGAAAAATGCAAACATTGATAATATTCCAACAATAAACGGTGCTTCCATTCTGATAACTGTTGCACCATTGAATATGAACCAGGAAATAGCATTAAGTATTGTAATTACAAATCCGAAGGATATTAATAAATTGAAACTGTAAAATGAAATATGTTCCAGAATATTGTATTTTTTTCCGATAGGTATTTTTGCCCTAATGATTTGAGGCAAATATACAAATAATGTTTCAAAGTTACCAATTGCCCATCGAACTCTTTGTCTGAAAAAAGCTTTCCATGTTGTTACTGCCTCTTGATATACTGCACATTCACCACAGTAACGAATTTTTCCACCCTTAAGAATAATTTTAATTGCTAAATTTAAGTCTTCGGTTACTGCAAAACCGTCCCAGCGACCACAGTCTATGATTGACTGTTTTCTTACGAATTGTCCATTTCCTCCTAAAAATCCGGTAAAATCAAGATTATCTTTTCCAATCAATGTATTTCCAAAACTTGCAAATTCAACATGTTGCATACGGGCTAAAAAGTTTTCATTTTTGTTCCACATTTTAACTCTTGATTGCACACCTTCAATTTTGTCTCCATTGGGGTATTGGACAATTGTCATTAAGAAATCTGTCTTGATTTGTGTATCCGCATCAAAAACACCAATGACTTCTCATTTTGATAATGTCAATGCATCGTTTAAAACAAATCCTTTACCTTTTCCTGATCGTGGAGGGTGTCTTGTAACAATTCTGAGCTCTGGATTTTCTTCTTTTAATTTGGATAGGATTTCTCCGGTTGTGTCGGTAGATCCGTCATTAACAACGATAACTTCAAAATTTGATTCTCCATGTTTGGTATATTCTGAGCTACAAACACTTCTAACAGTTGATTCAATAGTATGTTCTTCGTTGTGTGCAGGAATAAAAATGCTTATAAAAGCAGGTCATCTTCTTCATATTCAGTGACCTCTTTCTGTTTTTTTAAACTTGCAATTGTATTTATAAGCATGGCCAATGTAGGTATTAAAAGTACCCATTGAAGCCATGTTGCATTCCTGCTTAATATAGCTATTATGATTAAGGCAATACAAAGAATTAAAAGAAAACTTGAATCTGATTTTTCAACTAGGAGTTCTGTATTTTTTTCCTGCATTTTCCTTTGAGCTGTCTGAACACTTAATATGTTCTGCTCATGTTTTTTAAGTGATACAGCCATAGCTCTTTGCAATTCGTCTTCATCAAGTGGTTTGAGCAGATAACTATAATGGTTACTCATCAATAATTTGTCAATGGTATTGTCAAAGAGGGCTCCAACTATAATGATTACTGGAACGTTAAATATTTCTAAATCAGTTGCTGTTTCAAGTAAATCCAATCCTTCTTCTTCAGTATCTAAAAATATGAGATTTGGGGACAGTTCATCTATTTTTTTGAAAATCTCTGTTTTTTCAGATGCTGATCCCACATATTTGTAATCATAGTTTTCAACATAACTTTCAATTTGATACAGTATCATCTCTTCAGAACTGATGGCAAATATTTTAGGTTTGCCTTCAATTAATTGTAACTCAGTCATTTGAATCTATTTGAATCCACTTGCATCATTAAGTTTGTTTTCTTCTAATTTAGCTCTATTGATTGTTATTTTAAGAGTTTTATCTAATTTATTAATGTCATATGGTTTTGAAACAAATGCATAAGATTCTTTCACATTAGATTTTTCAAAAGTATCTGTATCGGTGTTTGCAGTTAAATAAATGACGGGTATTCTTAATTCAGATATTACTTCAGCTGCTTCAATACCTTCCATATCTCCTTTTAATTTAATATCCATTAAAACGACATCAGGTACTTTTTCTGCAGCAACATCTATCGCGTCCTGACCTGTGTCAACTGTGTCAATAACTTCATATCCTAAATCTTCCAAACTATATTTCAAATCCAATGCAGTAATCGCTTCATCTTCTACAATTAATATTCTTTCGCTCATTTTTTTCACTCACTTAATTATGTTTGTATCTGTTTATTTAAATAATTTAGTTTAAATTAATTTTTTATTCTATTAAATGATTATCCTTCAATGGTGTGTGACATGTAAATGGGGAATGTTAATTTGTATCCTGTTCCATTTTCATGTTGGAATAATTCAATGTGGCCGTCTAATTGTTTTGTCAGATTTTTGATAATTTCACATCCGAGATTTTTAGTAATCTTATCCGGATCATCTATTCCAACACCGTTATCCTGAAGAATCAATTCTGCTGTTTCATTATCGATTTTATGTATCTTTTTGATAATCTTTTTGTTAGGTTTACTTTTATCTGGGAATGCATGTTTTATTGCATTCATGGTTAGTTCATCTATCACTAATAATAATGGTGTAATGACCTCAATTGTCAAAACCAAGTCTCCATCAACATCAGATTCAAACTCAATACCCTCTCTTAAACCAATCAGACTTCTTAATTGGCCGTCCTGGTCTTCGATGTATTCTTTAAGATTGATGTTTTTAAAGTCTGTGGTATTGTATGTTTTCTCATGAAGAATTGCTAAAGATGATAATCTGGATTGCATATGGTCGATAATAATAGTTGGTTTATCTCTGTATGCTCTTTTTTCAAGGTTCAGAAAACTGTTTAGTACTTGTAAGTTGTTTTTCACCCTGTGGTGAACCTCTTTAATTAATACTTTTTGATGTTCATTGGCTTCCATAAGTTCCAGTTGTTTTGTTCTTTCTTCAGTAACGTCTGTTAAAAATCCGATACTGTGTGATTCGGAACCAAATTCGAATCTTTCCAAGTAAATTTCACAAATTTTTTGATTGTTTTCGTTACCTTTTACATTATATGTAAATGACTCTTCAAGTTCATTGATTTGACCATCAACCAACTGCAATATGTTGTTGATAACATCTTCTTCCACAATATTTTGAACTACTGCTCTGGAATGACGATACTCTTCAGGGTCCTCTTCAATTAAATGATAGAAACCCTGTGAGAATTCATATTGTTTGGTATTTAATGGTTCAATGAGCAAAGCTAATTTTTTACTATTTTTAAAACCGCTCAATAGGAAGTCAACAGGTCTTCTTATTTTGTCATGTGAGTATGTGGTCACATCTTTCATTAATCCATAACGGCTGATTAGATTGCCTTTTTCATCGAATTTTGAGTATAAATTGATTTCAACATATTTTAATGTTCCGTCATTGGTTCTTATTCTGATAATGGACTCATAATGGGATGTGCCGGAATCCATAATTTTAATAATTTTTTCGGTCAATGGCTTATCTTCGGGGATTGCCAAATCAAAAACAATATTGTAATATTCGTCATATTCGTCTCTAGGACGGTTAATTATATTGTAAATACCTTGTGTCCAGGAATATTTTCCGTTAATTTTATAGTAACTTCCAGTTTGAGCAAAGTATTCTATTAAATTGGCTTTGTCTTCTTCACGTTTTTCTTCATCAGAAATGTATAAGCTGCTTTCACTTGTATCAATATGGTCAGAAAGAAGGAATACTCTTCCCATTTCATAGATTATTTTAACATTTGTCAGTCTGGCTAATTTCTCTTTGTGATGATATAAGAATCGCATGTTCTTTGTTTCACGAGTTTTATAAACTTCAAAAAGGGCTTCATATAAAAGTTGAAAGAACATGGGGGAACTTTTACTTAATAATCTTCCTTCAACATCTTCCTGAGTAATATTACCTCTTTTAAGAGCATTATTTCCCAGTCCATGTATGATAAAATCTTTTCCGTCATTGTATGGCAAGAATATGTTAACATCTGTTTTGATATTTTTCATAACCTCTTGGAATGGAATTTTTTCCATATCAAACTCTTTCGGAGCGTCTCGATAAAATTCTTTTTCATGAACATCATAGATATTCACTTCTTCAATATTTTCCAGTCTCCGATACTCTTTATGTATTCTCATTTCTATTCATCCCCATTTAATTCATAATTAAAAGTTTTTGGAAATGTTAATTTAAATCCTGTTCCAACATCTAAGTCCAATATTTCAATTTTACCGTTAATCTGGCGGGTTAAACTCATGATGATTTCCCAACCTAAATTATGGTTTACAAGTTTTTCAGGGTTTTCAATTCCAACTCCATTGTCTTTTAAGATTAACTCACAAATATTTTCATCCACATAATCGATTTTTTTATAAATAGTTTTATCTTCCTGATTTTCATCTGGAAATGCATGCTTAATTGCATTCATTGTTAACTCGTCAATAACCAAAAGTAATGGTGTGATTATTTCCATTGATAAATGGATTTCTTCATTAATATCTGATTCAAAATGAATGTCTTTGGTTGTAAATAGGTTTTGAAGAGTTGTGTCTTGATCAATAATATAATCCTTAAGGTTGATGTTTATAAAATCAGTTGTGTTGTAAGTTTTTTCATGAAGTAATGCGAGTGAAGATAAACGTGCCTGCATATTGTCCAGAATTTTGTTTGGGTTACTTCCGTATGCTCTTCTTTCAAGATTCAGGAAACTGTTTAACACTTGTAGGTTGTTTTTCACTCTGTGGTGAACTTCTTTAATTAAAATGTTTTTTGTCGCATTTGATTCGACTAGTTCCTTTTGCTTTTGACGTGCAATAGTAACATCTGTTAAAAATCCGATACTGTGGGTTTTATTACCATAAGTGAATCTTTCAATAAATAATTCGCAAATTTTCTGGTTTTCTTCATTGCCGTTGATATTGTATGTAATGATTTCATTTACCTCTTCAAGTTCACCGTTAATTAATTTCATGATATTGTCTCTTGCTTCCGGCTCAGCAATATTTTCGATAATTTTTTCACTGTGAATATAATCTTTTTTCGGAATTTCAATTATTTTATAAAATCCTTCACTAAATTCATATCTTTTACTTAACGGTTCCACGAGTAGTGATAATTTGGAATTGTGGTTAAAGCCGTTTAACATGAAATCAACAGGTCTGGTCATATGTTTGTGTGAATCAACACTGACATCCTTAAATAATCCATAATGACTTATTTCTTCACCATTTTCATCAAATTTGGAATATAGGTATGTGTCCAAATATTTAATATGGCCTCCTGGTGTTGAAATTCTAATAATGTTTTCATAAGTGTCAGTTTCGGGACTCATAGTTTCAAGCAATTCCTCAACCAATGGCTTATCTTCAGGAATCACTAAATCAAAAATAATATTATAATATGAATCCCTAGGTTCTTTGGAACGGTTTATGATGTTGTAAATACCTGGGGTCCAGACATATTCGTCTCGTGATTTGTAATAACTTCCGGTTTGTGAGAAATATTCAATTAAACTGGCTTTATTCTCATTGTCCTGTTTTTTTTGCTCTTCAGCACTTATGTCCGGTTCAAGTTTGGTTTCCTTAAAGTCAGAAATCAAATAAACTTCCTCTCCATCACGAAGAATGTGGACATTGGCTAAAGTTTTCACTCTGTCACTGATATAGTAAAAAATTCTCAGTGCCTTTGTTTCTCCGGTTTTATAGACTTCTCTTAAATCATCAATTAAAATGTCATAAAAAAATGGAGAGCATTGGCTTAATAATCTGTATTCCACATCTTCAAGGTTAATATTGGCCCTTTGTAATATATTCCAACCCACTCTTTCAATTATGAAGTCTTCCCCTTCATTCACTGGTAAAAAAACATCGATATCTGTGGGAACATGTTTCATAATGTTGCTAAAACGGACTTTATCGGGTTTCATAACTCGGGGAGCTTCTTGATAGAAATCGAGAGTATTTACATTGTATACCTTAATTTCTTCTATTTTTTCTAATTCCCTATACTGTCTTTCAACATGCATGCAATTACCTTAAGTTTCGTTGATATATTAATATATTCATATTATATTTTTAATATATATCTTATTTATAAATAATTGCAAAAGCTTTTTAATAATTAATGATAAAATATAAGATGGTACGAAAATTTTTTAATTTTCATATAATATTAATTTTAAGGAGTTATTAAATGACTTGTAGTATTTTAGTCGGTGGAGCATGGGGTGATGAAGGTAAAGGAAAATGTATTACTTACCTTTGTGACACTGATAAACCAGATATTATTGCTCGTGCAGGAGTTGGGCCAAATGCAGGGCATTCTGTTGAATTTAATGGAGAAAAATATGGTTTAAGATTAACCCCATCAGGTTTTGTACATACTGGCGCTAAACTCATGATTGGTGCTGGGGTTTTAGTAAATCCTGATGTGTTATTCAAAGAATTTGAGGATTTAAAAAAATATAATGTAAAAGAAAGAATGTGTGTTGACCCTAGATGTGCTATAATTACTGAGGATCACATGTCAAGAGATAAGGCTTCAGAACATTTAGCTAAAAAAATAGGAAGTACAGGTTCAGGTTGCGGACCAGCTAATTCCGATCGCGTAATGAGAACTATAGGGTTGGCATGCGACACTCCTGAACTTGAGGAGTATATTACTGATGTATCTCTCGAAGTCAATGAATCTATAGATAATGGTGAAAATGTATTTATTGAAGGTTCACAAGGTTTCGCCCTTTCACTTTACTATGGGTCTTATCCGTTCGTAACAAGTAAGGACACTACAGCGTCCACATTTGCTGCGGATGTCGGTGTCGGACCAACTAAAGTAGATGAAGTCATTAATGTATTTAAATCATATATTTCCCGTGTTGGGGAAGGACCATTTCCAACTGAAATGACTCAGGAAGAAGCAGAAAGAAAAGGTCTTGAGGAATATGGTGTTGTAACCGGAAGACGTAGAAGAATAGGTTACTTTGACATGGAACTTGCTAAAGAATCATGCAGAATAAACGGTGCAACCCAAATTGCATTAACTTGTGTTGATAAATTATTTGACTGTGCTCGTGTTCAAGACTACGATCAGCTTTCAGCTGAAACCAAGGCTTTCATTGAAGATATTCAAACCGAAACTGGTGTTCCGGTAACTATTATTTCAACCGGACCAGATTTGAAAGACACAATTGATTTAAGAAAAGAATTATTATAATTCTTTTTTTACACTATTTTTTTCATGATATAATTCTGCGAGAACATATTATCAGATAAAAGAACTAATTTTAGATTACTCTCAACTATTAAATGATTAGCACGATTTGAACTGGAAATATTCAAATCCAATGATTGTTCAATGGTTTCGGTAATTAGATGAGTAATGATTTCCATGTTTACATATCCAAAAATATTGAGACGCAAAGATTTAAAAAAGATTAAAAAATATCCCTGTGATGAGCAATTTAAGGATGCTTATCTTAGCTATCTTACAAATTATTCTTTTGAAGAGTTTATGGAATTTTGTAAAGATAATGAAAGTATGGGTTTACCTGATTTGCTTTTTAAATTTACGGATTTGCAATTGGAAAAATTTGAACCGAATTCCATAATTTGGGTTTCTCATGTGCTTGTTAATTTCATGATTTATTTTGATGTTAATCTGGATTATGGGGAGTATTATGATGCATATGTTTCAGCTCTGCAATTTACTGTTCTTTCCAGTTCAATGAAGATGATTATCGATAAAATCCCTTATGAAGAGGTACCATTGTCTGAATATTCTAAAACTTGTTTTAAAAAATTATTCAATAAATGCCCTGATTTTAAATTTGACTTGGTTAAGGATTGTGAACTGGCTTACAAATCTTTTAATGATGATTTTGGATTTTCCAGTGAAGAATTTTACTTGAAGGTTAAAAAATTCTTTGATGATGAAGGTTATTAACAATTATCTTTGACAAGATTATTATACTTCAAAAGCAAATGTTAAATCATGTATCAGGACATGATTATCATTCGTGGAGCTAAAGTTCATAACTTGAAAAATATTGATGTTGACATTCCTCTTGGAAAGATTGTGGCTGTTTCTGGAGTTTCCGGAAGCGGGAAATCTTCACTTGCGTTGGGTGTACTGTACTCTGAAGGATCTAGAAGATATTTGGATGCTCTTTCAACATATACTCGTCGAAGAATTTCACAATCGGAAAAGGCGCAGGTTGATTTGATACAGTATGTTCCGGCAGCCCTGGCGCTCCATCAGCGTCCTAATGTTCCAAATATCAGGTCAACTTTTGGAACATCAACAGAACTTTTAAACTCATTAAGATTATTATATTCCCGATGTGGCAGCTACACCTGTCCGAATGGTCACCTGCAGGAGCCAACTGTGAATGTGGCTCGTGAAATTCCTATTGTATGTCCTGTCTGTGGTGAAGAATTCTATGGTTTGGGTGCAGAGGAATATGCATTCAACTCAGATGGAGCATGTCCCACATGCAGCGGAAATGGATTTATTAGAGGTATTGATGATTCCACATTGGTTGGTGATGAAACAAAAACTCTTGAGGATGGTGCAGTCGAGTCATGGAACATGTTCGGCATTTCATGGATGTATCATGTTGCAGGAGAGCTGGGTGTTAGAATCGATGTTCCGTTTAAAGATTTGACCGATGAGGAAAAAGACATTGTCTACAACGGCCCTGCAGTTAAAAGATACATTAACATCCCTTCCAAAAACGGTAAGTTATTTGAATTGAATGCAGAATATAGAAATGCCCATAAGGCCGTAGAGGAAGCCCTTAAAAAAGCAAAAACGGAAAAGGGACTTCAAAGGATTAATAAGTATCTAACAACACAGGTCTGTCCTGATTGTTGCGGAACAAGACTCAACTCCAAAGCTCGTGAAACTCTTTTGGGTGGGATTAATCTTGCTGAAGCCTGTAAGATGAATCTCAAGGAGCTGGTTATATGGATTCAGAATGTCGTAGATGAGCTTCCGGAGAATGTCAGGCCGATGGCTGAAAATATTCTAGATGAATTCATGGACAATGCTGATATTTTACTTGATTTGGGTTTAAGCTATATTTCGCTTGAACGGCCTGCAAATACCTTGTCTACAGGTGAACTTCAAAGAATGCAACTTGCCAAAACCTTAAGAAATCATACAACCGGAGTATTGTATGTTTTGGATGAACCGTCAATCGGTCTGCATCCGGATAATGTCAATGGACTGATAAGCGTTATAAGACGATTGGTTGAGGATGGAAATTCAATTGTTTTGGTTGACCATGATACAAAAATATTAAGTATTGCGGATTATATGGTTGAATTGGGTCCAACTGCAGGTGCAGATGGCGGAAATATCATAGCGCAGGGAACTCTTGATGAAATCAAAGCTGATGAATCGTCACAGATTGCACCATTTTTGTCAAATTCCGAAAAAATCATTATAAGAAATAAATCTGGGGATGTTTTTGATAATGGATTCATTAACATAAAAACCTCTGAAATTCATAATGTAAAGCCAATGAATGTTCAGATTCCAAAAGGTAAGTTGACTGCTGTAACTGGTGTTTCGGGAAGTGGAAAAACAACATTGCTTCTAGAAGCTCTTTATCCTGCAGTTAAAGCATATATTAATGATGAAAATTTGCCTGAAGATGTTCATGATTTGGAATGTGGAGATATTAAAAAAATTGATTTGATTGACAGCGTTCCCATAGGAAAGAATGTGAGAAGTACCGTTGCAACATATTCAAAGGTCCTTGATGATTTGAGAAGAGAGTTTTCCAAATTGTCTGATGAATATAAAACGGCTGATTTTTCATACAACACTGGAAAATTAAGGTGTGAAACATGCAATGGAACTGGCAGTGTTTCTATGGATGTGCAGTTCCTTCCTGATGTGGAGATGACCTGTCCGGACTGTGAAGGGACAAGATACAATGGAGATATTGAAAAAACAAAATTCAATGGTCTGTCTCTTGCAGACATCATGACATTAACAATAGATGAAGCTCTCGAAGAACTGTTTGGTCTTAAGAAGGTAACCTCCAAACTGCAAAAGCTGTCTGATTTGGGATTGGGGTATCTGACATTGGGTGAAGCTACTCCAAGCCTGTCCGGTGGAGAAGCACAAAGGCTTAAATTGGCATCGGAAATTGGAAAATCCCAAAAGAATTCAATCTTTATTTTTGATGAGCCGACAATAGGTCTTCATCCGTTGGATGTCAAGGTCTTAATTGATGTTTTGGATAATTTGATTGACAGAGGAGCAACTGTTATTGTTATTGAACATGATTTGGACTTAATAGCTAATGCGGATTATATTATTGATATTGGAATAGATGATGAAAATTGGGGTGGTGAAATTTTAGCCAGCGGAAATTTGGATGACATTATAAACGCCCCTGGAAGTTTAACAGGAAAATATCTGGCTGAAAAAGAATTATTTTAAGATTTCAACGATTTGGTAAGAATTAGTTAATCTACTTGTTTTCACTTTTAAACTATAAATATCACAATTGTTAATATTTATAATTGGAGTTGAAAAAATGGAATTTTTAAGACAAACTGAAGTTATCCAATGGAAAGCTGGGGATTATAATATCATTAAAGAAAACAGTGTCGATGATGAATATACTTATTTGTTTATAGATTATTTGCCTCCAAGAAAATTTTCAACATATCCTAAAGATTTAGAAGACTTTGCTATAGGATACTGTCTTGGAGAAGGTTTGATTAAGGATTATTCTGATATTGAATCAATCAAACTCGACGGAACTAATGTGTTGGTTTCAACAAAACTCTCACACGACCCTGAAGAAGACATGGAACAGGAAGGCATTGTTCAGGAAAGAAAAGGGAACTGTGAGCATGCCTGCGTTTGCAGACTTTTAGAGTATCAGGGTGTGAACTCGGATAATGCAGGTGGGATAAGGTCAGAATTAAAGACCATTGAGCCAAACAATTCTGATTTAAAAATTAATGCAACTCAAATAATTAAGGATATGGAACATTTAACCGATGAGGCAAAAATTTGGCAAAAGACTGCAGGGGTGCATGTTGCTCAGCTAAAATATGATGATAACATTATAATTCGTGAAGATGTGAGCCGTCACGTGGCGGTTGACAAGGTTATTGGGGCTGCTTCAAAGGAAGGATATGATTTTTCAAAATGCTATATTTCATATAGTGGAAGAATGCCTGCTGACATGCTGATAAAGGTGATTCGTGTTGGAATTCCAATCATTATCTCAAATGCCGCACCGGCATCATCAGGTATTGATGTAGCTCGTGCAGGGAATATTACTGTGATTGGTTTTGTTCGTGATAATAGATTTACTGTATATACAGCACCGGAAAGGGTAAATTTAGAAAAATAGATGATTTAAAGTTCATCTAATGAAAATGAACTTAAATCTAATAAGTCGAATGTTAATATGTTTGGAGCTACGGTAACTTTTCCGACTCCAGTTATTATTTTATAAGCTTCAAATGCTTCAAGACATCCAATTAAATTTGGTGTTGGTCCAATAACGGGAGGCACTCCTGAAGTTACATTTTTTAAAGCGTCAATTGTTTCATCATCTAATTCATGACCGATAGAAGGTAGGTTAAACATTTCTTCATATGTCTTATTACTATTAGGTAAAAATACTGTAATCTGACCCAATGTACCGTGAATTGCTCCATGAATGTATGGAATTCCTTTTTCTTTGGCGGCTCTTGAAACAATGACTCTTGTCAATACGTTATCCAAAGCGTCAATAACGATGTCTGAGTCTCCAATTACTTTTCCGATATTGCTTTGATCGACATGTTCATTGAAAATGGTAGTTTTAACGTATGGATTGATTAATCTTACCTTTTCTGCAGCTACTGCACTTTTATCAAGACCCAAATCGGAAATTGTTGCTAAGGTTTGTCTATTTAAATTGGATAAATCAAATGCATCCTTATCGACTAACACAAGTTCTCCAATTCCCATTCTGGCAAGCATTTCTATGGTTTCTCCACCAATTCCTCCACAGCCGATAACTGTGATTTTTCCATCTTTGAATCTTTCCTGTTCACTTCTTGTTACAATACTCATTTGACGGGAAGCTATTTCCCAGTATCCATCACCGATGTATCTTGTTGGCATTTCATCACCTAAATATTTCTTCTAAGTCTTGGCAATATCTCCATAAATGTATCTAATGCAATTTCATAACTTTCCAAATCATGTCCCTCGATTAATCCGTTTTCAGAAATGGAGATGTGTTCAAGGTTAATTTCATCTTTTGATTCAGAAATGATTTCATCGCCTAATTGTTTTTTGGTATTTTCAAGGTTTATTGTATATGGTAATTGGTATGAAAAGGAACTGTTATCATAATCAATATCAATGTATTCATCATCATCGATTTGTGATAAATCTAAAGCAACTTTTTTGAATCCATGTCTTTTTAATTCATCATTAATTTGATTATATTTATTCTCTTTTGTAATTTCATCTAAATTATCTACTTCAATAATACCAAATTTCCCATTGTCTCTAACTTTAACAATTTCACAGTCAGTATTCGCTAGAATATAATCCTCACAATAACTGATTCTTTTAATTTTTTCATAAGTTGTTGGAGTATCTGTAGGAATTCTAGTTGCAAGACAGGTTGTTGACTTTGAATAGGAGATATTGTTTTTATTTAAGTATTCATGAATCTCTTTGGATGTTAATTTAGCATCAATGAATGGTGTTTTGAAGCCTTTTTTATATGTTATTAATATTCCAGGCCTATCAATCACCAAATCACTGATGTTGTTTCCGTCGCAAATAAAGTCAAATCCTCTTTTTTTGGCCAATTGTTCAATTTGGGTATACATTAAGTCTCTGCAGGCATAACACCTACTGGAATCATTTGATAAAAATGCACTGTCTTCATAAAAATTAATATCGATTATTTCATGTTTTATTCCAAAAGACTCAGTTGCTTTTTTGGCATTCTCAATAAAATCTGTCGGCAGTATGTGATTATCGATAGTGATAGCTAAAGTGTCTTTTGCAAATTTGGAAGATAGATAAGCTATCAATGTAGAATCAGCTCCACCGGAAAATCCAATTGCAACTTTTTTATCTTTTAAAATATTTTCAACAATATTAATTTTTTCTTCTAGTTTCATTTTATCTATATATTGGTTTGTTTTCTTAAATTTAAATAATTTAAGAGCATTTAATAGATACTCTTAATTTATATTTGGGTTCAAAAAGTGAGTTTAATATTTAAGGAGTAATATTGAACCCAATACTTTTTTTTTAGTTATAACATGGTATTTTGGATGTTATTGAACAATCTAATGGGAAATTATTTATTTGCCACTTTTACCAGTTATGTCTTTTTAAATATTGCCCGAGAGTATGGAAAATTAAGAATCTCTTCGAAATAAAACTATATAACAATAGTTATTTTTTCCATAAAGTTAAATTGGTATCAATTACTATATAAATATTTTGAATTTTTTAAATTGGAATATTTTCCTAAGGTGAAATGATTATTTGCATTTTGTAATGTGTTTTTGATGTTTTTCAATAGAAATCTTTAAAAATAAAGAAAGCAATATAACAATTGTTAATAATTAAAATATTGGAGAATTTCGATGAATTTTAACTTAAAGTTTAAAGATATTAATGAAACAAGACAGCTAAAAGAAAATTACACTATAAAAAATCTGTTGGATGATCTGGAGTTATCTTCCCAGACAATTGTTGCAAAACAAAATGGGGAGCTGTCCATTGAGGAGAGTGTAATTGAAGACGGTGATGAAATTCAATTGGTTCAAATTATATATGGTGGATAGTAGTTATTTTTTAGCAATAACTACCATAATATAATCATTTTCTTTTTTAAAACTTTCAACTTCACTAAATCCCGCATCAAGTAAATATTTTTCCAATTGTGGGGATGTGTAAACTTTCATTCCTTCAACGGTAGCTAACCATTTTTCATCGTCGGGATGATTTCCGTCAGTTCCCTGAGCTATCATGAAATGTCCGTTTGGTTTGATGATTCTTGAAACTTCTTTAAATGTTTCTTGTATATTTGGCCAGAAATAAATTGTCTCAAATGCAGATACCAAATCATAAGATTCATTTTCAATCGGCATATTGCTCACATCTGCTTGAATGATTTTGCATCGTCCGTTATCCACTGATTTTTTGTTTTGTTTTATGGATGCTGCCACTGAAACTTCCGAATAATCCAGTCCATCAACATTATTGCCTGTTAACTTGAGGAATTTTTCAATGTTGACTCCTCCTCCACAGCCAATGTCTAAAATTTTGGCATCGATATTGACATTAACACATTCAAATGCAAATTTTGAGATTTCCCTGTGATTTTCATTCATATTTTCAATTGTTTGCTTGCCTTCTTCGCCATGGGGTTTCATGCATTGCGTAATCTTTTCTGCTACCATATGACAACCTTTAATATATTTTTTTAGTTAATAATAGTTTGGTAATTTGATATATAAATAATATTATCCGATTATTTTTTCTGTTTTTTCAAGGATACTTTTAAATACTATTAGTTACATAACACATGTTATCATAATATAACAATTGTGATAACCAGTAATAGGAGGATAATATATGTGTGAAATTTTTTGTTTTAATTCGAATACGCCAAAACAAATTAATAAATGTTTAGAATGTTTTTATAATCACTCTGAAGAACATCCGCATGGATGGGGATTAGCAACTATGCAATCCGATGAATTTGTTATAAATAAAGAACCAATAAAAGCAACATGTAGTCAACATTTAAAGGATATATTGTCCAACCCTGTTGTTGGAAAAAATGTATTCGCTCATATCAGGTTAGCTACGGTTGGTGAAATAATATCTCCCAATTGCCACCCTTTTATAGAAGCTGATGATAATAATCGTTCTTGGATGTTAATTCATAATGGAACCATTTTTGATTATCCTGAACTTGATAAGTATATGGATAGGGAAAATGGGGACACTGATTCTGAGCGGATACTTCTTTATATAATTGATAAAGTCAATCAGTTTGAAAAATCAAAAAATGCTCCGTCTACAATCAAGGAACGTTTTAACTTATTGAAGGGTATTGTCGAAGATCTCTCAAAGAACAATAAGCTTAATTTAATGATTTATGATGGGGATTTAACTTATATTCATTCTAATATGAAAGATTCTTTATACTACTTAAAAAGTGATGAAGGCTTTTTGGTTGCTTCAACACCTCTGGATGATGATGAAAACTGGAAAGTCGTTGAATTGAATAAATTATTTGGATTAATTGATGGTGAAATCATATTTGAAAGTGAAGAGCATGAAAATGAGTTTGTTCTCACAGAAGAACATGAAAAAACCATTGAAGAGTTTTTAAAAACAATCCAATAGGTGAGTAAATGATTGGTAAGGAAATTATCAGAAATAAATTATATGACGAATTCATAAAACCAACAAATCAGAAAAAGGATTTCATAGGTATCGAAATTGAAATTCCAATCGTTAACTTGAATAAAGAAGCTGTAGATTTCAGTATTGTTCATGATGTCACTGATAAATTTAAAAAGCATTACACAGATTTTAAAGATGATGGAATAGATTATGAAGGTAATGTCTTTTCTTTAAAAAATCCCGATACTGATGATATAGTCTGCTATGACTGTTCTTACAATAATATTGAATTTGCAATGGGCAAGGAAAAGGATTTGTTTACAATCAATGACCGTTTCTGTGAATACTACTCCTTTGTTAAGGAATCCTTTGAAGAGTTTAATCATACATTGACTGGAATGGGAATCAATCCATATCGCAAATACAATTTGAATAAGCCAATTCCATCTGAAAGATATCTGATGCTTTATCACCACTTGAAGTCATTTAAAAACTATTCAGATATTCCTTTGGCTTTTCATAAATATCCTGAATATGGAATGTTTTCCTCCGCTTCACAGGTTCAGCTTGATGTTCACAAGGATGACTTGATTCAAACCATTAATGTGTTTTCAAAGCTTGAACCTATCAAGGCATTGCTTTTTTCCAATTCAGTTTTGTTTGGAGAAAATAATGATTTAATATGTTTTAGGGATTATCTTTGGGAATATTCAACTCATGGTGTAAATCCTCACAATATCGGAATGTATGATGTTGATTTTAAGGATATTGATGAACTGCAATCCTATCTTGAATCCCTGAATATCTACTGTGTAATGCGCGATGGTGCGTATATCAATTTCCCGTCAATGAATCTGCTTGATTATTTCCAGAAGGAATATGTCCGTGGGGAAATTTACAGCAATGGAGAGTATCATGAAATAGACGTTAAGCCTTCTATAAATGATATTAAATATTTAAGGCCTTTTAAATTTATTAATTTAACATTTAGAGGCACTGTTGAATTCAGAAGTATATGCACTCAGCCTATTAAAGACTCAATGTGTGTTGCAGCTTTCCATTTGGGACTGAAAGATAAATTAAATGAACTGGAAGAAATAATTGAAAATGATCATTCATTATACCATAACGGATATACAGCCGGTGAACTCAGAAAACTCCTTATTCATGAAGATATTCCAAAAATATTCAATAAAAGGGATTTATGTAAATTGTCAAAAGAAATTGTTGATTTGTCTTCATCAGGTCTTAAGGAAAGGGGTATCGGTGAGGAATTATTTTTAAATCCGTTATATTCCCGTATTAAAAAACATACAAATCCTGGAAATGAGATTCTCTCAATGATTCGCAAAGGAATTAACTTGGAAAGGATCATTAGAGATTATGGTAATTTGAATAAAGTAATTTAATTTTTCGAGGGATATGGATGAAATTTAAAAATTTACTCAGATTATCCTCTGATGAGATATTGGCAGGTTCTTTTGGCATTGAATGGGAGAGTTTAAGAGCTAAAGAAGATGGAAAGCTTTCATTAACTCCGCATCCTGCTATTTTCGGTGATAAACTAACCAATCCTGTAATTACCACAGATTTTTCAGAAAGCCAAATTGAAATTATAACTCCTACCTTCAATACTATTGATGAGGCATATGACACATTTTCACTGTTGGCCGATTTGGTTAATGCTTCACTTCCCGATGATGAATACCTCTGGTTTCAGTCAATACCGTGTATCTTGCCGTATTGGGACAGAATTCCAATAGCTCAGTACTCAGAAGATGGTGTCGATAACCAAAAATATCGTGAGGATTTGGCAAAGAAATACGGTGTTAAAAAACAGATGATTTCAGGAGTCCATTTTAACTTTTCATTTTCGGATAACTTTCTAAAAAAATTATATTTCCTTGAAAAGTCAAATGCAACCTTTAAAGAATTTAAAAATGATATTTACTTAAAAATCGCTAGAAATTATTTAAGATATTGCTGGCTGATTATTTATTTGACCGGATGTTCAATCGGATCACACAGGACATTTTCTCATGACTGCATTCATCTGATGGATGCCAGGGATGATTTCGGAAGTTACTATTCAACTAGGGGACCTTCATTTAGAAATGCTTCATGCGGCTATAAAAATCTAAAAGAACTGTATCCTTCATATGATTCGGTTGAAGAATTTACTGGTGATATTAACAGGTTTATTGCGGACGGAGATTTGTCTGAAGCTAAAGAACTCTATACTCAAATCAGACTAAAACCGAAAAATCCTAAGGATTTATTGAATTCCTTAAATGATGAGGGGATTGAATATATTGAAATAAGGACATTGGACATTAATCCGTTTTATAAATGTGGGCTTGTTAAAAAGGACATGGCATTTTTACATTTATTTTTAATATATATGCTGGTTAAAGAAGAATCTGATTATGAATTTTGGCAAAAAGAAGCTAAAATAAATGAAGAAAACACTGCTGAAAGGGCATATGATGATTCAATGAGATTGCTGAAAGATGGAAAAGAGGTATCTATTGGCCAGTGGGCCTCTGAGATAGTTGACGAGATGTATGAAATGTGTGATGCATTGGATATTAATGAATTTGATACTCTAAATCTTATGCATGAGAGAATTTCAAATCCGGATTCAACTTACGGTAAAAAGTTATTGAGGCTAATAAGGAAAAGAGGCTATATTAATGCCCATATGGAACTGTCTAAAAACAATAAGCAGATTAGTGTAGACAATCTGAAAAATATGGACATTTGTAGTGATGGAGAGTTTAGGAAATATTTCAATGTGGCCTTGGTTGGAAAGTAATTTTCTTTTAACAAAACATTTATATTCTATTTTAATATAAAATATTTTTAAGGGATTCATATAACAATTGTTAACTTTAATTAGAAGTAATTTATTTATATAGATTATATATAAATTTAGTACTGTAATTAAAGTTATATTAATTAACGGTGATTATGAATGAATAAGAAAATTACATTTGTTTTAGTGTTGGCTCTTGCTGCATTTTTAGTAATGGGTGCTGCAAGTGCTGGCTTCTTTGATTTTTTAGGTGGGGGAGACAACACCGTAAAAATAGGTTATTTACCTTCTGATCACGATGCTGCATTGTTTGTAGCTGAGAAGCAAGGTTTATATGAGAAAAAAGGAATTAAGGTTGAACTTGTTCAGTTCAATAATGGTGGAGACTTGATGACTGCTATGGCTAGTGGTCAGGTTGATGTCGGATACGTTGGAATTGCTCCTGTATTGTCATCTGTTGCAAAAGGGGTTCCTGTAAAAGTTATTTCTTCTGCTCAAACTGAAGGTAGTGGAATTGTTGTAACTAAAGACTCAGGAATTAAATCTGCAGCTGATTTGAAAGGCAAATCAATAGCAACTCCTGGTGAAGCTTCAATTCAACATGTTTTACTTTCAAATTACTTAGACAAAAACGGTTTATCCATTAAAGATTTAAATGTCTCAGCTATGAAAGTTCCTTCCATGAATGATGCTTTAAAAACCAAACAAATTGATGGTATTATTACTTTCCAACCTTATGTAAGTATCGCAGCAAATGATACAAATAATGTTGTTTTAGAAAATTCATCTGGAATTTTACCAAACCATCCATGTTGTGTGGTTGTTGCATCCGATGACTTCATTAAAAACCATGAAAACGAAACTAAAAATATTATTGAAATTCACAATGAATCAACAAAATTCATCAACGATAATATTAAATCAGGCAACACTTCTGAAGTTGTAAAACTCTTGCCTGAAGATATTGTTTCCAATGCAGATTTGGAAGCTCTTTCATTGAAAAGTTTCCCATTCATTTCTGGACTTGATAACAGTTTCAAAGCAGATGTGGATTCCTTCCAAAATCTTGAAGTAAAATTGGGTATTTTAAACAGTACAGTTCCTCAAGATAAATTGTACTGGCAAGCATAGTTATTCACTATGCTTTTTTTTTAATTTTTTTCGTATTCTTTTTTGACTATTTCCATAGCATTTTTTGTTTTTTCATCGCCGATTCTTCTAATCATTCGATTGTTTTCAATAACTCTTTCCATAAACACGGCTCGTTTTTCCTCATCGACTATTTGGTATCTTGAAAAGTTAACTAAACATTCAATCAGTCCGGACAATCCTCTGTTAAATGCTTTTATATTTTCATCATTAACTATGACTTCTTCAATTTTTCCTTTAATCAGGTAAATGCTTTGATCATTGTCGATTGGTGTATTTTCCGGTTTTTGCTCTTGTATATCAACCACATTGACTATAATATATGATCCGGCATCCTTCAGGATGGCATTGTCTTCATCATATGTATAATATTCTTCTGGAAGTTTATCGATTGTTGATTTGGTAAAAATTAGAGGGTCTTGTGTAATGTTGACGACATATCTTTTTGTATTTTTGATGTTGTCCAGTGTTTTTGAGCCTTCGAATATCCTGCAGCCTACGTTGTCATCCCCGAAATACTTCAAGCCTATGGCTGCTGAGTTTTTGTTTCCTTCATTGTCAATGGTCGTATAGATGCATTCATATCTTTCTTGGGTGTTAATTCCAATACGTTCTAAATTAAAATTCATTTTATCAAATCTTGTTTGCTTGGAAAGGCTTCAGCTATTTTGCTTAAATTATTAAATATGTTGATTAACGAGTTTATTTCATCTTTAATTTCAGTATTTTCTATGCTTTCAAGAGTTTTGATATAGTGAGGAAACATTTGCTTTCCATTTTCAAAAAATAAGTAATATTCACTAAACTGGATTTCTTCATTGTTCAAATCGTTGACAATGTCGGTATACAATTCATTAAGGTCATTGCAACTGGTTTTAAACATTTCTTTTGTTTCATCGGTTATTGGTGTGTTTTCCAGATTTTCTAAAGCATTGTTTAATCTGATTATAGAAATAGTATAAAGCTCTAAATCAATTTCACCATTCATATAACTCACATAAATGATTTTCAAAAATAAAAATAAAAAAAGAGGTAATTTCTCAAAGAGAAATTATAATTTGATTTTAATATCGAGTGCACTTGAACCTTCTTCGTAGACGAAGATTGGGTTGATGTCTAACTCGGTAATTTCTGGGAAGTCTAAAGTTAATCTGGCTACTCTTTTAATAGCTTGTTTAACTTCTTCGATGTCACAAGGTGCTTCTCCTCGGTATCCTTTAAGCAATTCGGATACTTTGGTTTTTTCAATTTGTTCATCAATTTCTTGAGAACTCATTCCTTTAGCTAAATTGAATGCAACATCTTCAATAAGGTTAACGTAGATTCCACCCATACCGAATGCAATCATTGGTCCGAATTGTTTGTCTTTAATCATTCCAACAATTACTTCTTCACCGGAATCCATCATTTTTTGCACTTCAACACCATCTGGGATGATATCTGGGTGTGCAGCTTTAGCGTTTGCAATGATTTCATCATATGCTGCTTTTGCTTCTTCTTCATTTTCAATTCCTACTTTTACACCACCGATATCGGATTTGTGTAAAATTTTATCGGATGCAATTTTAAGTACAACCGGGAATTCCATTTCACTGGCAAGTTCTGCAGCTTCGTCTGCGGAAGTGGATAATTTGATAGGTGCTGCTGAAATACCATATGCTTCAGCTACTGCATAAGCTTCACTACCGAGCAATGTGTCTCTTCCGTCAGCAGTTACTTTGTCGAATATTGCTTTTACTGCATCTTTGTCAACATCATCAATTTTTTCAATGACATCATCATACTGTCTGTCTTCGAGTTTGGCATATCTTGTCATTGCTTCAAGTGCAGTTACTGCAGTTTCTGGGAATACATATGTTGGAACTCCATTTGCTCTTAAAGCTTCGTTTGCTGCTTCAAATGATGGTCCACCCATATTTACAACGATAATTGGTTTGTCAAATTCTTTTCTTTCTTCCAGGATTGCTTGTGCAATTCCATCAGGATCTGCTGATGCGGTAGGACATACCATGATGATTAGGCTGTCAACTTCGTCATGAGCCAAGACAATTTCAAGAGATTCTTTGTATCTGCTTACCGGTGCATCACCCAATACATCAATAGGGTTTTTTGCACTTCCTTCTTCAGTTACGCACTCTTTTAATTTTGCAGTGGTTTCTTCATCAAATTGAACAAGTTCCAAACCTGCTTTTTCCATAGCGTCTACGGTTAAAACTCCTCCTCCACCTGCATTGGTAATAATGGCTACATTGTCACCTTTTGGAAGTGGTGCTTTGGAGAATGCTAAACCTAAATCAAATAATTCTGCCATGGTTTCCACACGCATTATTCCTGCTTGGTGGAATGCGGTATCGAATGCTAAATCACTACCTGCTAATGCTCCGGTATGTGATGATGCAGCTTCTGCTCCAGCACTGCTTGAACCGGATTTGAGTATGATGATTGGTTTTTTAACTGCTGTTTCTCTCATTGTTCTTACAAAGTCGTCATCATCAGAAATAGATTCTAAGTAACAAATGATTACTGCAGTTTCATCATCTTCTGCTAAGTACTGTAATAATTCTATTTCGGTTACTCCTGCTTTGTTACCTAAACTGATTACTTTACTGAATCCAATGCCTGATGTTACACTCCAATCAATAATTGCAACCATCATTGCTCCACTTTGGGAAATAAATGCAATATTTCCTGTTGGCGGCATCATTTGTGAAAATGATCCGTTTAATGGTGTGTGTGAATCAGTGATTCCTAAACTGTTAGGTCCAATAATGTTTATTCCATATTCTTCGCCAAGTGCTGTTAATTCAGCTTCTAATTTAGCTCCTTCTCCACCAACTTCTTTAAATCCTGCGGTGATAACTACCATATTTTTAACACCTTTTTCACCACATTCTTTAACGGCAGGGTTTACCAATGGGGAAGGAATAGTTATGATTGCTAAATCAACATCTCCAGGGATTTCAGTTATGTTTTTGTATGCTTTTTTGCCTAAAATCTCTCCACCTTTTGGGTTTACTGGATATATTTCTCCTTCGAATCCATCATTGATTAGGTTGTCGACAATAATGTATCCTACTTTTCCAGGAGTATTGGATGCACCAATAACAGCCACGGATTCAGGTTTAAACATCTTATTGAGATCTTTCATAAGTTTTTCTCCTTGTAATTTTGTTAACATTATAAACATTATGTCATTTATAATGATAAATAATTAACAATTATTATATTTATAATATATGTTATATTAATATTTAAATATATTGTTGCTTATATACTTTTAGAGTCTATATCAAGGATTTTTAAATATTTATTTCATATTTTTAAAATTTTTTATAGTTATTTTTTAAAATAAAACCTTTTAATTTTAAAAAAATTTTTTAGTTTTCATGTTCGAATTCCATTATTCTCTTAAACTATATAATGTATGATAATTATAATTATATATAAATAATAAATTTTTGATATTATAATTTTCTAGGCAATTATAATATATGAGATTAAGGGGAATTATATGAGCTTAATTATTGCTTACATTGGAAAAAAAGGATGTGTAATGGCAGCTGATAAAAGGAAAATCGGTTATTTTGGTGATAAAGAAAATTTAGAAAAATTAGAAAATGATTTGTATAATGGTATTATTAGCTCTGATGATGAATTTAAAAGAAGGGCTGATGAATTAGGTATTTCTGTAAAAATTACTGATGATGCCACTAAGTTAAAAATAGTCGGTAACTGTGTTCGTGGTGAAGTAAGTACCAAAGGAACCTTTGAAACAAAACGCAGGAGAATTTATGGAACCACAAGTGGTTATCAGTTAGTTGAACTGTTGGGTTCTGAAGTCACTTCACGTAAATCAGGTGAAAGAGGAATCATTATTTTCGGTAACAACTTTGCCAAAAAGATGGCTGAAAATTTAATTTCAAAAAGATTCAAACCTTCTTCAAGTTTAAAATCCAAAGGTGAAATATTTGAAGAAATCATAAAAGAAGTTGCTTCAAAAACTCCTACTGTCGGCAGGAATTGTGATGTATTAAAACAAGAACCTCAATTCGATGCATCCAAATCACAAAGGCATTTGAATGTAACTATTGATAATGATGTCAAAGTATTGGTTAAATTTAGACAAACTCTGACAGAACAGATTGTTCAGCAAAACCTTGAAATTGAAATGGCCAGTAAAATCATTAATAAGGGTGATGTGGGTAAAGTTGTTTCTATTGATGGAAATATGGTATTCGTCCAATTGAATAATAAAACACAGGCAATGGATGGAAATTGGAAACAGCTGGCCAAACCGGGTCAAAACGTCATAATGTTTACAGAAAGTGATAATATTGAAATAGGTGATAAGGTCACAATTGAAGATGAGGATTTGTGTCTTAAAAAGGACAAATCTCCTCTAAAGTGTGATGTAATTTTATGTTCATTATGATTGGGGATTTAAATGAAATTATCGTTTTTAGGTAGTGGTGGCGGAAGGTTTTCCGCTATATCTCAAAGAAGAATGACCGGAGGGTTTAGAATTGATAATCTCAACGGAAAAAATTATCATGTTGACCCTGGACCTGGAGCTCTTATAAGAACTTACCAGTTCGGTTTTGATCCCCGTAATTTAAGTGGAGTATTTGTTTCACATGCTCACACTGACCATTACAATGATGCTGAGATTCTCATAGAATCAATGACCAGGGGGATGACAAGACGATACGGTACTATTTTTGGAAGCACCAGTGTTTTGAAGGGCTTTGAAAAATGGGGTCCGTGTATTTCTGATTATCATCAGTCAAAATCCGATAAGATAGTTTTAAAACCGGATGAAGTAAGTGAAGTTAATGGCATTAAAGTTAAGGGAACCAAAACGGTTCACGGCGATCCTGCAGGTGTTGGTTTCCAGATTGATTATAATGGTTTTAAATTATCATATACTTCAGATACTGGCTATTTTGATGAATTGCCTGAATATCATGAAGGTGCGGATATTTTAATAGCAAGTGTTTTGCGTCCAGGCAATAAACCTATTTATGGTCACATGTGTTCCCGCAATTTCATTGACTTAATCAATAAGGTTCAACCAAAAGTGGCTGTAATGACTCATTTGGGTCTTAAAATGATTTCTTCAAATCCGGTTACTGAAGCTAAAAAGATTTCAAAAGTAACAGGTATAAAGGTAATTGCTGCTTTTGATGGATTGTCATTCAATGTTAACTATAATAATCCAAAAAGATTCAGATTAATATCCCTTAAGGATGTGGAATCTCAAAATCACAGCACAAGCCATGCCTTGTACAATAGCGAAAGAAAAAATTCATATCAAACTGCATTTAAAAACAATGAGTTTGATGAACTTTCAATATTGAAAAGAAAACAAAATTAAATTTCTAAATTGCTTGGATGAATAAAGCCTGAGCGAATCATATGGTCTGCTAAAACAATCGCAGTACTTGATTCGCCAACTACTGTCACTCTAGGACAGATGCAGGGATCATGTCTTCCTTTAATTTCTATTTTTTCATTTTCCATTTTTTCCAAATTGATTGAATCCTGGCATTTGGAAATGGACGGTGTTGGCTTTATGGCTATTCTTGAAACAATAGGCATGCCATTGCTCATTCCTCCGATGATTCCTCCGGAGTTATTTGTTTTTGTTGTAATTTTATTGTCTGCAATTTGATATTCGTCGTTTATCTCAGAGCCTGTATGATTTGCAACGTCAAATCCAAGGCCGATTTCAACTCCCTTTACAGCACCGATATTCATCAAAATTCTTGCCAGATCTCCGTCCAGTCTTTCAAAGACAGGTTCGCCCAATCCTGCCGGAACTCCTGTAGCTATTATTTCAACAATCCCTCCAACAGAGTCTCCTTCTTGCTTTTTTGCAACTATTAATTCTTCCATTTCCTTTGCAGCCTTTAAATCGCCGCAGCGAACCGGATTTTTTTCAACGTTTTCTTTAATTTCATCGAAATCTTTAGGGTCTGCTTTGATGTTTCCAATTTGGGTAACGTGTGAAATGATTTCAATGCCTTGTGTTTTTAAAAGTTTTTTGGCTATTGCACCACCAATAACATGACCAATTGTCACTCTGCCGCTTCCACGACCTCCTCCGTTATAGTCATAGTTTCCGTATTTGGTCATCCACCCGAAATCGCCATGTGATGGGCGTGGTGTGTTTTTAAACATGGAATAATCCTTTGAGTGCTGGTTTTTATTGAATATCACTCCGGCAATTGGTGTTCCGTCGGTTTTTCCTTCAAATATTCCGGATAAAATTTGGACTTCGTCTGCTTCTTTTCTAGGTGTTGTAACGCTGCTTGTTCCTGGTTTTCTTTTATCAAGTTCTTTTTGAATGTCTTCTACAGTTAATTCTAAGTTTGCAGGGCATCCGTCAATTAGTGCTCCAAGCGCTTTTCCATGACTTGACCCGAAACTTGTTACTTGAAATTTTTCTCCAATTGAATTTGACATTTTTGGCCTCTTTTTAGTAATTATTGGATTATTTATTTTTTAAATTATATAAATCTAGTAAAAATTTTAAATAATTCTAAATTGAAATAATTAAATAAGTGATTATTATGGAGTTCCCGACAACAAGAATGAGAAGATTAAGAAAAAATGCTAAAATAAGAAACATCGTTCGTGAAACAAAACTTGAAAAGGATGATTTGATTTATCCGATTTATTTCAAGGAAGAGCTTCAGGGTGATGAAAAGGAAGAAATTTCCTCTCTTCCGGGTGAATTCAGATATTCCCTGGACAGTGGTATTGAATTTGCAAAACAATTGGAATCAAAAGGATTAAAATCAATTATTGTATTTGGAATACCAAAAGAAGAAAGTAAGGATGAAATTGCCTCTCCTGACTATTCAGCAACAGGAATTGTTCAAAAAGCTGTAAGAAGACTAAAAAAGGAAACAAATCTTGTTGTCATAACTGATGTGTGCTTATGCCAATACACTTCTCATGGCCATTGCGGCATGATTGTCGAAAATGATGACACTGATGATGGAATTGAAATTTTAAATGATGAAACTTTACCTTACATTGCCAAAGTGGCGCTTTCCCATGCGGAAGCAGGAGCTGACATTGTTGCACCTTCAGATATGATGGATGGAAGGGTTGGCGCAATCAGACAGGCTTTGGATGATGAAGGTTACACTAATGTTATGATCATGTCCTATTCAGCCAAGTATGCATCTGCATTTTATGAACCGTTCCGTGTAGCGGCCTGCTCCTCACCTCATGCGGGGGATAGGAAATCATACCAGATGGATCCGGCCAATGCCGTTGAGGCGATTAGGGAATGCGAGCTTGACGTAATTGAGGGATGTGACTTTTTGATGGTTAAGCCAGCACTTCCATATCTTGATGTTGTTCGCATGGTTAGAGACGAATTCATGCTTCCGTTGGTTGCCTATAACGTAAGTGGAGAATATGCAATGCTTATGGCTGCTATCGAAAAGGGATTTTTAACAGAACGTGCAATCACCGAATCATTGCTGTCTATAAAAAGGGCTGGAGCGGACTTGATAATCACTAACTTTGCACCGTATCTGCTTTTGAATGATGTGATAGAATGAATCCTAATGAAATTGCTAAAATTGCCCAAATAGCTTCTGTACTTGAAGTTAGCGGATGTCCTAAGCCTGGGAACGTTCATCGTACACGTGATTATGATGACATGGTTTTTGAAGATTTTTTAATTAGCGGAATTGTAATCGGGGATACTATTCGTGAAGCATGTACTGACGTTGACATTGAAAACCCTAAATTAGGCAAATATATTCTGCAGGCTGTTGGCGAAACCGACAGATGGATTAAAAACAATACCAATTTGGGAATCGTCATGATGACAACACCGATTGCCGTTGCGGCTGCCATAAGTGATTCATTTGATGAAATCCGTAAAAACATTAAATTGCTGATGGCAAATACTTCTGTTGATGATGCCTGTGATTTATATGATGCAATAAATATTGCCGATGCCGGTGGAATGGGAGACCAGGACGAATATGACGTTGCAAGCGACAACGCTAAAAATGAGCTCAGACAAAACAATCAGACAATGTATGACGTATTGAAAATTTCAGCTCCTTGGGATATGCTTGCACGTGAAATGACTTCAGACATGCCTGCTGTTTTTGAAATAGGATATCCTACCTATTATGAGCTTAAAGAAGGAATGACCCAAAATGAGGCTTGTCTTTTGACATTTTTAACAATACTTTCTCATGTTCCGGATACTCTGATTTCAAGAAAATATGGTGATGAAGAGGCGCTTAAAATATCATTGATGACAAGGGATTTGCTTAAAATGAGGGATTCAGATGATTTTATTGATAGGGTAGCTGAATTTGATGACTATTTATTTAAAAATAAGTATAATCCTGGAACTACTGCAGATTTGACTGCAGCTTCAATTTTTGTAAGTTATTTGAAATCCCATTTCGAATAATTTTTTTTCTTGTTTTTTTAGACTAACAATCGTTAGTTTTATATGGTATGACTAACAACTGTTAGTTGATGAAGGTTAACAATAGAGATAAGATATTTGATGTTTCAGTTGATCTGTTCTCGGAATTTGGATATGATGGTGTTTCAATTCGCCAAATTGCCGGTGAAGTTGGAATAAAGGAAAGCTCAATTTATAATCATTATAAAAGTAAGGAATCTATTCTGGATTCTATTTTGAATTTTTATATTGAAAAGATGCTGTCCGAAGACATTCCCCTGGAGGATGCAAGCGCAAATCTGGATGTTGGCTTTGATTATTTTTACCATGCCGGCCTTAACGCATTTGCAACACAGCTAATGGATGAAAAGATGTCCAAAATCACAAGGATAATTTTGATTGAATCATATCACAATGAAAAGATTAAAGAATTTCTCAAAAAAAGCATAATTGATGATGCGATTAATGGTTGGATTGATTTATTCGATTTGATGAAGTTTAAAAAGGTAATACGGGATGATGCTGATTCAAGACAACTGTCTGAATCTTTTTATAAATATGGTCTATTTCTTTTGTATGAGCATTACATTATCAATTATCCTGAAGATGATGAGAAATTCGTCAATGAACTGTGTGAAAAGTCTGAAAGACACATTAAATTATTATATGGTTCTGTAAGGAGGTAATGCTGTGAAAATTAGGCTTGAAACTGAAAATGACTATTTGGAAGTGGAAAATCTTGTTAGAAACTCCTTTTGGAATGTGTATCGTCCGGGAGCATTTGAACATTACATTGTACATCATTTAAGAAACGATGAAAGTTTTATTAATGATTTGGCTTATGTTATTGAATGTGACGGTAAAATAAGAGGTCACATCAATTATTCTGTGGGATTCATAGAATATGGGGATGAAAAAATGGATGCTGTTGTTTTGGGGCCGATTGCAATTGATAAGGATTATCAGAATATGGGTCTTGGTTCAAAATTAATTGAATATACACTTTACCTGGCAAAAGGTGAAAACATTCCGTTTGTTTGCGTAATCGGAGATGAAAACTATTATTGCAGGTTCGGTTTTGAATTTGCATCAAAATATAATATCTTTTTGGATGGAACCGATACTGGTGATGAATGTCCATTTTTCATGATTAATGTGTTTGATGAAAGTAACTTAAAAAATAAGCAAGGAATATTCCACAATCCTTCTGTATTCGATGTTGATGAAAGTGATGTGGATGAATTTGACAGACAATTTGAATTTAAGGAAAAACTGGTTTTGGAAGGTCAACTCAAGGAGCTGTGATTATGAGATATGTCGTTATTAATGGATCACCAAGGCGTAAAAACACTTGGAAAATGGTTGAACAGGCAAAAAATAATTTAAAAGGAGATTTTGAAGAAATCCACTTGATGAAGGAGGAAATTCCATTATGCCGTGGTTGCTATAATTGTATTGTGGAAGGTGAGGATAAATGTCCTCACAGTGATAAAATCAGGCCAATAATAGATAAAATTAGGGATGCTGATGGGATTATAATCGCTTGTCCTGTATATGCAATGAATGTGACTGCCCTTTTGAAGAATTTCTTTGACCATACTGCTTATTTGTATCATCGGCCGGACTTTTTCACCAAAAAAGCATTGGTTGTAGTATCCACTGCCGGAGCTGGCCAAAAGGATGTTGCAAAATATATTGATGAAACATTAAGGCATTGGGGAGTAAACAAGGTCTATAAGATTACTTATGCCTGCGGAGGAAAGGATTCTCTAGACATAAAAAACATTGATGAGATTTCTAAAAAATTCGCAAAGGATGTCGAATCCAAGAAATTGCACAATCCAAAATTGGGTGATATTGTATTTTTTGATGTTTGGAAAGCTATGGTATTGTCAAATAATCCGATTAAGGTTGATAAGGAATTTTGGTTTAAAAAAGATTTGATAAATGAGGATTTTGCACCTGAAATCAAATTAAATATTTTTAAGAAATTATTTTCAAAAATAATGTTTTTTATATTAAAAAGAGTTATTAAATAAAAATAGGCACTGCGTTTAAATTTAGAAAAGGAAACTGGTGGTTGTATGGCAGATAAAATTGCTTTAGCTCCATGTAATGGGATGAGTGCAAACGGGTTGGTATCACGTGTTGCGGTTGGTGACTGCAGAAAAGAGAATGAAAATGCAATATCAATTTGTATGGGTTCAACATCTGCGGATATTGGGGGTAAAAACAATGAAATGCTTAAAAAATATCCTATAGTTGCTGTTAATGGCTGTCCCAATGGGTGTGTCAACAAAATTCTGGAAAATAAGGGAATTGATGTGGCTGACACAATCGCAGTCAATGAAATTTTAGATGAATATGAAGTATCTGCAAAAGACCCTTTCAGATTAGACAGTGAAGCTGAAGAATGTGTAAAAATAATAAAGGAAGAATTAAGTAAAACTATTGAAAAGTTATATTGATATGATTAATAACTATGAAAAATATAAAGTACACTATGAATGTGGTAGTTATTAATGCAAGTCCAAGAAAAAGAGGAAAATACTGCAAAATTGTGTAAAAGTGTAGTTGATGGTGTAAAGGACAATGGAGCAGATGTAGAATATATTGATTTGTACAGTTATGATTTTAAAGGGTGCATGAGCTGTTTTGCATGTCATTTAAAAAAGAATTTTGAAAATCCGTTGTGTTTCTGGAGAGATGATTTAAAAGAAATTCTTAAAACTTGCCTTGACGCTGATGCAATAGTTTTGGGAACTCCAATCTATTATGGGTCAATCTCTTCATACGCCCAGGCGTTTTTGGAAAGATTGCTTTTTGCAGCCGATACCTATCTGATTGATGAAGATGGAAATAGGGTATCCAAAATTAAAAAGGAAGTAAAGACTGCAATGATTTACACCATGAATGTTCCAAAGGAAATGGACTACTTTAATGGTGAAGACCAGCTTGCCATTATGAGAGGATATCTGACAGCTATTTTTGGAGAATGTGAATCATTATATGCTTATGATACAAAGCAGTTCAGGCAATACTCAGCTTATGTAAACAACATGTTTGATCCTGAATTAAAAGAAGAAAGTGAAAAAACACAGTTTCCAAAAGATTTGAAAAAAGCTTTTGAGTTGGGTCATAGGTTATCTGTGGAAGGATAGATAAACTTTTAATATGATAAATTTATAATATTATTAATTATTGATTGTTGTAGTTGTTGATTAAAATGGATGGAAGTAGGATAATACGTGCGGTTTGTTCTTTTTTAATACCTGGTATTGGACAATTTTTAAATGGTCATTTCGGTAGGGGTATTCTATTTTTAGTAATATTTATCGCATTGCTAATTGCTCTTTCCGCAGTTTTCGGAAGAGTATTGATTGCTTATGTTATAGGAATTGTCTATAGGTTACTCATTGCATTTGAGGCTTATTATTCCTACGATAATTTTTAATCTTTTTTTTTTAAAAATTTTACTTTTTTTTAGTTTTATCATTATCTTTATAAGTAAATTTAAACATATATTTATATATTATTAATTTATAAATCATGGTGTTTAAATGAGTGAGGATATTAAAAAAACCATTAGTGAATTACACATCTACGAAAAGAAACTTTTAAAAGAGCTTGAATCTGAACCGGAAGCAACTCCGGAAGACATTGCTAAAAATACTGGCATGGATATTAAATCTGTTATGAGTGCAGCAGGTTCACTCGCTTCAAAAGATATTATTGAAGTGGATAAAGAAGTCCAAAAAACATATTCTCTAACTGATGATGGTCTTGAATATGCTAATAAAGGTCTTCCCGAAAGAAGAATTTTGGATGTCCTGGCTGAGAAAAATGAAATTCACATGAAGGATTTGGCTTCCGAAGCGGGCATCGATAAAAAAGAAACAGGCATTGCTCTTGGATGGCTTCGCCAAAAAAATTGGGCTCAAATAGATAAAGGCGTAATCAATATTACTGAAAGGGGTAAGGATTTCGCCGATAAGGCAGGAGTTGATGAAAAGGTTTTAGATTATCTTAAAACTAATGTTGACGGAGTTAAACTTTTCACTGATGATTTAATGGATGGTTTTAAAAAATTAACTGGTAGGAAAAATATTTTAAATGTTAAAAAGAAAACCTCACATTCTTTTAAACTCTTACCAAAAGGTGAAGCTATATTGAAAGAAGGTTTTACAATCAAAGAACAGGCTACTCAATTAACACACCAGCAACTAAAAGAAGGAGAATGGAAAAACTTAGAATATCGTCCTTATGATATTAATGCAGAAGCTCCGGTTGCTTTCGCAGGTAAAAAACATCCGTTAAGGGAAATCATTGATGAAATCCGGGAAATATTCTTAAATATGGGCTTTATAGAAGACAATGGTGAATATGTCGAATCTGCATTCTGGAATTTCGATTCACTTTTCCAGCCACAAGATCACGCAGCCCGGGAAATGCAGGACACATTTTATCTTAAAAATCCTTTAACCTGTGATTTGCCTGATGATGAATTGGTAAAACGCACAGCTGAAACTCATGAAACCGGTGCGGATACAGGTTCCATTGGATGGAAATATGATTGGAGTGAGGATATTGCTCGCCAAAGTGTTTTAAGAACTCACACTACTGGAATCTCTACAAAACATTTGTTTGAGCATGAACCTCCGATAAAAATGTTTTCTGTTGGAAGAGTATTCAGAAGAGAAACATTCGACTATAAGCATTTGCCGGAATTCCATCAGGTAGAAGGTCTTGTTTGCGGACCCAATATCAGTTATCAGAATCTTTTAGGTACATTAAAAGAATTCTATAAGAAACTCGGTTTTGAAGTAAGATTCAGACCTGCTTATTTCCCATACACATATCTGTCAACTGAATCTGAAATTTATCTTGAGGAAAAAGGCAGTTGGATTGAGCTTGGGGGTGCAGGAATGTTCAGACCTGAAGTATTAAAACCATTGGGCATTGACCAACCTGCATTGGCATTCGGTATGGGTATTGAAAGGCTTGCAATGATTAGGTATGATGTAGAAGACATCCGTATGCTCTACAAAAGTGATATTAAATGGCTTCGTGATGTGCCTCTCACAAAAGGAGTGGAATTATAATGTCAATCAAGTTAGTTTCTTGGAATGTAAATGGTATTAGGGCAGTTTCCAAAAAAGATGAATTTTGGGACTGGTTTGACAATACCGATGCAGATATTATCAACTTTCAGGAAGTAAGGGCTGATAAAGACAAAATTCCTAAGAAATTAACTGATGTTGAAGGGTTCCAATCTTACTTTAATGAAGCTGAAAAGAAAGGATACAGCGGAGTGGGAACATATTCAAAAATAGAACCAACTGAAGTTGTTAAGGGTCTGGGCGTGGAAGAGCTTGACAGCGAAGGAAGGGTTTTGAGAATCGAATATCCTGAATTTATTTTATATAATATCTACTTCCCGAACAGTGGAATGAATGCAAAAAGACTTGATTTTAAGGTGGATTTCTGCAATGCATTATTGGAACAGATTGTTGAGCTGAAAAATCAGGGAAAAAACATTGTAATCACAGGAGATTATAACATTGCCCACAATCCAATCGATGTTTACAATCCTAAAAACTGTGAAGGAAAATCCGGTTATTTGCCGGAAGAAAGAGCATGGCTTGATGAACTTGAAAAAGCGGGCTTTATTGATACATTCAGAATGTTTGATGAAGGCGAAAACAATTTCACTTGGTGGAGTTACCGTACTAAAGCACGTGAAAGAAATGCCGGCTGGCGACTTGATTATTTCTATGTCAATGAGGAAATCAAGGACAATGTCAAGTCTGCAGAAATTTTAAATGATATTTTCGGTTCTGATCACTGTCCTGTGACTTTGGAACTTGAATTTTAAAAATAAGTGTAATTGGTGATTACAATATTGTGTTTACATCACCAATATTTTCAACAATTGCAATATCTAATTTTTCTTGTTTAATGTAATCCCTGTCGTCTTCAGTAATGTCTGAATTTACAAGAATGGCACTCATGCCTGCATTTACGGCACCTAGGGCATCTTCTTTAAATTTGTTTCCAATCATCACTGATTTTTCAGGGTTACCGTTCATTTTTCTTAAAGCAACATCATAAATCAGTCTGTTTGGCTTGTCTTTGCCAACCTCTTCTGAGGTGATTACTGCATCGAAAAAGGAGTGGACATTGAGCCTTACTAATTTTTCCCATTGTTTTATGGTAATACCATTTGAGATTACGGCTAAACGATAACCTTGGCTTTTAAGATAGATTAATGTGTCAATGGTATCTGGGAATGGTCTTAAAAGAGCCATTTTAACATTATGGTATGTAATCATTCCAAGCGCCACAAGCATAGGATCCTCATGGCCCAAAACAACCTGGGTTAAAACATTAAAATGTTTACCATAATTGGATCCTTTTTCTCTAATGATTGTTTTTAAAACACCATATGCTTCATCTTTATCCAAAGGCAGTCCATTATCTACCATTAATCCTATAGCTGCTTTTCTTGCAGTTTCAGCAAAATCGGATGTGTCAAGTAATGTACCGTCTACATCAAAAAAGACAACACGTTCATCATTGTTAATCATATGATTTACATTTATAGTTGTGATATGTTATAAATTTTTTCAGAAAAATGCATCCAAACTCTGTTGGACTTCACCCCGTGCCATGTCCTGAAGGTCTTTTTTTGAGTATCCGAATGAATATATAATCCTTTCAATGGCAGGTATCATCTGATTGTTTATGTAATAGTCCTTGTCATATTCAAGTCCTTCACTGTATTCGTAAGGAACTGCCCGTTGGCTGATGGAACCCTTTCCTTTTATGATTATATACTGTACAATTGTTCCTCGTGTAACTTTAACGCCATGTTCTTCAATTTTTTTTGCAGCAACGACATGGGGTCCGACTTGTTTGTACTGGTCAAGGGGTTTGGTGATTTGGGTATGGATAATCAGTTCTTTATTGTCCACATCCCCATTTTTAATTCTTTTAAATACTTTTTTAACTTCTTTAATGGCCTTGTCAGAATTTCCTTCCTTTAAAATAGCCATTAAAACAGCTTCTTGGGTGTTTTTAACGATGGGTGCCCAGTCTCTTCTAACCAATTCCAAACCTTTTGCTATAATTTCTCCGTCTTCAATCACTGCATATCTTTTTTTGCTTACGAAGAATCCTCTTCTGTAAAATCCTTCATATTCCAGCTCCATGCTTTCGGGAAGTGTTGAATTGAGATAAGTTAGGAATTTCCGAGCCTGTTCTTTAATTTCAGCTTCAAGTTCCATCTGCTCTTTTGTCTCTTGAACCATTTTGACACCTATTTAAACTATATTTGTTGTGCTTTTAATATTTTTCTAAACAATTTTATGATATTCTATCAATGTTATTGCCTTCATATTAAATTATTTACATTAAAAACTCCACCCTATTACTTTTTAAATGCTCTTGAGCGTTATTTATATTTTAAATTAGACATAGTATGTGTGAGGTTTGATAAAATGGAAAAAAGATTAATTTCAAGTTATGATGAAATAAATGATACCTTTGTAGGTAAAGTAGATGGCGAAAATGGATATGTAGTAGATTATGGAATCAGTAATGGAATTTTTTTAAGGATTAATAATTCTAATCTGCCAACATCCGTTTTCATTCCGAATGCTTCTGAAGTTTTGGATGTCTCCAAAAGCATGCTGGAAAGTTCCGATGTTAAGATTGGAATCAGGTGCGATGAGGGGAACCTGACCTTTCTGATGTGCATTGAAAATTTGCTGGTTTATTCAACCGAATGCAAAAACGACTTCGGAATCCCAAATTTGAATTTTGTGATAGATTGTAATGTGTAAATTACAATTCTATTTTTTTATTTTTTTTAAATCTGGTCAATGTTTAAATATGAGTTAATTAAATAATTATAATAATTATCAGATAAGGCGATATTATGAATAATGAAAAAATCAATATTGATTCAGCTGAGGAAATAGTTATTGTGGTTCCTGAAGAAGCGGTTAAAGATGGGGAATTGGAAATAGATTTGGATGAGTTGGGAATTGATGTTGAATCATTAGGCGAGGACGTTAATATTGTAATCCAGGTTGAAGGTGCAGAAGATTTTGGCGATGATTTATTGGATGATGAGGATTATCTTGAAGAGCCGAACGAATGGTATTTTGACGATGACCCTTATGACATTGTTTATTATGAATTTGTCAATGATGAGGATTGATTATGGTTAAGGAAGTTCCTTATTATACTTTGGATGAGGAAGGAAATTCTCAATGCATGCCTTCAAACGGGGAAGCATATATTGATGATGAGGATTTAAGAGAATTGCTGATTGATTTTTTAGGCGATTCAGTTTCTGAAGAGGAAATTCAAAAGATTCTGGATGCAGCTTCCGATGAAAATCTTAGTGAAGAGGATTTCGATAAACTTATTGATAATTTTATTTTGAAAAATAAAAAATAAAATCCCTATTTTTTCTTAAAAAATAAAACATTTATATATAATGATAAAGTAATATTTTATTATCATTATTCTTTAGGGCTCTTTATTGCTCTCATAATTGAACTGTTATTTTTTCTTGCTTTACAGTTTTAATTGAAAGGGTCTTATTGACGCGATTATTAATTATAGATTATATTTATTTAGGTGAAATAATGGCAATTTCTCAAGGAAAATCAACTAGAAGTCCATCCGGTGCAAGAAATGTTGCAAACCGTGGAAAAAGAAAAGCTGAATTAGGAAGAGATCCAGCTGAAACTAGATTAGATGAAAAAAAATTAAGAAAAATTAGAACCCGTGGCGGAAACGAAAAACTCAGATTAGCTACAGGTAACAAAATCAACCTTACTGATGCTAACGGCAAAACCCAAGTTGTAGATATTCTTGGGGTAATTGAAAACAGCGCAAACCCTAACTACGTAAGAAGGAACATCATTACCAAAGGTGCTATTGTAGAAACTCCTGAAGGTAATGCTAAAGTAACTTCCAGACCGGGTCAAGACGGTGTTATTAACGGAATTTTAATTTAAAGATTTTTCTTTAAATTCTCTTTTTTTTAAATTTTTTTACTAATAATTATATACTTGTTTTTACAAATATTATCTCATTAAATATTATTTATTTAGGAGATAAAATGTCAGATGATAAAATTAATATGAATCATGGTGCTGGTGGGGAGGTAATGGCTAACTTGATTGCCAGCACAGTTTTAGATAATATCACTAAAAAAAGTGTAAATGGTGGTATTAGCTTAGATGATTTGGATGATGGTGCATCTATTCCATTGGGTGATTATGAGATTGTTGTTACAACTGATGGTCACACTATTGACCCATTATTCTTCCCTGGTGGAGATATTGGTAGGATTTCAGCTGCAGGAACCATTAATGATGTTTCTGTAATGGGGGCCCGTCCGTTAGCGATTTCCAATGCAATTATTATGCAGGAAGGTTTTCCTATTGAAGATTTGGATAGGATAATGAAATCTTTAAATGAGGCTTGTGAAGAAGTTGATGTGGCGGTAATTACCGGCGATACAAAGGTAATGCCTCAGGACAAGCTTGACGGTATTGTGATGGTAACTACAGGTATTGGAGTGGCTAAAAAAGGAGAACTGGTTCGTGATTCCGGTTTGGAAATTGGTGATAAGATTATTGTCACCGGAAGTTTAGGAGATCACGGAATGAGTCTGATGTCATTCAGAGAAGGTTTTGGTTTTGAAACCGATTTGAAATCTGATGTTGCTCCTATGTGGAATATTATTAATAAAGCTTTGGAGGTTGGTGGAGTTACAGCAATGAAAGATCCTACCCGTGGAGGATTTGCAAATGCCATTAATGAGATGGCCTCAAAAGCGGGAGTAGGGGTTGTGCTTGAACAAGACGCAATTCCAATCAGAACTGAAGTTCATGCTGTATCTGAAATGTTGGGTATTGATCCATTTGAAGTAGCCAATGAAGGAAAGGTTGTCATGGGTGTTAAGGCCGATAAGGCTGAAGAGATCCTTGAAGCTATTAAAGGCGAAAAGTATGGTGAAAATGCGGCGATAATAGGTGAAGTTGTGGAAGGGGATTATGTTGTAGTCAATACTCCTATTGGTGGTGAAAGAATTCTTGAAGCCCCAATTGCCGATCCTGTTCCAAGAGTTTGTTAGGTGATTAAATGGCAAGTGTATTTACAAGAAGAGTAATCGCATATATTCTTGATTTTTTTGTGGTTTCAGCGTTTATGTGGATTGTATCTTATTTATGTTATCTTTTGATGAATCCATATGAAACATATAGCGTTTATCAATTTTTCCCGATTATATTGCCAATTATAATATTATTGTACTTTATACTCCTTGAAAAAACAAAAGGCGCTACTGTTGGTAAGGCGTTGATGTATTTGGAAGTCAGGTCAAGGAATGGTGCAAGAATTAATTGGCCTCAGGCTATTGTTCGTAACTTATCAAAGATTTACTGGGTTCCAATTATCTTTGATTGGGCTATTGGTAAAATATTTAAATCAAATAACAGAATATTAGGTGACATTACAAAAACTGTTGTTATCGATGAGCTTAGATAAGCTCCTACTTTTTATTTTTTTGAATATTATGATTAAGAAAGTTCAAGTTTTATGGTATCTAAACAAAGAGGATTTGGAAAATTATTGCATTGACTTTAAGGAATACAGGTCACATAAGCTGGAAGGCTATGAAATCTGCGATGTGGATGAAGATTTGATTTATGACTTGTGTGACATTGATTCGGACAGGCTGGAGCCTATTGGATATTTCAAAAACAAAAAGGAAATTGAAAATTATGTTTCCGATTTCATAACAAATAACGAATTTGATTTGAGTCTGGATTCGCCCGAACTTAAAAGCAAGATTGACGGTGCAATAGATTCCATTGATTTTTCAGGTGAGGATTATTACATTTCCGTTGGACCTGGTATTGGCGGCGATGAAAATAAGATTGTCAGTTGGTTTGATTCACTTAAAAATGAATATAAGACCTTGACCCGTGAAAAGTTATGGGTTTTAGCGGTTACAGGCTATGATCCTTATGACCTGTCCCTGACCGGAAAAACCTTATCATTCATTTTGGCGGATATCTTGAATCTGAATGAATCTTCTTTGGATAGTTTGATTCCAAACAAGGGCCGTATCACTCCTGAAGAGTGGAATGAAATATTGGATAAAATTTACAAGAAAAATAAGATATATTTGGGTTTAAATAGAGTTGTTTAACTCATATTTCGCCCTTTTTAAATTCACTCGGTTCGAAATAGGATATTTCAGCCAGCTTGTTTTCGATTAATTCCTTGTTTATGTCTTCATTATCGGTATATACGATAGCAAGTATTCTTTCGTATTTGTCTTTAGGTTGCTTGTCATCGATATCAAGATACACTGTTTTTCCGAGGCATTTGTCTTCAACAAATTTTTTGGCATCACTGAATCCTGGTTCTGTGCTTTGGGGTGTTTTGATTTGTGCCAGCTGAACTTTTCCGACACCGTATACCTGAATTGTATTTCCGTCAATCACTTCAACACATTTTCCTGCATTTTCATAGTGTATTGTTTTGTTGTTGAGGTTTAATGTTCCGGTTCTGTTTTCAATTGTATTTGATTCTTGAAGCAGTGAGTTGGCTATTGTAAGTGAAATGCCGGCTAAAAATATAATCAGTAGAATAACTGAAACTTTCTGCTTGTTCATGGTTACTGTTTTTTGTAGTGTTCGCAGTATCTTTTGTATCTGCAAGACCTGCATTTGTTTGGATTTTTTGTTGCAACGAAGGGTCTTGACCCGTCCAGCAGTCCCTGCATCCTCTCGATTGTAAATTCAATTTCCTTTTCCACTTCAGGTGTGAATATCTCAATCCAAAATAGGTTGCTGGTTCCACGTTCTCTCAAAGCCGCCTTAATCATTCGGGAATCATTGGTCATGTCCTTAAATGCAAGGCAATATGCTCTTACCTGGTTCATTGTGGATTGGTATGGTGTTCTTCCAGGTTTGTCGTCGATTATTACAATTTCTTCCGGTGTCATCCAGATTTCATCGATGTATCCTCTGATTCCGTAGCTTGGTGAAATGACAAAACATTCTCTGGACATGCTCGCTTCACTTTTGGATACTTCAACGACCTCTTCAAATGTTGCAGGGGTTGCGTCCTGCTTGAAGATGTTTTCAAGCTGGTTATGGATTTCGCTTCCATGTGTCATTGCACTTGTAGGGGCAGTTTCTATACCTTTCATGTATTCGAGATATATCTGGTATTCGCAATATCCTTGTTGATTGAGCCAACTAATTGGGAAATTGTTTTTACCTTCAATAATTTGAATACCTTTTATGTCAGGATGGTTTTTGCTTTCATATTCCTTTCCATATCCTGTAATGTTTTTTTGTTGCATAATTCTAATCTGTTTTTTTTAATACTTATTACTTTACAACTGCTCTTCAGATTTTTTTATATACTCTTATAGCTAAATTTAACTTCATGCACTATGTTTCCTCCAAAAGTATACTTTCGAAAAACAATGGAATGAATTTGTATCGCGGATGTAGCCACGGCTGCATATACTGTGATTCCAGAAGCGAAGTTTACGGCATGAAACATGAATTTGAGGATATTGAAGTAAAGGAAAATGCTTTGCAGTTGCTTAAGCGTGAGCTGATGAAAAGACCGAAATCCATGATTGGAACCGGTGCAATGACCGACCCATACATCCCATTGGAAAACCGTTTGAAATTCGTTAGAAAATCATTGGAGTTGATTGACAGATACGGCTTCGGTTTTACTTGCATTACAAAATCAGACTTGGTTTTGAGGGACTTGGATTTGCTTAAAAAAATCAACTCAAATACCAAGGCCGTTGTTCAGATGACATTGACGACCTTTGACGATGAGCTGTGCGCCATTCTGGAGCCGAATGTCTGCAATACCTCAAGGCGCATTGAAGTTCTCAACATCCTAAAAGATGAGGAAATACCCACTGTTGTCTGGCTGTGTCCGATATTGCCTTATATCAATGATACAACCGAAAACATCAATTCGATTTTGGATTCATGCATTGGTGCTGATGTTAAAGGAATAATCTGTTACGGAATGGGGCTGACTTTAAGGAAGGGCAATAGGGAATATTTCTATGGCAAACTCGACAAGCATTTTCCCGGACTGAAAGATAGGTATATTAAGGAATTTAAAAATAGCTATTCGATTCCCTCTCCAAACAGTGGTGAACTGATGAGTCTTTTTATCAAGAAAACCTCACAAAATGGCATCCTAAACAATCCCCGTGAAATATTTGAGTATTTGAATGAGTTTCCCCAAAAGTCCCGTCAGACTAAATTAATTTAAATAACTGTTTTTCTAAATATTAACATGATGAATTTTGATGATTTAAATATTTCTGACGATATCAAATGCGCAATTGAAGATATGGGATTTAAAAACATGACTCCCATACAGAAAAAGGCAATTCCTGAATCATTGTCAGGCAGGGATATAATCGGTCAGGCTCAAACAGGCACAGGCAAAACTGTCGCATTTTCGATTCCGATTCTTGAAAGGATTTTCATTCCAGACAGGTCTCCTCAAGCCATTATATTGTGCCCGACAAGGGAGCTGTCAGTTCAGGTTGCAGATGAAATTGCAAAAATCGGAAAAAACATTAAAAAGCTTAAGATTTTGGCGGTTTATGGTGGCCAGCCCATCGGAAAACAAACCAGAGTATTGAAAAAAGGAGTCCATATTGTTGTCGGAACTCCAGGCCGTGTCATTGACCATATTGAACGGGGAAATCTGGATTTGATAGGTGTTGAAAGGGTTGTCCTGGATGAAGCCGATGAAATGCTGGATATGGGATTTAGAGAGGACATTGAAATGATTTTGAATAAGACCCCTCGCCAAAGACAGACATTGCTTTTTTCCGCCACTATTCCAAATGAGGTTAAATCAATTGCTAAAAAATACCAGAAAAATCCTAAATTTATAAAAATTGCTTCAAATAAGAAAAATATTCCAAAAATTACTCAGTATTCATTTAAAACTTCAAATAAAACAAAGTTCAATGACTTGTGCAATCTGATTGATGCATGGGATATAAAACTTGCCCTGATATTTTCCAATACCAAAAAGGGAGTTGATTTTCTTTCTAAAAATCTCAAAAAGAACGGCTATTCTGTCGATTCGATTCATGGAGATATGACTCAAAAAATCAGAGACAAGGTAATGAATAAGTTTAGAAACGGAAATATCAATATTCTTGTTGCAACGGATGTTGCGGCCAGAGGAATAGATGTGGATGACATTGAGGTTGTAATAAACTATGACGTTCCTCAAAATCCTGAAAATTACATCCACAGAATCGGAAGAACTGCCAGGGCAGGAAACAGAGGTTATGCATTTACTCTTGTAACTCCACAGGACAATCATAATTTGGTCAACATCAAAAAGAACTATAAAGTCAAAATCACTGAAAAAAATGTTCCATCATCAAAAGAAATTGAAAACATCAAGAATAAACGTGTAATTGATGAAGCTATAAAAATTGCTAAAAAAGAAGATTTAAATCATTATATAAAAGTAATTGAAAGCAACTCAAAAGGAAATGTTTCCGCTGTTGAGTTGGCTGCGGCATTATTAAAAATGGTAAGGAAAAATTAGTTATTTTCCACCATCAATAATGTTGAATTTGATTTTTTCGTTTTCAAGCTCACGGATAAATGCTTTGCTCATGTCTCCAACGCATATTGCAATGACATTCAATCCTTTACGGGCGGCATTTGCAGTTGCCTGAGGGGCTGCAAATTCAATGTCTATTGGAATGTTGAGTTTGTTTGCAACAGCACGTGCAACAGTTCCGGCAACAGCAATCTTGTCTATTTTATGTCCGCTGTTGGTTCCGTTTTTATAGATGTTGCTGATCAGTTCCATATCACAGGATTTTGAACCGCCGTCCTTTATTGTAGGAACATTGATGACTGTAACCTCTCCTATGGTCATATCAATCATGCCGGTAAGATTGCTTAATGACACGTCACTTCCCGCTTCCGCATCTTCCAAAACAACACCTGTCGCATTTTCTTCCTTTTTATGAGCATATAAAACTCCATCTTCCATGAAGAGTCCAACAATATCGTCCTTTTTCAAATCTTCAGTTGCAATTGCTGGCCAGATTGTCTTATAATGATTCATTGTCTCAAGAACGGAATCAGTATATTTCCTTAAGCTTATTGCATCCCTTTTGACTTTGTCGATGCCTGCCTGAGTTATTTTATATGGGGATCTGCCGTCTTTAGAAGTAATGTATCCCAGTTCTATTAATGTTTTAATGTTTTCGGAAACCGCTTGTATAGTAATTCCCAAACTTTTAGCCAAATCTTTTTGTTTGAGGTGCGGATTTTGTTTAGATATTTCACTTAAAATCTGAAAGTGTGTAAGTGCACCTCTTTTTTTAAATGCCTTCATAATTTTTCATCCCTCTATTATGATATTATTATTTTTATAGTTTATTATTTATATTAGTTTGTAAGTTTCCCGGTTAACTTTTCATTAAACAATTCTATGAATTCCTGCTTTTTGTCGATTGGTATATAGGCACCACATGCCATTGCATGCCCTCCACCGGTACCTCCCACTTCAGTTGATATTTCACGGATTATCTGTCCGAAATGTATTCCATCATATGAAAGCAGTCTTGAGCATCTGAGTGAAATCTTAAGTCCTGCATCGTCAGTTTGGGTAAATCCTATAATAGGCTTTTTCCAGTTGCAGTATCCCAAAATCATGCCTGTAACTGTTCCGACAATTTCCGGTTTGATTCCGGTTCCGTCGAAGTATTGGAGATTTTCCAGTTCGATGATGTTTGTCTCGTCGCTTTCTGCGATTTTTGAAATTGATGTTGCCAGGTTATATCGATGGGTTTTGCTGATTGCTTCAAGCTGGTCGAGAGCTTCTATTCTGTCTCCTTTTAAAACTTCCATAGCCACTTTCTCTTCATGATTTCTTCCGCATGCGTTCATGGCGGTTGAAAACTCAGACCCGTCCCTTAGAAAACTGTCTTCGTCTTCTTTTAGGAAAGTATAGGAATCTCCAATAATCAGTTGAGGAATGTATTTTATGTATCTTCCGGGAACGACCTTGGATATCATTTCAACAAGCTTCTGGAACAGTCTGCTTTTTTCCTCCATTGTCAGTTCATTCAATGTTTTTCTGTTGTGCTTTTCATCAATGCCCAGCTCCTCCAGAATTGCCATGGTTTCGGTGGTATTGTTTGTAATCGGCAGCTGAACGTCACTGAAATAGGAAAGTGCAACAAATAGGGGACGGGTATTCCTTCCATAGATGTTTATGTCGTTTTCTATCAGTTCGAGATATCCTCCGTCAATGGCATCCTGCTGGATTATTCTGTTCAATCCTTCAAAATGTCCGGTCTTTGTATTCTGCATATCTCCGATGGCTGACAGAACTCCAATCCAGCTCAAATCACTGTATCCGAATTCACGGGCTAAAAAATAGCATAATCCTCCGCCGCACACATAGTATGATCCGTCAATGCCATGATGGATTGGATTTATTTCAAGATATGTGTAGTCCTTGTCGTTGGCATAGTCCAAATCCCTCAATGGAGGGTGGTGGTCAAGGATAATTATTTTCTGATTTGCCTTTGCTTTGGTATCGATTCTCTGACCTGAACCCAAATCCGAAAATATTGTGAGTTCATGGTCGAGATCAATATCATCCAATACGTCCAGATTGACGAAATCGATGTCATGCTCTTTATTCTGTCTGTCGAGGATGGTTGATAAAATTGCGCCTGAGCAGATTCCGTCGCAGTCTATGTGTGAGTAGATTTTAATGTCATCGGAGTTTTCGATAATCTCTCTTGCCTGGCGGTACTGTTCAGACATCAGTTGTGGTATTTCCATATTAATCATTTTCTAATTTCTTTAATTTTTAAGCTTATTTCACGAATGAGCTCCAGTTTTGTTCCGTCCCATTCTACCAATACTCTTCCGGATTTTTCATACCATTTTCCGGGATATGAAAATTCCTTTTGCACATTGTATGTTAGGTTAAGTCTTTTGAGTGCAGTTTCAATGTCGTGGACTGTCGGTTCTCTGACGCAGTCTGCTTTGGCGATTTTCCTGCCTTCTGAAAGACTTAAGTTCTTGTCTAAATATTGTGGCCATACTGTAATCATATTTAACACCTATCTAATTTGATTTTCAAAGATTTCCAATGCATCCCTGACAACCAGATCCATATTGTAGTATTTGTATTTGGCTAATCTGCCTGCAAAGATTACATTTTCCTCTTTTTCCATTTCAGCTTCATATAGTTTGAATTTATCCAGATATTCCTGGGTCGGATAAGGGTAGCATTTCTCGCCGTTGAATCCGGGATATTCTCTCATTATTGCGGTTTTTCCTTCCACATCCTGCCAGGTCAGTTTCTTAAACTCTGTAATTCTTGTAAAGTAAGGGTCATTGGGATAGTTGACTACCGCAACTTCCTGGAATGAATCCTCATCCAAAATTTCATATACGAAGTTTAGACATCGATATAACAGCTCTCCGTATTTGTAATCGTAAAAGTAATCAATAGGGCCTGTATAGATTAGGGTTTCATAATTAATTTTGTTAATATAATCCTTGTAATCTGATTTGAGGCCTATATGGATATTGTCGCTTTTTGCCATATTTTCGCACATTTTGGTGAAACCTTCTTTCGGCATTCCTTGATATGTGTCTGCAAAGTACCTGTCGTCATGGTTGAACCTGAAAGGTATTCTTGAAATGACACTGGAGCTCAGGTTTGCAGCTGAGGTTCCCCATTGCTTTTCAGTGTAGTTTTTAAATAACTTTTCGTAAATGTCACGACCTGCATTTTTTAAAACAACGTCTTCGGATGATTTCACTTCATCAATGTCCTCCTTATGCTCATCAATCCATTGGCGCATTGAGTCCTCATCCAAATCAAGGTCATATAATGCATTCAATGTGTCGATGCAAATAGGCATGGGCACGAGCTTTCCGTCAACACAGCTTAAGACTCTGTGGACATAATCGTTCCATTCTGTAAATTGTGAAAGGTAATCGTGGACCTTCTTGTAGTTTGTGTGGTAAATGTGGGGTCCGTACTTTTGAATTAAGATACCGTTGTCATAAAAGTCATATACGTTTCCGCCGATGTGGTCTCTCTTTTCTATTACAAGCACTTTTTCGTCCAGTTCATTTGCTATCCTTTCAGCTATTGTCAAACCGGAAAGGCCGGCACCGACAATTACGTATTTATAGTCTGCCATCATTTCACTCCTTTGAAAGTTGTATCTTGGTTTCAATTGCTGTTGTCATTGAACTTAAAAGCATTCTTGATTTCAAATCGGTTTTGTGAATCTTTTTGAGTTTGTTAACCTTTTTCAGCAATAATCTGTTCTCGTCCTTGGTAAACGGGGAGTTTTTCCAGGTGTGCATCCAGTGAAGCAGATGCGGATTTAGGGACACTGTCTGCACGTTCTTTGAAAAGCCTTCCGTACGTTTTCTGCAGTAGATGTATGCCTCCATCAGCTCATCAAGAAGTCTTACATTGACGGTATTTGTAATGGATTTGTCGTCAGGCAAATCTCTGATGTAGTAGTCATATGAAATGAAATTATTCAGGTATACGATTCCTTTGGCATTCAAAAGAGCTTCCAGGGTAAATGCCATGTCGTCTCCTGAAACGAACTTCTTGAATCTGATATTGTTGTCCATTATCAGTTCCCTTTTGTATATTTTACACCATACTGAAGGCTGCATTTTCAGCATGTCGGGCTCCTGTTCGATGCTGTCGACATGTATTATGTCTATCGGACCGTCACGGGGATAGGTTATCTCCAAGGTTTTGCCGTAAAGAACCCTTTCAACGACATTGTCCCAAACGATATCTGGAATGTCTAAAAAGTTTGCAGACTCAAAGGTTTCATCGGGATATGCCTTTTCAAGCTCATCCTCATAAGGGGAGTATGATTTCTGGACATATCCTCCGTATTCAAATATTCTTCTGAATCTTGCAAATGCCATGTCGACATCGTATTTTTTAATTGTATTGTATAATGTCTCGCATGCATCTGGGGTGTATCTGTCGTCAGGGTCTAAAAACATTATGTAATCGCCGGTAGCTGCTTCAATGCCAGTGTTACGCGGGGTATGTGCACCTCCGCTGTTGGTTTCATGATGAATCGCTACACAGCAGTCATATTTTTCAGCATATTCTTCGATTACCTTATCTGATCCGTCTGTAGAGCAATCGTTAACCATGATTATTTCCAGATTTTCATTCCCGATTGTTTGGTTTATAAGAGAGTCGATTCCACCTCTAAGATGGTCTCCAACATTAAAAATCGGTAGGATAATGCTTATCTTATCATTCATTTTCTTCCCTCCATGTCTTGAATAATAATTCCATCATGTCTGGAACTGTGTAAGTGTCAGGGTAAATGTAGGCAATATTATATTTTTTCAAAACCTTTGCGGTAATCGGGCCAATGCAGACAACTAACAG
>ONQL01000039.1 GCA_900319985.1 uncultured Methanobrevibacter sp. | reverse complement strand
TAAAAAATTAATTAAAGTATCTCCAAAAGCATTACTTAAATTGGGTAAATTTATCTAGGTGTTAAAAGTGATTTTAATTACTGGTGGAGCAGGTTATATCGGGGCACATACTAACAAGGCACTTCACAATGCAGGTTATGAAACTGTTGTGGTTGATAATCTCTGCAAAGGTTATGAAAACTTTGTGAAATGGGGAAACTTTGAAAATTATGACTTCGGTAGTGATGATTTAAGAGAAGTTTTTGAAAAATATGATATTGACGGTGTTATCCACTTTGCAGCTTTTTCATCAGTAGCTGAATCTGTTGAGATGCCTCAGAAATACTTTAAAAACAACTACAAAAACACTATTAATCTTTTAAAGATCATGAGAGAATACGGTGTCGATAAATTTATACTTTCATCAACCGCTGCAGTATATGGATTAAAACCAATCAATCCTTATGGACACTCCAAATTCATCACCGAAAAAGCTTTGCAAAGGGAAGCTGAAAAAGGTGATTTCAATTATGTATCTTTAAGATATTTCAATGCTGCAGGTTGTGATTTTGATTGTGAGATTGGGGAATTGCATGACCCTGAAACTCACTTGATTCCATTGGTATTGGATGCTGCAATCGGCAAAAGGGATTGCATTTACATATTTGGGGATGATTACGATACTCCTGACGGAACATGCATCCGTGATTATATTCATGTTAATGACCTGGCTGATGCACATATCAAAGCATATGAATATTTATGCAATGAAAATGAATCAAATATATTTAACTTGGGAAATGGCGAAGGATACTCCGTTCGTGAAGTTATTGATATGTGCAAAAAAGTCACTAAATGTGATTTTGAAGTCAAGGTGGATGAACGTCGTGAAGGCGACCCTGCAATATTGGTTGCAGATTCATCTAAAATCAATGAAAAATTGGGTTGGAAGCCTAAATATGACTTGGAAGAAATTGTTTCTTCTGCATGGGAATGGCATAAAAAAATTAAGGATGTTTAGGTAATTTCAATGGAAAATGAAACTCACGAGTCAAAAATTGATGTTCGTATAGTCGTTCAAGGTTTGGATGTTGCTCAAATGGTTTCAAAGGCTGTCAGCAATATTCAACTTGAAAATGATTATAATATTATCGTTTCATCTATTATTCCAACAACTGAATTAAGTGTAGTAAAAAAAGTAGCCAAAGGTGCAGATATTATACTTATAGGAAGTTATGGTCAGGATGAAACTTATAATATTCTATATAATGAATTAAAAACTGATTTTAACAATGTTGGTTTGTTTGATTATAACAATATGATTATTGAAGATGAGTCTATTGATTTTAATTTGGCTCAAAAGGAAATTTTAAATTCAATAATTAGGTCTACATTATCTTATTCTTTAAATTTAATTAACATCCATACATTGGAAAATAAACTAATGAAAGTAACTCATAATTACAATAATTTATTGGATGATTATAATCAGGTCTTAAAAGAAAATGAAGTATTTTCCCGTGAAAATAAGGAGTTGCTGGAAGATATTGAAGAAATCAAATCTGAATTTTCTGCATTCAAATCACGCTATGAAGACATTTATTCTCGTGAAATTCTTGAAATATTCCAATTGAATGAATTGTGGCAGGAAACTTTCAGGCAGGATTTAACCAATGAAAAAGAGATTGTTATTGCAACAAATAAATTCCTGCCGGACAATATTATTGTTGGCCAGGGTTTTATTGCAGCACAATCAAGACAAAGCGCTATTGATTGGTTAAAAATAATCAGAACGGCATTAATCTTTGTTGAACAAAATAAAGATGATTTGAATCAGGAATTAAATGATACTGATGAATCAAAGCCTCCTGAGGTCAAGGATGATTATGAAATACCTGAAACTTTTGAAAATTTTTGGGACTGACTGACAGAAAAATAAATATTATTTTATACTAGTTAAAAGAAAATTATTATTATACTATTTATGGGAGTTTGCTTATGCAAGGTGAGATAGAAGATAAGTGTGGTATTGTTGGAATTCATTCAAAAGATGATTCCAAAAATGTTGCATCCTTTGTTTATTATTGTTTATATGCTTTACAGCATAGAGGTCAGGAATCTGCAGGAATTGCTACTTTTAACCCTGATAAAGGTTTGAATTATTATTGTGGTATGGGTTTAATAACAGATGTTTTTAAAGATTATGAAATCCAAAATTTGGCTGGAAATATGGCTATAGGTCATGTTAGATATTCAACAACTGGCCAATCCAGACTTGAAAATTCACAGCCTTTTGTCACTGATTTTGATGATGGATTTATAGCTATGGCCCACAATGGAGACATAGTTAATTCCGATGAGTTAAGAAAAGAACTAATTGATGAAGGATATGAGTTTAAATCCGATACTGATTCTGAAGTGATTTGTTACATGCTTAAAAAAGAGCATTATGATAATAATAAAAGTATTATTGATTCTATTGAATCAGTTTCCCAAAAACTTGTCGGATCTTATGCATTAACTATTCTGGTTAACGGTGAATTATATGGTGTAAGGGATCCTATGGGAATCAAACCTCTTGCCGTTGCAAAAAGAAACGATGATTTCATTTTGGCTTCAGAAACCGTTGCTTTCGATGTAATCAATGCCAAATATGTCCGTGATATCAAACCTGGTGAAGTTGTTTACTTTGAAAATGATGAAATTAACTCTCATATGTTAGAAATCGCCAGCGAATGCGGACTTTCACACTGCATGTTTGAATATGTCTACTTTGCAAGGCCTGACAGTACAATTGATGGCATTAATGTTTATCAGACAAGGATGGATATTGGCCGTCAGTTATATGAATTATATCCAATTGATGCGGATGTTGTCATTCCAGTGCCTGATTCATCTATTCCTGCTGCTATCGGATATTCCAGAGCTTCCGGAATTCCATATGGTGAAGGTTTAATTAAGAACAGGTATGTTGGAAGAACATTTATTATGCCGACCCAGGAAGAAAGGGAATTGGCTGTAAGACTTAAGCTGAATCCAATCAAGGATGCAATCAAAGGTAAAAAGATTATTCTTATAGATGACAGTATCGTAAGGGGAACAACTTCCAAAAAACTGCTTGATTTGGTCAAGGAAGCCGAACCTGAAGAAATTCATTTCCTTGTGGGATGTCCCCCTGTTGTTGCTCCATGTTTCTATGGGGTAGCTATGGCAACCAAAAAAGAATTGATTGCTGCAAACTACAGCATTGAAGAAATAAAAGAACAGTTGGACATTGATACTTTGGGATACATTACATTGCCTGCTTTAGTTAAGGCCATAGGCATGCCTAAGGAGAACTTATGTCTGGGTTGTCTTAATGAGGAATACCCTACAGAACTTCCTGAAGGTCTGGAAGCTGAAACCTATTATAAGCCTTAGATTTATATGGTTGAGTTATTAGCTCCGGCTGGAAATTTTATTTCATTGCGTGCCGTTTTGGAAAATGGTGCAGATGCTGTTTACTTTGGTCTTGATGATTATAACATGAGGGCCAATGCTAAAAATTTTTCTTTGGATGATTTGAGCAATGTATCTGCGATTGCTGATGAATATGGGGCTAAAACCTATTTATGTACGAATATTATTTTAAATGAGAAACTGGCCTGTGAGCTGGAATCAAAATTGGAAACTATTTCATCATCAAATATTGATGGTCTTATTTTATCTGATATCGGTTTAATAGAGGATACTGTATCACATGGTCTTGAAGCGCACGTAAGCGTTCAGGAAAATGTAACAAATTCATATACCTTAAAAACCCTTAAAAAGTTAGGTGCCAAAAGGGCTATTTTGTCCCGTGAGCTGTCCTTGGCTGAAATTAGTGAAATTACTCGCAAATCACCCATAGAAACTGAAATTTTTATTCATGGTGCAATCTGCATGGCGATTTCCGGTCGATGCTTTTTAAGCTATGGGCTCTATGGAAGAAGCGCCAACTGTGGGGACTGCCTGCAGCCTTGTCGCAAAAACTGGACATTGACATATGAGGAAGGAGATGACAATGTTGTCAACTTCTCTGATGTTGAGGATGAGACATTCATTATATCTGGAAGTGATGATGGAAGCTATAGAACTAACTTTTTTTCACCGAAAGATATGTGCATGATTGAATACATTCCAGAACTTATGAAAAGTGGCGTTGCATCATTCAAGATTGAAGGCAGAGCCAGAAGTCCGGATTATGGTGCAATGGTAACTGGAATTTATAGGCAAGCCATTGACAGTTATCAAAAAGACCCGAAAAATTATCGGGTTAGGGACGAATGGATGGAAGACCTGACAAGCGTATTTAATCGTGGCTTTGATACTAACTTTTACTTTAACACTCCATTTGAGACAAGTGAGGATAATCAGTCAAAATACATTAAAAAAGACATTGGCCAGGTCGTAAATTATTACAATAAGGTTGGAGCGGCAGAACTGCGGATTTGGGATGATTTAAAGATAGGTGATAAGATAATCATTCAGGGCCAAACTACAGGCTCAATAACACATACAATCGATTCCATGCAAATTGAAGGTGAATCTCTTGATGCAGTTGGCAAGAATTCAAATGTCGCCGTATTGATTCCTACAAAAGTTAGAAAAAATGATTTTGTCTATAAACTGATTGAAAGAGATGATTTTTAAGCTTTTAATGAGTTAATGTGTGTGAAACCATGAACAGGCATATTATCAATGCATTATCCCTTTCCAGAATACTTTTCGGGCTGTTGTTTTTATATTTTGTAGTTTTTGATTTCAATATCATCAATTTAATGGTAATATTTTCTTTAACCATCGTCAGCGATGTTTTGGATGGATATTGGGCTCGAAAATATAATCTGGTTATGGATGAGGGCTCCAAAGTTGATGTAATCTGTGATTTTTTATTTATAATTTTTTCAACTTTGGCACTTGTATTGATTGATTTGGCTCCATCATGGTTTTTGATAGTGATTGTCTTAAAATTAATTGAATTTTTCATGACTTCAGGCAGAGGAGCTTTGAAATATGACAAATTCGGCACATATGTGGCATACATGTTTTATGCATTTCCTATTGTAGCAATATTAATAAATTCTAAAATTATAATATTAATATTATCTATAGTTATAACTGTATGTGCAATAACATCTTCATTTTTAAGAATTAAGGATATGAGAGAATTAAATGATTAAAAAAATAGCTATTTATGGAAAAGGTGGAATAGGAAAAAGTACTACTGTGGCGAATTTGTCTGCTGTATGGGGAAGCGAGAATCTTAACTGTCTTGTAATAGGCTGCGATCCAAAAGCGGACACTACACGTACATTATATGGTTCCAGAATACCTACTGTTGTCAACACTTTAAAGGATAACAGATCTCCAACCAAGGAGGATTTGGTTTTTGAAGGATTTAAGGATATTCAGTGTGTTGAAAGCGGAGGTCCCGAGCCGGGTGTAGGCTGTGCCGGCAGAGGTGTTATTGTAGCTATGAAACGCCTTGAGAATTTGGGCATCTTTGATGAGGATTTGGATGTTGTTGTTTATGATGTTTTAGGGGATGTTGTTTGTGGCGGTTTTTCAGTGCCTCTTCGTGAAAAATACGCTGATGAGGTGTTGATTGTTACTTCCGGTGAATATATGGCATTATATGCTGCAAATAATATTGTTCGTGGTGTTAAAAAACTTAAGGGTAATCTGAGCGGCATTGTGTGCAACTGTAGAAATGTCGAACGTGAAGAGGAAATTGTCAATGACTTCGCTAAAAAAATAGGCACACATGTTATTGGTACAATCCATAGAAGTAATTTGATACAGGATGCTGAATTAGATGCAAAAACTGTTATAGAAAAATACCCTGAAAGTGAGGAAGCACAAGAATACCGTAACCTTGCTTCAAGCATAATGACTAATGAAAACATATCAACACCGGAGCCTATGGGTGACGAGGAATTTGAAGAATTTTTCAAGTCATATATGTGATAAAATGATATCTCTTAGAAAAATCAATTCAATTCTAGTTATAATAATGATTATAATTCTATTGAATCATGCTGTTCTTTCTGTTTTATATATGTACGGTTTAATTAGCTACTCTCCAAGTTTTCAGGTAACTGGAAGAAGATTGTTCTATCCGTTGGTAGCCCATATGATAATTAGCTTATATCTTTACATCAGGGATAAGCGAAGAAATGTTAAAACTTATCCTAAATTGATTTCTCAGACAACCCAGCAGATTGTAACCGGAATTCTGATAGTTGTCTTTGTTGCTTTGCATATTTTTTCCTATATGATGAGTCCGATCAATGTCAGTCTGACATTTGAAATTAAGCTGATGCACTTTTTAATAGATATTGGACTTTTTAGCTCAATAATTCTCCATTTGAGAGTAAGCGTTCCAAGACTTATGGTTTCATTGGGATTTATGGAATCAAAGGATTCATATTCCAATTTTCAAAACAGATGGAATGTCTGTGTAGCTGTAATTTTAATCCTGCTGGTTTTAGCTGAAATAATTCATTACTGGGTGATAGTATGAATATTAATGTTGTTGGATGTGGGCTGGCAGGTTTATCAGCAGCAATTAAAGCCAGTGAATTGGGCGCTTCAGTATCTCTGATTTCACCGAATTATTCAGAAACAAGCCAATCCGTAATGGCAATGGGAGGTATCAATGCCGCATTGAATACAAAAGGAGAAAACGATTCTATAGAAAACCATTATGCCGATACTATCAATGGGGGATGTGAAATCAACAATCCGAAAGCGGTTTTCAAGCTGACAAACGATGCTCCAAAAATCATCGGATGGCTGGAAAAACTGGGAGTCAGCTTTACCCGGGACAATGACGGCAATGTGGATTTGAGATATTTCGGAGGTCAGAAATATGCAAGAACTGCTTATGCCGGTGCAAGAACAGGAAAACAGCTTGTGACCACATTAACATCACACTGCAGAAAAAAGGAAGCACGAGGCCAGGTAAAAAGATATGTCGGCTGGAGATTTTTATCGCTGATAATAAAGAATCATCAATGTTTGGGATTGATAGCCATTAATGAGAACACCTCTGAAATCAGGGCATTCAAAGGCAATGTAATTCTTGCAAGCGGAGGATTGAATAAACTGTTTGGAAAGACCTCAGGTTCAGTTTTAAATGACGGGTATGCAACTTCCAAAGCTTTCATGCAGGGTGTGACTTTGGCAAACCTTGAAATGATTCAGTTTCACCCGACAACCATTAAAACAACTAATAAAAGAATTCTGATAACAGAAGCTGCACGGGGCGAAGGTGGAAAACTATTTGTTAACCGTGATGGAAAGCCATGGTACTTTATGAAGGAATGGTATCCTGAATTTGGAGAGCTGATGCCGAGAGATGTCGTATCAAGGGGAATATATAAGGCTTCAAATGCCGGAGCTGATGAGGTTTATCTTGACATAACCCATTTGGATGAGCACACGATAAAGGTAAAGCTGGATGAGGTTTATAATATCTGCATGAAATATCTTAATTTAAATCCGATTTATGAGCCAATTCCGATTTTCCCAGGTGTTCATTATTTTATGGGTGGAATAAAAACTGATGAAAATCACAAAACTAATATTGAAGGTTTGTTTGCTGCCGGCGAGTGTTCATGCCAATACCATGGGGCAAACAGGCTAGGAGGAAATTCACTTTTGGGAGCTATTCATGGGGGATGTATTGCTGCTCAAAATGCTTATTCAACTAATATTGATACAAATGAAAGTTTCATTCGCAAATCACTGGAAAATGAACAGAAATTATTTGATTCCTGGAGAGATGGTGATGAAAAAAATATTGTTGAAGCTGAAAATGAGCTTTCAGACATTATGAATGCTTCAATGGGAATGTATAGAAATTTCGATGATTTGGATAATGCGCTGCAAAAGTTAAATGTTTTGAAAAATATGAAAATTGATTCTGCAGGAAATTATTACGATCATGTTAAAATTAATTCATTGTTTGTATTGGCCAGTGCATGTATTAAAACGGCCATCGAGAGAAAGGAAAGCAGGGGAGCACATCAGCGAAGTGATTATCCAGAGACAGATGAAAACTATCAAAAAACAACCTGCATTAACTTTGACGGTCAAATAAAAATTTCATTTGAGGGGTTAGATGACTGAAATAACTGTTAAAATCAAAATTGATGGTGAATTTAAAAGATTTAGTTATGATGGCGATTTGAATATTTCAGTGACTACCTTGCTTGAAAAATTGGGCGGAATTGAATATTCATGCAGTTGTCTTCAGGGCTTATGCGGATCCTGTGCAATGGTAATCAACTCACAACCGAAATTAGCCTGCCAAACATTTTTATCTGATGAAATAATGATTCATGAATATAAATTAATTACAATCGAACCGTTATCTAAATTTCCAGTAATCAATGATTTAAAAGTGGACAAGTCAAAGTTATATGATGATTTATTGGAATGTGAGCAATGGATTGAAAGCGATTCTAAAATGAATTACGATGAAATTGATTTTGAATATGAGATGTCATTATGTCTTATGTGTGGATGTTGTGTTGAAGCATGTCCGAATTATGACGGAAATGATTTTGTAGGAACTCCAATTGCAGTATCTGCATCAAAATTAATTTCCCAGGAAACTGACTCAAATCATTTGAAAATATTAAAAAAGAAATACAAAGACAAGTTTTACCCTCATTGCGTTAAATCGATAGCCTGTGAGGACGTATGTCCTATGGAGATACAAACACAAAGGGCAATATCAAAAATGAACAAAAAAGCCGTATGGAAATTATGGCAGTTAATCGACAGGGATTAGGATGTATTCGACTAAATATTCATCACCGATCGGAGAAATTTTACTTTTAAGTGATGGAGAAAACCTTTGCGGGATTTCATTCGACAGTCAGAAAAGGGATGTTGATTTCATTGAAAATGATGATTTGGAAATCTTTAAAAAAGTCATCGGTTGGCTGGATGATTATTTTGATGGTAAAAATCCCAAGATTGACTTCAATTTGAAAGCTTCAGGAACTGATTTCAGAATGAAGGTATGGAAATTGTTATCACAAATCCCATATGGCGAAACGGTAACCTATGGTGAAATTGCGTCTATGATTTCTCCCACAATGTCTGCTCAGGCAGTAGGCGGCGCCGTTGGAGCAAATCCGATAGCCATTGTAATTCCATGTCACAGGGTAATGGGCAAGGACAATAAGCTGACAGGTTATGCGGCAGGGCTGGATAAAAAAATTGAGCTTTTGAAAATCGAAAACGGTGATGATTTTGAATATTAATGCACGTTTGGTTTTCGGTGCTTCAGTACTTTTAATTTTAATTTTTTTAAAGCTTTTCACAAACGTTAGTGACAGTACGATAATAGCTATTGCGATTATTGCCGCTTTTTTAATGATATTTTCATATGTATTCAAAACAGAGGGTCTGAATTCCTTGAGAATTATCATAATCGTATTTTCATTCATTTGCCTTCCTTTGTTTTTGTTATTTTATTTGGGGGTTTTTAATTCCTTTTCAAATCCCTGGGGAGGAATCATATTGGCTTTTTTGGTTGTGCTTTTTGGAATAACTGCCATAATCACAATAGTTAAGCTCAATCATGTTGAAATAGCATATGATAAGATTGATGAAAAATGAAAGCTGCACCATTGTATCGGGATTTTCTTATTGGCCATTAAATTTGTTTGCATGTCCTTTTGAAAATAGTTAATTATATTAAAAAAATTTAATAAATTCTTGTATATGGATTTGGCTTTTAATATTGTTGTTGGGAATGCAATATCCTTAATTGCGGGCATTTTTATAATTTTAAGCATGTGGGTTAATGATGAGAAGAAAGCTTACAAATATCAATTTTTGAATGCTTTTATATTAGCCATTTCATCTGTTTTTTTCTTTTCTTGGACCGGTGTCGTTACGATGGCAATTGCGGCGTCAAGAAATTTGATGGTTTATTACGAGAGGTTGACCTGGAGATGGACAGTATTTTTCATCATAATTTCAATAGTAATCGGACTTTTGGTAAATACCATGGGGTTTATTGGATTACTCCCAATAATTGCCATAATTCAAATTACATTATGTAATTATTATTTAAAAAACATAAAATCAATTAAAACAGGTTTTATTATAAATAGTGGGATTTATATAATATATTTTTTAGCTATTCTGGACTTTTCATCAGCCATCATCGAAAGCATAACTGCAATAATTGGTATAATTTCACTATTCAAGTTAATTTTCATTGATTCTAATAAAGTAAAATAAGAAGTAATTGGGGATAGTCACCAATTACCTGTTAGTTTTTTTAGTAATTTCTAGGAAGTGGTAAATAAGGATATGGTGTGATATTGTATACTGCTCTTCCACGAAAACCCCCGTCACTCCAAGGGTCATCTAGACCTACATCAACAGTGATATTATCAACTGTTGCAAAGAAATGTCTGCTTCCAAATGTCAAGTTTCCAACATGAACGTAACAAAATGTATGATTTTTCGTAAGTCCTACTGCATCACACATTTGGAAAAACAAATCTGTTAAACTGCAGCAGTTCCCGGTTAATCTGCATAATGTTGATGATGGATCCTGATAAAAACCTTCTTTTGTTTCATGTTTTGTATTTTTGTTTATCCAGGTTACTATTTTTTCAATAGCTTTAAAATCTTTGGATGAGCCTACAATTAATTTCGTTACCTTTTTTACAATTGGTGTTATGTTCCCGGAATATGAAGGTTCAGGGTAATAACTGCTTATTTTACTGCTTAAATTTAGATTCGGCAGTATTTTACAATTAAAAAAGGTTATATTAAATGAATTTTGACTGGCATTTTCAGTATTGATGTTTAAACTGTTGTTGAAAGTGACGTTATTCAAGATTAAAGTTAACTCATTGTTTTGTGTATTGATAATAATTTCTGTATAATTATTTAAAACATGACCATTTCCATTTACAGTCATTGATTTTGAAAATTCGATAGTCTCATTAGTGGAATTTTGCACATAATCTCTTGTTAAATTCAGTTCATCATTTGAATTTGCTATTTCCTGATTGAGCTCAGTATAGTTTCCATATATGATGTCTGTATCGGTAGTGTTTTCTTCTGCAAAAACACATGATGTCGATAGGCACATAAATATTAGAATCAAAATGGTAATTGTTATCTTCCTAATAATTTTCCCTCCATTACATTATATTGGATTATCATCTAATATAAATATTGTTGTTTTTTCATTATTTTCTCTAAATAAGATGTATTAGTTATTTTAATGATATAACTGAATTGTGTGTAAAATATTTTTAAAAATGGAGGTTGAAATATTGTTTTTGAAAAACTTTTACATCTGTTGAATTACTTGAATAATTTTTCAAGCAACTGTTCATCTGACTTGTAGAAGTCCAGTTTTAATATTGTCATCAGATTGTTTGGTGCACCTACCAATTGGGTTGATGAAAATATGGGCATGAATACCTTTTTGGCATCCTGTTCTACACAGATTTTCAATGTTTCAGGCAAATTTTGTGATTGCTGGCTGTTGAGTATTACAGTACCGTCATCCAAACTTACATTATTTTTAATGCTTTCATTAGCTATCAGTTCCTGCAGTTCAAAATCACTAGCTTCAGCATCTCCGGTCAAATTATCAACTGTTGTTTCATTATTTTCAATGGATAATCTGAATATGTCATTGCCTTCCAAAAAGTAAACTTCACCCGGCTCATGGGAATTGTTTAAGGCAGAACCTATTTTGAATGTATTTTCAACTTCTTCCCTTTCAACTTCCTTTGCCTTAATCTTTTCAATGGCATCGTCTGAGGCGTATAGTTCTCCGTGATCTGGTGCGTAACTTAATAATTCCTTATATTTGCGTAATTTTTCGTCCTCTTCATCTTCACCAGCTATCTTTTTTAAAAGACGAATAATCTCGGTGTTCTGATTTTCAATATTTTTGGCAATTTCAATTAATTCTGATAAATCTGACATGGTTAGTATTATAGGTTTTTTAATTATTATAGGTTTAGGAGTCTATATTTAAATTAATGAAGTTACATATTCTTAATCATGAAAAAACTTGCAATTTTTGATTTTGATGGAACTTTATTCAATTCGGTCGATGATGTTGTAATCTGCTTTGACAAAACTTTGGAAATTTATAATTTTCCGACATTGACCAAAGAAGAGTATTTTGAATGTTTGGGTGGAAATATTGATGAGATAGTCTCTTTGGTGTTGGGAAAAAACAATTCTGTAGAAAATATTGAAAAGGTTAAAAAAACTTATTTGGATTTGTATAATCCGTCACCTAAAGAGCACACCTTGCCATTTCCCGAAGCTCATGAATGCTTAAAGAAACTGCAGGAAAAGGGAGTTTTGCTTGCAGTCAATTCAAACAGACTCAATTATTCCCTTAAATACTTTGTGGAAAAATTTTTCAAAGACATAGACTTTGTGCTGGTTGAAGGCCATAATGAAGATTATCCATCCAAGCCAAATCCTTTTGGCGTTGAAAATATCCTTAGAAAGGCAAATGTGGGTTTGGATGAAGCAGTTTATATTGGGGATTCCAAAACTGATATTGAAACAGCTCAAAATGCTGGAATGGACTGCATTGTTGTCAAATGGGGTTACGGCAATCAGAAGGATTATGAAAATGACTACATTCTCGAAGCTGTAGATGAGTTTGGAGATATTCAAAAGTACTTTTAGAAAATCCGAAAATTTATTTTATCATTAAAAAATAATAATTAATCATGTTATTTGTTAATTATCCAAAATGTTCAACTTGCAGAAAAGCCAAAAACTGGTTAGAGGAACATGACATTGAATTTGAGTCAAGACACATTGTAGAAGACAATCCGACAGCACAGGAAATCGAAGAATGGTGGAAAAAATCAGATTTGCCATTAAAAAGATTTTTTAACACTAGCGGACAGGTTTACAGAAAATTGGGATTAAAAGATAAACTTCCCGACATGTCAGAAGAGGAACAGTTTGAAATATTGTCCACAGATGGGATGCTTGTCAAACGACCAATTCTAGTTGGCGACGATTTTGTATTGGTTGGATTTAAGATTCAAGAATGGGAAGAAAAACTATTATAATTTCTTACTTATTTTCTTATTTTTAAAGTTATTTTTTTTGTAAATTGTTTTTGGTTACTTTTTAGTAACTGTTCTATTTTTATTAAAGTTTTAATATAATATCTCTAATGAAAGTTAATTTTTAGCTTTTATTTAAAAATTTAGGAGATAAAATCATGTTTAAATTAAACGCATGGAATGAAAAAGAAAATTTCAGTGCTTCTAAAATAGCACAAAATGTAATTGCTACTGCTTGTGGTTCTGATGTGACTGTTACTGCTTGTGGTGGGGATATTAATACTGTTTGTGGTTCTGATGTGACTGTTACTGCTTGTGGTGGGGATATTAATACTGCTTGTGGTTCTGATGTGACTGTTACTGCTTGTGGTGGGGATATTAATACAGTATGTGGTTCAGATATCACAACAGCTTGTGGATCTGACAGATTTTAAGATTATCTAATTAATCTTAAAATTCTATTTTTTTTTTAGGAGGAGTTTGAATGGCAGATTATTTTGCATTTCAATGGCATATTTTAGATGACTGTGACCAAAGATGTAAACACTGCTACATCTTTGCTGAAGACAATAACAAACCACTGCACACCATGAAATTTGAGGATATGGAAAAGGTCATTAACAATGCACTGGATATGTGCAAGAAGACTAACAGAAAACCATACTTCAGCATTACTGGAGGAGACCCTATATTGCATCCTAATTTTTGGGATTTGCTCGAAATATTTCATGAAAAAAATATAGATTACAGCATAATGGGAAATCCATTTCATTTGACAGATGAGGTATGCAAAAGATTGGCTAACCTAAGCTGCAGACAATACCAGCTGTCCTTGGATGGACTGAGAAAAACTCACGATTATTTCAGAAAACCAGGTTCATTTGATATAACTCTTGAAAAGATACAAACTCTACAAAATGCCGGTGTCAGGGCAAGCATAATGACAACAGTGTCTAAAGTGAATATTGGGGAAATTCCACATTTGATTGATGTGGTAGTATCCAATCATGTTGATTTATTCAGTTTTGCAAGATACTGTCCAACAGGAGAAGAAAAAGATTCTCATGTTGCTCCTGATGAGTACAAACAACTTCTAGAAAAAGTATGGGAAAAGTATAATGAATATAAAGACTCCAACACCTATTTCAATTTAAAGGATCATCTATGGACATTATTTTTATATGAAAAGGGAATATTTAAAATTCCAGAAAATTTAAAGGATGATGTTATTTATGACGGTTGCAACTGTGGAAACAGTCATTTAACAATACTTCCGACCGGAGATGTGTTTGCCTGTCGTAGAATGGACAGCAAAGTTGGAAACGCTTTAACTGATGATTTATTTGAAATATTTGCCGGTGATGAGATGAACAATTACAGGCAATTCGAAAAATTTGAAAAATGCAGTAAATGTGAGCTTTTGAGATTTTGCAGAGGATGTCCGGCTGTCAGCTATGGATATACAAACAATATGTATGCAGCAGACCCTCAATGCTGGAAAGTGATTGTATGAAGGCTGTGGTATTGGAAAAAACATGCAATGCTGATGAATTAAGTGTTAGTGAAGTTGCAATTCCTGATGTAAAGCCGGATTGGGTATTGGTTAAGGTCATAGGCTTTGGAATTAACAGGGCAGAAATCGTATTGAGGGATTATGAGGCTGATGAGGATTATATAGACTTGCCCGTAATTCCTGGAATAGAATGTGTGGGAGAAGTGATTGACCCTTCAAACACCCATCTTAAAAAAGGGGATAAGATTGCCGCATTGATGGGAGGAATGGGAAGGACATTTGATGGAGGATATGCTGAATATGCGTTGCTTCCGTTGAAAAACGTTTTTAAAATAGATGAAGATGTATTCAACCATTTGTCTGTTGAAGAGGTAATAGCTATTCCTGAAACTTATTTTACCGCTTACGGTTCAATTGAAGGATTGAAGCTAAAAAAAGACGATACAATATTGATTAGAGGTGCCACTTCCGCTTGCGGTTTGACTGCAATGCAGTTATCAAATGCAATTGGTGCAACAATCGTTGCAACATCCCGAGATGAATCAACATTCGACAAGCTAAAAGAGAACGGTGCTGATTATACTATTGTGGATAATGGTAAAATTGAAGAAAAGGTTAAAGAAATCCTGCCTGAGGGTGTTAATAAAGTTTTAGAGTTGATTGGACCAAAAACAATTGATGATTCAATGAAATGTTTAAGTGAATATGGAATTTGCTGCAATACTGGCATTTTGGGAGGTATTGAATACGTTCCTGAATTCGATCCTATCAAAACAATTCCAAATAATCGCTATCTTACTTCATTTTTCTCAAATTATCCGACACAGGAAATAATGGATAATCTATTTAAATTCATTGTTGATAACGAAATCAGACCAGAAATCAGTGAAGTTTTCACCAGTTTGGAAGATATCGGAAAAGCCCATGAATTGATGGAGTCAAACAAGGCTAAAGGAAAAATAATTTTTAGGTTGAAATGATGATTGAAAAGGAAGAATGCTTTAAGCAGTTGAGGGAAGTTATTGATGCAACCTTGTCTACGGTGGATGCAAACGGAAATCCCCAATCAAGAATTATAGACATAATGCACATTGAAGATGAAAAGATATTTTTCTTGACTGCACGAGGAAAGGACGTTTACACAGAAATTCTAAACCATCCTCAAGTCAGTTATCTATGTCTAAACAACAACAAATCAATTAGAATTTCTGGTGAGGCCAGGAAATTGGATGACCAAAAATACTGGATAGATTTGATGTTTGAAGAAAATAATTTTTTGAATAATGTCTATCCTGATGATGCAAGATATATTTTGGAACCATTTTGCATTGAGAATGGTGAAATGGAGTATTTTGACTTAACGCAAAAGCCGATTTTTAGAAAATCTTTTGCTCTGGGCAATGGAAAGGTCACTCCTAAAGGATTTGAAATTACCGACAGTTGCGTTGGCTGTGCAACCTGCTTTGGAGCATGCCCTCAACAGGCAGTCTCTGAAGGCACTCCATATAGAATATCACAGGAAAACTGCTTGCATTGTGGAAGATGCTTTGAAAACTGTCCTATGGCTGCAATAATTAAATTATAGTCTTTTTTTTAGTTAAGTTACTGTGAGGTAACTTAAAAGTTATTTATAATTTTGGTTGAACTACCTCGACTTTGGAGAAGTCGAGGATTCTTACTTCACGGGCTGTATACTCTAATGAGTATAGGATTACCGTGCTATCCCCCTCGTCCC
>ONQL01000071.1 GCA_900319985.1 uncultured Methanobrevibacter sp. | reverse complement strand
ATCGATGAAACAATGAACCTCTGGAGCAGGGGGGATAGCACGGTAATCCTACTCTCGTGGGAGAGTATCAGCCCGTGAAGTAAGAATCCTCGACTTCTCTAAAGTCGAGGTAGTTCAATCTTGGTGATATTTAATGGTATTTTTATATTAAAAAAAAGACTTTTTCAAAAACCCTGTTGATTTGAAATTTCAAGACCAAACAGGGTTTTTAAAACTAAAATGGATTTAGATAATCAGCAATTTCTTGAAAGATTTTAACTTTATTGACATAATACTCGGATTGATTTTCAAAAATGTAATCCCCAACATATAACTTGTCCGGGTTTTCGGGAATTGCTGAGGGCGAATAGAAATCATTATTAAAATAGAAATAGCTAACAATTTCTGAAGTGTTCAAACCAACATTCTGGCCGTTGTCATTAGCCACATAAACATTTACACCATATTTTTTCCCATCATCAGTATCCTGCAACTTATAATCATAGGAATAAACATTACGCCTATTTGTACCTGAATTCTCATAAGAACAGATTTTAACAATAGCATCGACAGGGTCTTCTGAATAATCAGTATATTTTCCTTCGCTAAAGCCGTAATACTCATTTGGAACAACTAAAAAATCGCCAATGTTTAAATTACCCATCAAAACAGTTTCATTATAAACCACGCCGTATTTTCCATCAGGAGACTTGATGAAAAAATGACCGTAACCGTATTTGTTAAAGATTTTTTGAATCTCGCTGAGGGAATCTGATGAAATCTTTTTGGAAGAAAGCATTTCACGGGCAATATTCTCCATTTCCTCTGTTTCAGTGTCATTTGAAGACTCTCCACCATGACTTGCAATCCATCCATCTTCAGTAATCATTGCATGAATGAAATGAGTATCCGGAGCCTCTATTTCTTGTACAATAATTTCCCGATCATTCAATGTATCATTATGTATAACCACCCCGTCATCACTTAATTCAGCATCTTGTCTAAAAGCGAAAACAGTTTCGTCTTTTTCCTGAATAGCAAATGAACAGCATTGAAAATGTGATTCATTGAAATCTGTATCAAACTCAGTCTCACCTACATCGCTTGCACATATTACAGCACCAGACAGACAGACAAAAAAGCATACCAACAGGAATATTTTCTTGAAATTCATATCATACCACAATTTACTTCACTAATATATTATTAATTATTTTTTGTAATATAACTTTTCCCAAAATTGAAAATGTTTTCCAAAAAAAAACAATGCAAAAATCAATAAAACTATATAGAAGAAAACTCATTTGGAATGACAAGCCACAAAAAAAAGATTTAGAAAATCAACAAAGTTTTTTAAATAGTCTAAAAAAAGAGAAAAAAGAAAAAGATTATTTCTTTTTGTTTAACTTGTGCATTGACCTGAGCACTTTAGGCACTCCAACGGAAGATACGTTTTCTATTGTACTTCTCTTCAGTTTTTTTCGGTGAAAATCCTCAAGGTCAAATGTTCCGTTTGCTTTTTCCTGATTGATTTCTTCTTTTAGGTCTTTTAAAAGATCTTCATAGAATTTAACAGCTTCTTCTTTAGAAAGACCTGTAGTTGGAGAAATGAAAATGCCGGAACCTAAATTAGACCGTTCCAGCCAGAAAAGGGTTTTTAACTCCTCATTTTCAATCGAGTCATATACTTCAAAAAAATGAGGATCCAAATTTTCCCAATATGCCCTGTTTGCAGCGTTATCAAGTGTCTTTTTTTGCATTTCAAAAGCTTTTGAAGAGGTCTTGTCAAAAAATGAATCTACAGATTTACTTTTTTTGAGCCTGTTTGCAAGCCGTCCGGAGAGATTGTCGCTTTTTTCTACAATTGTATTTACCCAATCATTCTCTGAATCATTTCCACCTATTTTAGTTCCGCAATTTGGACAAAATGCACTGTCGCCAACATCACTCCCACACTTAGGGCAGAATGACTTAGGCTTTTCATTCAGGATTTTAGCTCCGCAATTTGGACAGAACTTGCTGTTGCCAACATCACTTCCACATTCAGGACAGAATAATCTGGGCATTTTCTTTTCGATTTTTGTTCCGCAATTTGGACAGAACTTGCTGTCTCCCGCATCATTGCCGCAATTTGGACAGTTAACCATCTTGAACCTCACAGGTCACAGATTATAAATCATCGAATACATCATCATCGACATCATCTGTGTAATAGTCAATTTCGCCGTCACCGTCTTCATCAACACCATAGACGTCGATTTCACCATCCTCATCATCATCAAATCCAAAGGTGTCGGGATTTCCATCGCCGTTGGTATCCGCACCATAGGTATCCGCATAGCCATCGTGGTCTGTATCTGCAGCACCTACATCGATGTTTCCATCACCGTCAGTGTCTTTAGCAACAAAATCAACATAGCCGTCCCCGTTGGTATCAGCTGCAAATGTATCGAAGTTTCCGTCACCAGTAGTATCGGCGGCTTCAAAATCTGCATAACCGTCACCATCAGTGTCATAGACTCCATAATCTACATTCCCGTCACCTGTGGTATCATATTCAACTGAATCATAGTATCCGTCGCCATTGGTATCATATGCAAATGCATCTGCATTGCCGTCACCAGTGGTATCGGCAGCTGCAAAATCCGCATAGCCGTCACCGTCGGTATCCGCTTCCACATAATCAAATTCGCCATCCCCATCGGTGTCGACAACAACGGTATCTGCATAGCCATCGCCGGAAGTATCGGCAACAACAGTATCTACATTCCCATCTCCGGTTGAATCCACTCCAACAGTGTCGACATTTCCGTCTCCTGTGGTATCCATAGCAACGGTATCGTAGGTCCCATCGCCGTCAGTGTCACTGACTACAGTATCGTAATGACCGTCACCACTTTGGTCTGATACAACGCTTTCCTTGTAACCGTCACCATCCAAGTCTACATTTTTTTCATCTGCCATTTTATCACTATTCCCTCATAAGTTCATAATATCTTTCATTCAAATTATACGGATCCCTATCAACCAATGTTGAAACGCGCGGCAAGCCTTTCTTATCATAACCAATACTGAAGTATTCCCGTGGTTTTTTAGAAGATTGTTGATTTGGGATTTTGCCGTTTTTATTTAATTTTGCGAGTTTGGCATCATGCCTTTCCTGATCAAAAGTCAGATTGTCATCGGAGAGAATTGTACCTATGTTGGCAGCCATCAAAACCGGAACTCCAACGCCTGTTGCCATTCCTGCAACTGTCAAACCGTACAATCCCAATCTCTTCAGGTTTTTGTTTCTTCTCTGAACTCGCTTATATTCAATTTTTTCATCGGGAGATAAACTTTCAAAGTGTTTCATCTCCTCTTTCTTTTTTTCCTTTTCCTTTTCAGCCTGGTCATCGATTGTATCGAATACTACCTGAAGCTGGTCGATGTTTTGAATGGTTTCATATTCTATTACATGGTCTTTAATATTTTTAATATTGTTAAAAAACCCCATTGAAACCACCATTACAATTTTGTGCCGCAGGAATCACAGAATGCAAAACCTTCGTGAACTTCAGCACCACAGTTAGGGCATTTTGAATCAATCACCCTGTCTTTTAGTGAAGTGGAATCGCTGTCAATAGTGGATTGCACATTGTCTAGGGTATTTTTAACTTTAGTCAAATCGGCATTCAGTCTTTCGACTTCAGATTCCAACTCTTTGTTTTGCTTTGTCAAAGCTTCATTTTTATTTTGTTCCTCTTCAAGGTCATCGGTCAGCTGTTTGATGACTTCACCGTACTCCTTATGCAAATCCTGTTGAATCTTAAGCTGATCTTCAAGTTCCTTTTTGAGTTTGGCCACTACATTTTTCTGTTGAGTGACCGTCTTATTCATGTCCCTGGTCAGATTTTTATGCTTTTGAATATCTTCCTTTAAAAAGTTATTCTGCTTTATAATGGCCTCGTTTAATGAATCCTGCTGATTAAACTTAGCGTCCAACTGAGACAACAAGGCATCCTGCCTGTCAATAATTTTTTCAAGTCTTTCGACATATTCCTTATCAGTTGTCATGAATACACCTACACAAGTTGTTCATACCAATATACTAAAATATATAAAAAATAGTATAAATAGTTAAAAAAATAATTTTAAAAATGACAAACTACACAATAATGTAGGCAAACGATACAGATTCCACAGCATTAAAGTTTAAAGCCCGAAAAACAGATAAACTAGAAATACAATTACCAGCACATACATTTCCCAACCGATTTCCTTGTACCTACCTTCAGCAATGGATCCGACGAAATAAGCCAGAAATCCCCATGCAATTCCAAGGGAAATGGAGTATGAAAGAATCATCATAATAATTGTCATGAAAACAGATGCTGCAATTACCTGATTGCCCCAGTGTACATCATCCAATTGAGCCATCATCAAGAAACCAACAATAACCAAAGCAGCAGCAGTTACAGAAGGAGTAAACAATGACAATATGAGTGGAGCGATAAATACTGAAAGTAAAAACAATATACCAGTTACAATAGCTGCCAAACCAGTTTTAGCACCCATACCTATGCCTGTAGCACTTTCAACAAAAGCAGTTACTGTACTTGTACCACATATGGAACCTACTATTCCACCTACAGCATCACTTAAAAATGCATTTTCGATTCCCACAGCCTGACCTTCCTCATCAATGAATCCGCATTGCCTTCCTAATGACATTAAAGTTCCGGTGGTATCAAAAAATGTAACAAAAAGCAGCGAGAACACCATCATAAAGAGGTTAGGAATATTCGAGAACAGCTGTCCGAATCCTCGCAAAAATCCTCCAAAGAGGCTCATATCAAAATTGACAGATATAACTTGAGCCGGAATTGACGGCATTAACGGATTTCCAGTTCCAAATCCTAAAAAACTGAATATGACCCCCAGCACTGCAGTGATTAACATACCGAAAAATACCGCTGCAGGTATCTTTTTAATATGGAAAACCAATGTTATCAACATACCTATCAAAGCCAAAATTGTAGAAGGAGCAAGCAGATTGCCCATTGCAACTAAAGTTGATGAGTCGCTTACAACAATTCCAGCACCCTTAAATCCAAGAAATGCCAGGAAAAATCCGATACCTGCACCAATACCCAATTTCAAATCAATCGGAATAACGTTTAAAATAGCTTCCCTCAAACCGGAGACGGTAATGATTAGAAATATTATTGATGAAATAAATACTGCGGCAAGTGCCGCTTCCCAGGAGCTTCCCATTTCCAATATGATTGTGTATGTAAAAAGAGCGTTCAGTCCCATACCCGGAGCTAGCCCAACCGGGAATTTGGCAACAAGCCCCATGATTATGCATGCAATACCTGATGCGATTGCAGTTGAAAAAAATACCGCAGTAGCAGGCATTCCACCTTCGACCAACATAGATGGATTTACACCTAAAATGTAAGCCATTGCAAGAAATGTGGTAATCCCTGCAATTATTTCAGTCTTGTAATCCGTTCCATTTTCGTCAAATTTGAAAAAACTATCGAACATACAAATCCTCTTTGAAAAACATGAACTTATATAATGTATAATTTATATCAATGAAAGTAATAATATTATCTAAAATCACCTGACCATTAATCATATTTTTATCGCATTTTTCGGACAGTCCTTAGCGCAATTAAGACATAAAATACATTCAGTCCCATTTTTTCTTTTTCTGGAATCATTGAGAATTTCAACATCCATAGGACATATTTTCATACACTTTCCGCATTCAATGCATTTGTCCTGGTTGACCTTTACCCTCAAAATTGAAAAATAGCTTGAAATCTTTAAAAATACGGTTATCGGACAGACATATTTGCAGAATGCACGGTTGTCATGCAGCTTATATGCAAGCAATATTCCCAAAATGTAATAAACGGCATTACCGACTATGAATATGTAAAACATGATCATGTCCAGGCGATTTACCTTGAATATGAAAAGCGCTGAGACGAAAGCGAAAATGACCACAAAAAGCACATACCTCACATATCCCCAGTCCTTTCTGTCATTAGTCGGAACCTTATACGGAAGCAGATCCAGCACCATTGCAATCCAGCAGGCATATCCGCACCATCCACGACCGAATATGACAGGTCCTGCAATTTTGGCTATAAGATAGTGAATCACAGCCGCTTCAAACACTCCCAAAAAGAGATAATACCAGAATCCTGAAAGCAGGAGATTTTCCCCGCCAAATATTCCGACATATATCAAAAGATATGACCCGACGGCAAGCATTATGATATTTCGACCGAACTTATGGCCGTTTTGAGTCAAAAGTACACCAACGGCCACTGAAGTTCCGATAAATGCAAAATTATATATGTAAAATACGTTTCCTGTAAAATAATAGATTGAAAATGCAATCAAAAGAAAAATTGTTTCGATTAATATAGCCGCGCTAACTCTCATGGATTATGATATGTAAAAATAAGGTTAAATAATTATTCCACCAGGGTTAGAAAATCATAGATTATCTTGGAGGCTACAACTGCAGTGACATTTCCAAGCCTGTCGCTTGCGGTTTCCACAACATCAAGCCCGACAATGTTTTTGTGGGCGAGAGTCTTGAGAATTGATTCCATCTCATGAACTAGCAATCCTCCAGGTGTCGGATTTCCAACATCAGGAGCAACGGCAGGGTCCATGACATCCATATCCACTGAAATATATATCGGTCCGTCGATGTTTGTGAGATAGTATTTGATTGCGTCCATGTGCTTGTGGGCATCCCTGTTTTTGAATGTCTGGATATTGTATGTTGACTTTACGAACTCCTCCTCTTCAAGGGATGATGACCTTATTCCAATCTGGACAAGGTTCGCTCCCGCCTCGTGGGCCCGTCTCATTACGGTTGCATGAGAGTATTTCTCGCCTATGAACTCAAAGGCAAGGTCCCTGTGGGCGTCAAGGTGGATTACGGTCAGTTTTGGACATCTTTCGCACAATGCCTTGATAGCACCTATGGATGCTGAATGCTCTCCTCCGATGATTATCGGTTTTACTTCCAAATCAAGAAGTTCGTTTACGCTGTCCTCGACAATCCGAGATGTTGCCTCGCAGTTGCCCGGAACGACATTGACGTCACCGAAATCATAAAAGGTAGCTGTCAAATCCTTGTTAAAAACAGTATTGTATTTTTCAAAACCAAATGAAGCTTCTCTTACAACAATTGGTCCTAAACGTGTACCGGAGTGATAAGAAGTAGTGCTGTCAAAGGGAACTCCGATTATCCCAAATGAATCTTTTTTGATATCCTCATTTTCAGATGAAAATGCGAATTTCCACGGTTCGTATGTATTTAAAAGCATGATTTATCTAAAAAAAGGAAAATATTCAGAGGACTTAAGCAGATCCTCTGGTTCTCATTATTTTCATGTTTCCTAAAGCGACGATGTATTCAACTTCAATACCTTCGACGATGTCGTCTTTTAAATCTTCAGGCATTGGCAAGTCTATGGTATCGTAGTTTTCCATATCCATTAATTGAACGTTGTCACCTTGGATGGAAATAACTTGACCTAATCTTTTGTCGATGATAGGAATATCTACTTTGTTGTCTACAGGTTTTACGAGACTTCTTTTTTGATTGTCGAATACACCTACAGCTTCAATTCTTGCTTTTGCTGCTCCGTGTTTACCTGGAGATGAAGTAGTATAACTAATAATCTTACAAGCTTCTCCGCCT
>ONQL01000036.1 GCA_900319985.1 uncultured Methanobrevibacter sp. | reverse complement strand
CCTGTAATGTATAAACAGTAGTTAATGAATTTTAATCCAGTTATATTAGTGTTATCTCCACCAGCAACAATATTGAATGAATTTACCTTATTTGAAGTATATTTATCACCACAATCGAATAAAGCATCACCAGTAGATGAAATCACATTTACATTTTTATCAATGTATACAGGGAATTTGCCTAAGAACAATCCTTGGAAGTCCAAAGTAGCACCATCAGGAACAGCAGATGCTAAATTACCATCCTCATCAAAGTATAATCCATAAGTAGCATTAGTAATTACACCATCAAGAACACCGAAAACAGTAGCATCAGTTACAGGTAAGAATTCAGCACTTTCATAGGTTGCAGTAACATTGTTTGCACCAACGACTAAGTCTTCAGCAGCAATTACCTGAGTAGCAGTACCGTTTTCATCCAATTTAACAATGTACTCTTTATTGTTAACTTTAATAGTTACATTACCAGCACCATTAACAACATTCACAACAACAGTAGCATTGGAACCAACTAAAACATCATCAGCAGCTACAGCAATAGCCACAGCAGGAGTATTATCTTTTACAGTATTTTCACCAGAGTATTTAACTGCAGCATCACCTTTATATAATTTAGCAATTAATTCATTATCAGTTACATTGTTACCAGTGGATGTTTTTAAATCAATTGCATAATCACCAGCAACAATAATGTTATTTGATTCAATACTGTTATCATTAGAGTTGACAGTTACAGTAGCATTAATATCATTGTCAAATAAAGTGGTGTTGGTTGCAGCTTTTGCAATGGTGACTGTACCGCCAATATTATTGTTTGAAACAATTGCATTAGCACCATTTATAGCTACAGTAGTACCAATAGTATTATTAAAGACAATAGCATCTTTAGCAACAGTCATTGAAGTTCCAATATCATTTTCATAAGCAGTAGCACCAGCAGCAACAGACATTGATGTTCCAACAGCATTATTATGAGCAATAGAACCAGCAGCAACAGATACTGAAGTTGCAATAGTATTATTATAAGCAGTAGCACCTGCGGTTACGGTCATGGATTTTCCAACAATGTTATCATATACTTCTGAGTTTGAACCAGCAGTAAGAGAACCGGTTACATTGTTATCATAAACAATAGAGTTGGCAACTGCAGTTAAACTTCCACCTTCAGTCAGGACATTTTCAACATAAGTGTTGTTAGCAGGATTTACACCACCAAATGAAGCACTTATTGAAGATTTGTATAAAGTATTGTTAACAATCAAGTTATTAGTACCTTCTATCATAAGACCAACGGAAATACCTGAACCTTCCTTACCGTAAATTCTGTTATTTGAAATAGTATTGTAGTTGTTTAAAGGCACACCACTAGGAGCACCAACAATATTAAAGATATTTAAGTAAACTAAGTTACCAACATTTCCTTCAGCTTTTATAGTACAGTTATCAATAGTACAGTTAGTAGCCCATGACATTGTGAATGTAGTGGATCCACCATTGTTTCTAGTGTACAAGTAGCTGTTTTTAAGAACAACATTAGATGAATTGTCCCTAATTGATGTAGCACCGACACCGGAACCGACTCTTTGATCTTCAACCACTACGCTGATATTGTCTAAAACAACATTGTTAGTGTTTGAAATCCATAATTGAGTGTTATGGAAGTAAATTCCAGATATATTGGATCCGGAACCTCCGCGAGTTACAGCGAAACTGTTACCTGGACTGTCACCTAATAAACTACCTGCAGTAGTGTTTAAGTCAACATAAGCATCTTTAGTAGATGAAATAATGTTTACAGGTTTGTTAATATTAATTTGAACAGTAATTTCCTGATTAGGGTTGATGATTGCACCTTGGAAGTCTAAAGTAGCTCCTTCAGGAACAAAATCAAATAACTTACCGTTATCTGCTTGGTTGAAGTAAACAAAGTAATTGTCTTGAGTTACAACACCATCAATAACCTGGAACTTAGCAGAAGCTGAAGAACTCCTGTAAGCAGTATCATTACTAATATAATCAACAACTATTTCATTTTCACCAGCAACAAGTAAATTAGGAGATATATCATAATTAGCTTGACCGTCAACTAAATCAACAGTGAATTCAGTACCGCCAATTTTGAATGTGACCTTACCGGTACCTAAAGCACCAGTTGCATTTACTACTGTTACCTTTACAGGATTAACATTACCTATCCAAGTACCATTAGTTTCAATGATTATATCGAAATGGTATGGAGGTTGGTTATTTTCAATAGTATTGTTTTCACCATCATCAATAACTGCTGCATCATCACCAGCCAATTCATGTGCATATAATGAGTTGTAGGTAACATCTGTATTTATAGCTTTAAGGTAGTAAACAGCATATTTACCATCAACATTTATGATGTTATTGTTAATGTCTGCAGATGGGTTTCCCTTTACATATTGAGATACCATACTTATTCCATAAACTTGGTTAGTATCATTATAATCAGCAACATTATCAACATTGATTGTGTTGTTGTAAGCTTTTAAAACATCAATTTCAGCTTCAATACCTGAAACTAAAGAATATTGACCATTAGAAGCATAACCAGTTACATCAATATTATTATCCTCTACAATTAATGTAGACGGTCCATTCCAATTAGATGCATAAATACCTGAATTAGAACCTTTGGATATGGAAGTTAGATTATTGTTTTTAATAATAACTGTGAATGGTCCTGTTAACTGGATTGGGTATGCGGTACCTGCACCGTCAGCACCTGCAGTAGTATTTACAAAAATAGTGTTATCTTCAACAGTAGCGTTCAAACTATATAAATCTAAAGCGTAGTAAAATCTTGAAGTATCTGAAGTAGTAGTGTCAATGTGGGAAATTTTATTTAAGATAACAGAAACATTATTACCGCCGTAAATCATTACAGCATCAACAGTAGGATAGTCACCTATTCCACCATTAGTATTTACATTTACATCATTACTGATAAATGTAATGTTTTCTCCACCTTGAATACCTACAGCCAATACCAAGTCAGTATCAATACCACTACCACTCCATGAAACAGGAACAGCAGGTAAAGTAGCATTGATTTCATTATTTATCATTAAAACATTATTTGAATCACGTACTTCTAATCCATGATGATGTTTAGATCCAGGTTTTATGGATGCAAACATGATTCTGGAACTAGATAAAGCAAAGTTATCTGCAGCATTTGCGTAAATTCCAATAGCTTCCACTTCATTTGGAGCAGTGTAGTTAACAACTACATCATCAATTTTAATATTGGAACCTGTTGCATAAATTGCTGCACCATAATTATCTACGAATTCTTTATCAGCAGTAATATTTAATCCAGACAATTCAACATCATCCGCTTCAATTTTAACCGCAATATTGTTTAATACAGTATTATTACCGTAAACCTTAAACGGCTTATTAATTACAATTGTGTCAACTAAATCAGAGAATGGACCTTCAAATGTTAATCCGTAATAGTTTCTATTATCTATCAATACACCACTATCATCGAAATATTTGAAGAAAGTTTCATTGGTAACAACAGCGACAGTAGGATAATTGTCTTCTATGACAATATCATTACCGGATCTGATATATGCTGCCTCATCACCTTTAAGGAGGTTAGCAGATAAGAAGTTTCCAGTCACATTAGCACCGTTTACCTTATAACGAATATCTACAGCATATTTACCATTAGTGTATACATCATTATCTTTAATATCGAAAGTTATAGTTGAACTGTATTGAACTGCACTTATTGCAGAAACAGGATATCTATCATTAGCACCATCTTTATTCATAGAATAAATTGTGTTGTTATATATTTTTGCATATCCTGACTGTACTTCAATGGCTGAAATTAATGCATAAGAACTAGTTCCAGTAGCCAAACCGGTTACATTAAAGAAGTTATCGGTAATAAGCAAGTCTTTTGCAGGTCCAAATTGAGAAGGTGAGTAAACACCTAAGTTAGGGCCGTTAGAATCACAACTGATATTGTTTCCAATTACTTCAATATCACTGGTAACAATTTGTAAAGCATATGCTGATCCGGAACCGGATTTACCACCAGTTGTTAATATATCAAAGTCATTTTCAATGAATGAAATTCCAGTACTGTATCCACATTCAACAGCATATAAATAAATTGCAGTTCCACTAGGAGTTTTATTATCCCTCATAGTAACAGTATTATCTTTGATTAAAACATCATCAGAACCAACAATATACAATGCCTGAATGGTAGGAAAACTTGCATCAAATGAATTTACTATTACATCAAGGTCATTTTTGGTAAATTTAACACTTGCGCCTTCATAAATTCTAACAGGGTTTACATAGCATAATCCCATCATATAATAATTAATATCATATGTTTCGGCAGTTAAAGCAGGAAGACTAGCAGTGATTTTATTGCCATCAACAGTTACATCTTCAACATCTTCCAAATTAATAGCAGTAGTTAACTCTTCATCAGTTGATACATGGCTTTCGAAGTATATTTGGTTATTAGTTATATTTACATTACTAATTGTATTTTTACCTTTAACAGAAATTGCATTAGCCATTTCATCATCAACAACGTATGTTATGTTTAAGTTTGTTAATTTTATGTTGGATTGTGCAACATTAATTAAATCACCTAATGAACCCTCAGCAATTAAAGTTAAACCATCAAGTTCAACATCTGCAGAATCAATGACAAAACCAATATTATTCAATACCGCATTATCACCTACAATTGCAATATTTCTATTTAAAATTATATAATCAGAAACTTTGGAAAATGTTCCGTTAAAAATCAATTTATCGAATTTTACTGAATCTTTTAGGATTCCGTCATCATCAAAGTAACTGTGGAATGTGCCATTGGTTACGACATTTCCTAATTCATTACCTTCTCCGAGCACTTCAGCAGATTTAGTAAATTTTACTGAATCATTATGCTCATCGTTCTCAATGGCGATTGTTTCCCCACCAGTAGCATCGCTAGCAGCAACGGAAATTATTCCAGCATCACCATTACCATTTGTATCGACACCATACGTGTCTTCACTCACACTTAACGCATAATTAGAAACATCAGATGTTCCTGAATTATCAGTAAGTGGTTCAGCTGCAGTACTTGCATTAATGCATAAAAATAGCACCAATACAAGTATTGCACCCACCATAAATTTATTATTTATCTTCATTCAATCACTCGATTCAATGTTTTATAGATTACCATAAAGTTTTATTGAAAAAATACCAACTTTACATTATTAATATTTAGTCCTTCAAATATTTAAATCCATGTATGTTGATAAAAAATAAATTAAAAATGATATGAAATTTAGAAGTTAAAATTAAATTATAATTGATAAAAAAAATTTCTTAAAAAAAGTTTAAAATAGAAAAAAGAGTGAGAAATTCATCCCACCTATTTAATTTTTATTTTTACAGATTTACTGACAGATTTATATGTTGAGTCTCCACCATATTTAATTGAAGCAGTGAATTGACCTTTTTTTGTTATTTTTAAATTAAATGTTGCTTGACATTTAGTGTTGGTTTTTGCAGTATATGTTTTACCATTTAGCTTAAGAGTTACTTTTTTACCTTTACCAAAATAGGTTTTACCATTAATTGAAGCGCCTTTAATAGTTTTTAAGGTCACTTTATATTTTTTGGTTTTCGCAGATGCCTTATATGTTTTTGCTGAAGCAATTATTTTTACTGGCTTTTTGTTAATGGCAATTGAGTAAACAGACATTGTTGAGTCGTAATAATCATCTCCCAAGAATGCTGCGGCAAATGTTAATCTTTTTGCATCTTTTATATTGATTTGAATAGAGACTTTTCCAGTTTCATCAGTTGTTTTTTGTAATTTTTTACCATTATACACAATTGACATAGTTTTATTTGCAAGAATATTTCCATTTGCATCTTTCAGTTGCACAGTAAAGTATTTACCTCTCTCACCGACACCATATTCAACAGCATATTGGGAATAATTTTTGCCTAAAATGCTAGTGTCAATTCTTATAGGAATAGAATCATTTATTGTTATTGAAGTGTCAAATGCCAGTGTGTTATTATCACCAGCATAGGAAATGCTTGTTTTAACACCTTTTTGTCCTTCAATGGTGAATGTACCATCATCAGAGGTAATTACTGATTGCATATTGCAGTTAATCACATAGTCAACAACAGCATTTGCAATGGCATTGCCGTTTTGATCTTTTAAGATAGCATAAATAGCAGTGCCATTTATTTCAGTGATTGAAATTATACTTTCAATTTTCTCAGCAGGCTTTTGGTTAACTTTTACATTAACAATAGTAGAAGCCTCACTGTATTTATCATCACCTTGGTAGATAATATCAGCAGTATAGTTAGCTGTAATTAAGCCAACAGCCTCAACAGTTGCTTTTCCAGATTCAACAGCTGAATAAAACTGTTTTCCACCCACATTAACCAAAACAATGCCACTTGCTTCACCATCAAGATTGACTATGATGATTGCTGGTTCACCTTCTGTGATTTCAACATCATCAGATTTAACATCAGTGTTTAGTTTAGAAACAAATACCTCTTTAGATTCACTTATTGAGCAGTATTTCTCATCACCTGAGTATCTGGCTTCAACAACATGATTACCAGCAGTTAACCTACCAACAGAAACACTAACTATGCTTCCAGTTACATTAACATCACCAACTTTCTTTCCATCAACAAAAACAGAAAGAGTACCGGTTGCATCATTTGATAATGTTACATTAACAATTGCATCTTCAGAGACATTAACTTCAGAAATGTCAATAGTTGCATTTATCGGTTCTTTAGGCACAATATCTCCTGCAACATAGAATGAAGAGACATTATAAGCAGAACTGTATTTTTCACTACCGGAATAAATTACAACAACACCATGATTACCCGCAGACACATTATCTAATTCAACATTGGCAGAACCGTTTGATAAAGAAACAACAGATTCAATTCCATCTACAATAACTTTAACATCACCAACGGCACCAACAATAACATTCACAGTAGCATTATCACCAGCTTTAATATTATCAGGAATTATAATTGTTATATCAGTTTTGATTTTATCAACAACTCTGAATTCAGCATTTCGATTAGTGCTTGCATCGTATTTATCATCACCCAAATAATTAACAACAACAGTATAATCATCTACAGGAAGATTAACGTTTAAAATAGCTATCTTATCAGTGATTGCTGCAGTATAATTTATGCCATTGATACTGATTAAAACATCCCCATTTTCTTCACCAGCCATTGTTACTTTAATTGTAGCATTTTGGCCAATGAAAACATCATCAGTTGGGACAACAACGCTTTCAATATTACTTGTGTGTTTTACAACATTAAATGTTGATGAAATGATACGGGAGTTGTATTTTTCTGTTTCAGCAGAAGTTATAATCATAGAATATTCCCCAGCATCCAATCCCTTGTCAAAATTGATAATTCCATCTATTAACTCATAAGGCTTACCGTTGATAGTTACATTGAGAGAAGTTTCACTTCTAACCTTAACTGAAAATGCTTCCTTAGCGTATTGCAAACCCACAGGAGTAATTAAAACAAGAGGGTTTAATTTTTCAACTGAAAAAATGCTTGTATTTATTGCAGGTAACTTTTTACCATCACCCATATATACTACAACTATGTCGTGTTCTCCAGAAGTGATTTTTTCTATTGTATGTTCTGCAATACCATTTTCAAGTTCAATTAAATATTTTTTCCCATCAACTATGACTGTAACATTGCCTGTAGCTCCAAGAATACTTACAGTTACTGGCACATCCTGGCCGATTGAAATTGCACCAACACTTATTTCAATTACACTTTCACAGTCAAATGCAAAAAATGAAGTTGATTTGGATTCTGATTCATTATAGATTACTTCAACTGTGTTTTTGCCTAAAATAATGTCTTCAGCTTTAATAGTATATAAAATATTGGAGAATATCTCTTTCCTAGCTACTTCTTTTCCATTCACTTTGATAGTTATGTTGCCTTCTGCATCTTCGACAGTGATATTTGCCTGATTATCATCACCAAACCAGCAATTGTCAATGCCGATTATAATCTTATGTTTAAGTTGATTATTAAGTCCAATTGAAATATTTTCGCATGTTCCAGGATTTACTGAATCATCACCAGTCAATTCATGAGCATATAATTCATTATTTTCAACCAGTAAGCTAGTGGCATTTATTACAGAAACTGCATATTTACCTTCAGTATAAATGACATTATCTCGAATATCAAATGACCTGTCACCATACATCCATTGGGCATAACTGATTCCATAAATATAAGCCTTATCATCATATGAATTTACATTGTGAACATATATTGAGTTATTGTAAATTTGTGCATCACCGTTTTGAATTTCAATACCAGTTACCAATGCCCAAGAACCTTTAGATGATGAAAAACCTGTTACATTAATAACATTATCTTCAATCAGAAGTTTTGAATCCCCTCCAGACATACTTGCCACATAAATACCCATGTTTGGGCCGTGGGATCTACTTAAAATATTGTTTCCTTTAATGATTACTTCAGATTCCACTCCCTGGAATGCATAATCTGTTCCGGCAGCCTCTTTTCCACCGTCAGTGAGCATAATGAAATTATTATATGAAAATGTAACATTGACATTGAAACCAAAGGAAATGCCGTACATATAATTGTCCCTTCCAACAGGAGTGACCTTATCAATCATGGAAATGTTATTGTGATCTATTAAAGAGTCACTGCATCCGACAATATAGATGGACTGTATTGTAGGAAACTCAGCCAAAAGCATATTGGTAGTGGAATCAATGTTGTTTCTTGTAAATACAAGATTACTGCAATCCTTAAGCATTACCGGATCCACTTTGAATGAACCCATCATATAATAATCCTCATCATACCCATTTATGGTTATAGCCGGCAATTTAGTTGTAATATTGTTTAAGTCGATTAAAACATTTTTTGTATTTACTGCCTGGACTGCTATTGATTTAACTGAGTCATCAGGTACATGACTTTCAAATAAAATTTTACTGTTTAGCAAGCTAATGTCATCACAATCATGAATATAAACAGCAACAGCCTCTTCACTACCCGGATAATATGATATATCAAGGTTATTCAACTCAATTCCATTAGCTTCAACATTTATTAAATTTCCAAGAGACTTTTTAGCTGTTAAAGTTAATTTATTTAATTTTACCTCATCTGACATGATAGTGATAGCCATATTATTTAATACAGCATCATCACCAGTAATTGTCATTGCTTTTGTAATATATAAGCATTCGCGAAGTGCATTGAATTGTCCTTTAAATATTAACTCATCAAATTCCACATCATCTTTAAGAATACCCTCATCTTCAAAGAAATCATCGATATTGCTTGGAGTTACGACATTTTCTGCAGCATCATTTGCATTGACAAGATGTGCTGTTTGATTGCCCACACAGGCAGATGAAACTAAATTATTACCTGCAATATTTGTGTTTTCTGCTTTTAAGTCAGATTTTGAAATATTATCTGAAGTTATAATCCCTTCATCATTATTTGAAGTGCTGAGCTTATTGTCAATGGAAGTATCTTCAGACAAATTCAAAATTTCCCCATCATCAATTATTTCTTCATATGGTGAAGATAAATCAAAACCTTCACTATCTTCGACAATTGCCAAATTATCAGCAGTCATATTATTCGCTGCATTTACAGCCCCCAATGTTAGAATAGCTAGAAAAATCATGCTAACTATCAAATATCCTTTTAATTTCAAAACTAAATCACCCTAATAAATTTGAATTAACATATCAAAAAATGTTTAATAATACTTTAATGTATTTGATTAAATTATACTTAAAAGTTTTTACTTACTAATAAATATTTAAAAAAAAAATCAATAAAAGAGGAAAAAGACTCTTTTATTTAACTGTAATTTTTACTTTTTTGGTAGCTGCCTTGTATGTCTTATTGCCAGCAAACTTGATATATGCAATAAATTTACCTTTTTTGGTAAGTTTGGTAATTTTAAAGGTTGCTTTACCTTTTGCATTGATTTTAGCAGTGTATGTTTTACCGTTGACTTTAAGAGTTACCTTTTTACCAGATTTAAGATAGATTTTACCATTATTTGAAGAACATTTTTTTGTTTTTAAAGTAACAACATATTTTTTAGTTTTTACTTTAACTTTAAATGTTTTTGCTTTAGCAGTTATTGTAATTGGTTTTTTATTAACCTTTATAGAGAATGATGCTGAAGCGGAGTTGTATTTTTCATCACCTGCAAAATACAATGAAGATTTATAAGTGCCTGCCACTTGAGCATTTATAACAAAGGACACTATTCCCTGACCATCAGTAGTTTTATAAATTACGTTTTTACCATAGCTCAATTTGACACGTTCTCCACTAACAGGATTATTATTAGAATCCAATAATTTGAATTTCAATATTTTTCCTCGCTCACCTGCAGCATAATCAACTGCATATACACTATATTGAACTCCGTTTTTAATGTTGAACTTACTATTCAATGCATTGACAGTTATATTGCATGAAGCATTTCCGGACAAATATTTTTCATCACCAATATACTTGATTGTAGCTAATTTTATTCCAGTAGTTAAACCATCAACGGCAATTTTAGCAGTACCTCCAATTAAATAACTTGAATTGGTAATGCCGTCAACATTTAGTGAAACAATGCCTGTTGCATCCGGGTTCAATTCTATATAAAATACTACAATATCCCCTGCATTAAATTCACTGCATTCAGTGCCATTAATGTTTTTAACAGTTACTTTCATATTTGAGTCATATTTTAAGACAGTGAAATGAGAGGATTTTGTTGATGATTCGAACCTTAAATCACCTAAATATTTTACATCGACATCATAATCCCCAGATGTTAAATTGTCCAAAGTTTTTATAATTTTCCCACCAATTACCTTTTCTTGGGATTTATTGCCATTAATTGTAATTTCAACCAATCCTGTTGCATCCTCATTTAGAGTAATGGTAATTGTTTCTCGTTGACCAGCATAAATATTTTCTGTGTTTATTGCCAAATCAGGATTTTTTAAACTTGATTGTCCTAATGCATAAACCTTATTTCCACTGTTTATGTAAATTATTCCATTTTTATCCATTATAGGTTTTCCAACGATATTGGAATCCAGTTTAGATTTCCACAAGATATTTCCGTCACAATCCAATGCATAAAATATATTATTTGATGCAAAGTAAACATTATTTTCATTATCAATTAAAATACCTGAAGTTACGGTTAAATTTGTAAATTTTAATTCACTACCATCAATGAAATCATATCTGTACAATGTTCCCTCAGCATTTACTGCATAAATTCCATATTCATTATCGATAGCTAACTGATTTCCAGCACCACCAGTTATCTTAGTAGTCCATGAATTTCCATTGAATAAATTAAATGCATATATAGAATCTCCTAAAATAGAGTATATCATATTTCCGTCACCAATTACACTGGATACATTGATTTTACCAGATTTTGAATATACTACAGATTTAGAAGAAATATCAACAACCCTAATAGCATCATTGCATGGGACAACAACAAAAGTATCATCCACTATTGTTGGAGATGCACTAGGGAATGCATCGCCTAAAGAAATAACAATCGGATTTCCACCATTTTCCCATAATTTATATGGAATAATGATTAAATTAGGATTATTTGCATCACCTTGACCAGAAATATAAATATTGGCATTTGAATCAACTACTGGGGCAAAATAACTTGATCCCAGATAAATATTAGCATGACCATAACGCTCTCCTGTGCTTTGATTAATAAAGTATAATGTGTCATCTGCTTTCGGTGAAATAATCACATCACGACCGATGGATATTCCTGAAAAGTAAAGGCCTGCAGCATCATTTAGATAAGACCACCTTAGAGCACCTTTGTTGTCAAAAGAATAAATGCGTTCTTTGGTAGTTACATAGATATTGCCTTCACTATCAATAGCTAGGTTTCCGGTAATGTTGGCCACATCAACTGACCATTTTAAATCGCCATTTACTGTGCTGTCATATGGAGATTTTCCGGTGTGCCTTACATCACCATCATCGTTTGCCCATTGAGGTTCATCCCATAAAGAGACTGTAAATGATGTGGATTTTGAAAGTGTTTGATAATTATCCCCATTATACTCTGCAGATACAGTATATGTTCCACTTTCCAAATCATCGTAAATAACTTTAACAATACCGGATAAAGGAACATTTTTAACTTCACTTTTAATACCTGACAATGTTACTGTTCCACCACTATAAGCCGGAAGAGCTATTTCAACGGTTACCGGTTTTCCAATTTTAGCATCATTTGAATCAATTGTAAAATCAAGAATTGCTTTTTCTATGTTGAATGTCGCAGATTTAGTGGCTTTTTTATAATTATCATCACCAGAATATGATACATTCACTATTTTATTTTGTCCGGCATTAAGATTTGAAATAGTTAATATTGCCTGACCATTATTTAGCTTAGCAGTGCTTGATTTGTCATCTATTACAACACTAACGTTGCCTGTTGCATTATTATTAAGAGTTACTGTAATAACGGCATCATTTCCGTAAGTAATATTCGAAACATCAACGTTTATTGATGGGGAATATTTACCCACTTCAAATGTAAACTCATCACTACTTTCAAGATAGTTATTATCTCCCCTATAAATTGCATTTATATGATAATTTCCACGGCCAATGTTTTTAATAGTGTAAGATTCACCGACATTGATTGATTCAGTTTGATTGTTAACAATTACATCTATGATTCCAGTTGCACCATCACTAACCCTGAAAGTAAAAATAACATCATTATATAATTCAATTTCCCCACAGGATATGTTAATGTCAGATGGAAGCTTATTTACAGCAAATTGGGCTGTTTTTACAACTGATTCATATATTTCATTTCCCGTATAGTTAACTTCAACAGTATAATTTCCAACCGGCAGATCAGAAATCTGGAATATTGTCGAATCAGATATATGTTTTGTTTGAGTAATATTTCCAACTTTAACTATTAACTCCCCAGTTGCACCGGAATCAAGGATTATTTCAATCTTTGCAGGGCTTTTAAAAGCAGTATCATTTACATTGATTGTCATGTCAGGAATTGATTTTATAAACTTGAAGTCAACACCTGCACTGTGTGCAATGAATGAACCGATTAATGAACCTCCATTAATGCCGGTTAATGTGAAATAAGTAGTAGCCACTCCGTTTTCCACTTTTAATTTATTATCATCACAAGTTCCATTAACCGCTACCAATTTCAAATCAAAACCAGGTAAATAATATGAATCATAAGCAGTTACATTTCCATAATTATCTATTTGAGTGAATGCAAACTGAACAGGAGCATTATCATTTATCCTAAGCTCATCATTTAAAGAAGTGGCATTTAATACCAGCCAATAGGATGCAGGATCCCATCCATTCGGCAACAGATTTGATGAAGGATAAACCTTTAAAGCAGGTTTGCTTAAGTTATCCGGAGTGTTACCCCACCAATTATTATTGGCAATTAATTTTTTAAGTGAGGTTTCAGCACCATTTATAATTAGATTATTTGTATTTTCATAAGCATTGTTAATTAAAATTGAATCCTTGATTAATAAATCACCTGATGTTAGATAAATTACAGAGGAATATCTTCCAGTATCTGTATTATTAATGAATTGAGAGGATTGAACAACAAGAGAACCATCTTCAAGCACGATTGCTGAACCTCTACCATTTGAGGTCATCATCTTATTTCCAATAAATGCACAGTCGCTTACTGTTCCGCTTCCTTTAACATAAATACAACCTGAGTGAACACTATTTCCAATGAATGTCAAGTTTTCAATTTCAAATTTAACAGTTTTTGTAGTATATAAAATAGATTTATATAATGTATAAGTTGCAATGTTATTGGTAAATCTTGAGGATTTTAGTTTAATGGAATCGCATTTAACAAAAGAACCGTCCCTATTATCAGAAACCATTAAATTTTCACCTTCAATACTGCCGCTAGATTCAATCTGTGATTTATAATCATTTGATTGGAAAATACATCCTTCCAAGAATAAAAATCCAGTACCTGTTTGTGATATAATTCTATTTTTTGTGCTTGATCCGTATTTAGAATTTTTAAAACTAACATTAACAAACCTTACGTCCCCATCAGTAATGGTAAATGCATTACCGACAACAGTAATGGTTGCACCATTTTCGGCAGCTATTGTTAAATTATAATCAATAGTCAAATCAGTTTCGTCAAATGTTCCGTCAAGCATCACAATATTTTCATAACTTCTTGCAAGTTCAATTGATTTTTTTAATGTTTTTACAGGTTGATTTCTAGATAGCCCATCATTACCATCATTACCCCTACTTTGTGATACATAAATAAATGTTTTCGGAATACCTGCATAAACTTCATTACTTTTACTGCTTGATATAGATGGAACTACATAAACATAAGCAGTTTTGCCTTTTTCTAAATTAAGTGTGAAATCTTGACTTGAAACAGTTGAATGATATACGCCATCAACATAAACATAATAGCTGGATTTCTCCAAAATATCGTTATCATAATATTTTGGATTTTTTAAAGCCACATCCAAATGGAAATTTACTAAACCATCAATTGGATCTTCAGCAGATAATTTGAGTTTTTCAAATACGATAGAATTGTTTAAAAAATAATTATCCTTAATTTCAGCTATTGAAACTGAAGATAATCTTATATCCAATACATCCCCCATACGAGTATGATTAATAAATTTATTTCCTACAATTTTAACATCAGGAGAACCATAACTAAGACCACCAGAAATAGCACAAACAGCACTACCTATAGAAGCACTATTTTTAATGAAAATATTATTATATAATTCAAGACCACCATCATCCATTATGGATATTGCTCCTCCACGACCAGTACCAGTAGTTGACAATTCATCTAAACCCCAACATAGATTTTCATTGTTTTGGAATAGACTATCTTCAATATGAACATATGGTGAATGCAGATATTTACAAGCACCTATAGCTCCACCACCATTATTAGTAGTACAATTATTACCTATAAACCTAGAGTTGTAAATCTGTAAATAACTATAAGTGTATAGTGCACCACCATTCCAACCAGCAAGATTATCTATAAAGTCAGAATCATATATTGTAGTATTAGCACCACCATGAGTATGTATTGCACCAGCCCACCAAAAAGCACTATTCTTATAAAAAGTAGAATTATTCACCACAAGCATACCACAGTTATTGATACAACCAGGTTCAGTTCTAGCATAATTGTCTTCAAAGTAACAGTCATTAACTTCCATAGAAGCCTTAGTACATAGATTAGTAGGGTCATCATCAGGATTATAAATACTAACACAACCAAAATCAGTAGTACAATTAATAAAAGTACAGTTTGTCAATACTGCCTTACCTTTTTTAATATGAAGAATACTGGAATGACCTATATTAGTAGAAATGTTGGTAAAGTAACAGTTTCTAATATAATTATTTGCATTACCACCCATAACTAAAAATACCCCATCGGATTGATATGAAGTACCAATCCATTTAAATGTAATGTTTTCCAAGGTAATACCAATTCCTGAATCATCAGCCACTTTAATTGCAGCATATTCAATGTTTCTCGCTTGAGGAGATATATCTCCAATATATGCTCCTTCACTTCCAATAATTTTAACATTATTCTTAACAAGAATCTGGCCATTAGAATCTGATACATCAGATGGATAATAATTAGTATGCTCTTTAAGTTTTAATGTATAATTTTTATCATCCAAAGAACAATAATATTGTAACTCATCCCAATTATTAACAATAACCTCATCGGAACTTTCTTCCATAATATTATCTTCAAAATTAGTTTTTAATGAACTTTGATTTAAATCAAAGGACAAAGTATCTGCTGTTTGATTAAAATCAACATCTTTACTAGCATTTACACTTCCCATAAAAAATAATAAAATTAAAAGAGCTAATATTATTATATTATACCTTTTCAATTTAATGACCTCAACAATTGTTATTAACTAACTATATGTAATTGAATACATATAAACTTTTCAAATTAAATTGATGAAGTATCATTCTGTTATGATTTTGGGTTTTCCACATAACATAAAAATAACCGAACTAACTTGATAATTCCAAAAAAAACTGTTGATATAATTGAAGTAATGGACTCCCAAAATTATAGAAATCCATCAATAACACCTCAAAAAGCAAATACCATTTGTGCAAAATACTTCCCCAAAACATATAACAGATAATATTTGTTAATATATTAATATCCAATACGGCACTAAAATGATTAAAATGAAAGGATGCTACTGTCTAATCATCAAGTTAAGCAATAGTTCAAAAATCAAAATAGGAAAAAAATTAGGTGAAATAGATTTCACTAAAGGACACTATGTTTATGTAGGTTCTGCGATGAATTCACTTGAATCACGAATAAACAGACATTTAAGAGATGAAAAAAAGCTCC
>ONQL01000034.1 GCA_900319985.1 uncultured Methanobrevibacter sp. | reverse complement strand
AATAAATTATTAAAAGGTTTTGATATGATGCTTGGCGAAAAAGAACTTGTAAAACTGTTTCCAAATTTCAAGGATTTGGTTCAGCCTTCAGGCATAGACCTGGAGCTGGACAGGATTTATACTCAGGAAAGTGAAGGTTCACTTATAGACAATGAAAAAATTTTGCCTGAACTTAAGGAGATGGAAGGCGAAATATTTACCTTAAAACCACATACTGCCTATCTGGCAAGTATCAAAAGGAAAGTTAAAATTCCAAAAGGATATACGATGCTCTATCTTCCAAGATCAACTCTGCTCAGGTCATTTATCTCAGTTCAAACAGCTGTGGGAGATCCTGGTTTTTATGGAACACTGATGTTCATGATTTACAATCATGGTGATTTTGAATATAAAATCAAGTCCGGTGACAGAATTGCACAGGCTGTTGTCTTTCCGGTTGAGGGGTCAGGCGAATACAATGGATCTTATCAGGAGGTGGAAGATGAACGTTAGTGAAAAGATGGTTGAAATTCTGGCTGAAGAGGGTGTCGAAAACATATTCGGAATTCCTGGCGAACAGATCATGCCATTTTATAAGGCCCTTTCATCTTCAAAAATCAACCACGTACTGACAAGGCATGAACAGGCAGCTGCACATGCGGCCGATGGCCATTACAGATCCAGCGGAAAATTTGGAGTATGTATTTCAACAGCTTCTCCGGGGGCACTGAATTTTACTATGGCTGTTGCAACAGCATTCAAGGACAACGTTCCGATTCTGGTGCTGACGGGGGATAATGAACTCAAATATCGTGGAACAGACTATTTTCAGACAACTCCTCAGGTGGAAATCTTTAAAAACATAACTGTTGAGTCATATAATCCTCTAAACGGCACAGAGGCGATGTACGTTTTAAGGGCTTCAATTTTTGCTCTGAAAAACAATCCGAAAGGGCCGATTCACATCAACCTTTCAAAAGATGTTTTGATGAGCACTGATTTTGAGGATTTTGATTTGTGTTACCTGTGTGAAGATGACCTGTCAAACATTTCAAAGGCTCAGGAACTTATTGATAGGTCCGAAAAACCGTTGCTTATTTTGGGTGCCGGTGCAAGGTCCCAAGCCCAAAATATCAAATCTATTGTGGAAAAATACAATATTCCCGTTACAACCACATTTCATGGAAAGGGAATCATATCCGAAAACGAGGATATCAATTTGGGAATGGTCGGAACACGAGGAACTCCACAAGCGGGATATGCATTTGAAAATTCAGATTGCATAATTGCACTGGGCATTAAAGGCAGTGAAAGGACACTTCCACAAATCCCTGACAATCTGATTCATGTAAATATCAACAGGGATGTTCTTGTTGGAGACTATCCGATTCATGGCAAGGTTGAAGATTTTCTTTTGAATATTCAGTTCAGTGAAGTTGACTGGCTGGGTGAAATTCTTGAAATTGACAATGATGTTGTTGTTGATGGAATTCATGATGACTTGAAACCTCAGGCGGCAATCAATGAAATCATGAACAGATTTCCGGATAACATCATAGTGTCTGATGCTGGAAGCCACACAACATGGACAACACTTCTTAAAAGATCAACAAAACCAGGTCAGCTATTGTTCTCAGGAGGTCTTGCGCCGATGGGTTATGGATTGCCTGCAGCTATTGGAGCAAGCATAGCAAGTGGCGAGAAAATCATTGTCATAAATGGTGACGGTGATTTTCAGATGAATCTTCAGGAGCTTGCAACACTTAAGGAAAATAATTTGGATGTGATTGTTTTCATTTTGAACAATTCGGAATTTGGAATCATTCGCCAATGGCAGGAATCATTTTATGACATGAAGCCATATCAAATCAGGTTGCAAAATCCGGACTTTGTAAAATTGGCATCATCATATGGCATTGATGCCGTTCGTGTCGATACTTTGGATGACTTGAAACTGCTGTGTGAAAAAAATCTCACAGGACCTCTTGTAGTTGAAGTGGTTGTGGAAAGTGAAGACGTTCCATTGCCAAAATAATTTTTTCATATTTTTGAAATAATTTCTTTGCTAAGTCCTGTGTATTCTATTATTTTTTCTGGGGGTATGTTGTCTTCTTTTAGTTTTTTTGTAAATTCTTTTTCACTGTCTTCTTTAGCTTTTTGTATTAGGTTTTTTTCGTAGTTTTCTAAAAATGTGCTTCCCATTTTTTTCCATCTCTTTTTCATTTGCTATTTTTTTTGATGGTTGTTTTATAGTTTTTGTATGATGTTTAGGCTGAGTCCTGTGTATTGTATTATTTTTTCTGGGGGTATGTTGTCTTCTTTTAGTTTTTTTGCTAGGTTTTGTTTTTCTTCGTTTAGTTTTTTTGTATATTCTTTTTCGCTGTCTTTTTTAGCTTTTTGTTCTGCTTTTTGTACTAGGTTTTTTTCGTAGTTTTCTAAAAAGGTACTTCCCATATTTACCACCTTCATCATTTTTTCTTTTTCTTTTTCTGGAATGAAAATGTCAATCAGCAAAATTTGGCATGCCTTGATTTGATATTGCTCTTCTTCTGTTAGATCAATTTTGTTAATTAGGTAGATTATTTCCTTTGTAATTTCATATTCACTTTTTTCATTTTTCATGAATGGCAAAAATATCAGATTGAATAAATCATCTTCGGTTATTGCAATATTTTTTTCAATTTTACATTTAATGTTTTTTAATATTTCAGTTCCATTGAATTTTTTGATGAATATAATCGGCAGTTCGATTTCCAGCTCAGGTCCAATTTTTGCCTTTCGGATTGATTTTTCATCACCCATGGAAATTATGTATGATTTTATCAGTTTTTTGGTTTCAAGTCTAAAGTTTACCAGGTACAGTATATTTCTGACAATGATTTCTTCAGTCGTGTTGCTTTTGTGGAATTCAAAATTTATACAAAAACCATATGGAGTTTCAATGACAATATCTAAAAGTTTCAATTTGTGTGTCGGGGTATAGATTTCATAGGTATATAGGTTTTTAATTCCAATTTTTTTCGCCTATGAATCTCAGTAATGAATTTGTAAAGATTCTGCAGGATAATTTTGAGAGCTTATCATATTTTTGACTGATGATAGTATCACCTTGATTCAAATTTATGTGAGTCCTCGGTACCGAAACTTTTTCTGTGATACTATGTATTGGTGCTGGTTGTATATAAACGGTTCAGTAGTTTTTTAGGTCAATTTAACGCAGTTAAATCAATTTTTCTATTTGAAATAATTTTTCACATATTCTTTGATTATTGGCTCTATATCATCAACTTCATCTAGGGGTGAGAATAAATATTCGCCCTTTTCTTCAAATATTATTCCGACAGGTTTTATTTCAGCAGATGAAATTTTTTCATTGATTTCTAAAAAGATTTCTTCAAAAACAAATGTCATGCCATAGATTTTCCTGAACCTGTAGTTTGAAGTTTCATCAATTTTCAGTGTGTTTTTGATAAACTCTTCTATTTCATCGCTCATCCCAAACACCTCGAATAAATGTTCTGACGTCCTTTTTGGAAATCAGTCTGATTGTCGGAACTATGAGTTTCAGAGGATATATCTCAACTTCATTTGTTCCTCGCCCATCAAGTCTGCTTCCGTTGAATGATGGCTCTGCACTCAAACGCAGACTTTTATGCATTGGGTTTATGATTGATAAAATTCCCCAGATTATTCCGATATACTTTCCGGTATCTGCATAGCTGTCCATTCCAAAAATAAGGTGGTTTTCAATTCTTTTGATGTTTATTATTTTAAAAGCAGATTTTAAGTATGTTTTGAAATCGTTAAAACAAGGTTTGGCCAGTTCAAACAGCTTTTTGATGTCCCTTTTTTTAGGTTCCTTTTCTTCACTGTCATTTTCATCGCTGTCGGCATTGTCGGATGGAAATGTGATGGAATAAACTTTGATTTTTTTAAAAATAAGTATTTTCAAACATCCTTTCAGTTCACTTCCGTTTTTATCATAGTTTAAAGAGATTTTAATCCCTATAATTAACAAAATAATGATAAATAAGATGATTATTAGAATAATCATCCCTAGGATGTTTAACATGTAATATTCCTATTCTTCTATTTGTTCTTCGGTAGTTGTGTATTGAGGTTCGATATATTCTGACTCATCATATTCCTCAGTATTTTGAGATCCAAGATAGCTTTTTACGAGGTCAGTGATGATTAATCCTATATCGGATAATGCCTTGTTGGTTTCACTTCCTTTGCTTAAATCAAGTACTCTAACGCCTTCTGCAGTATTTCCTTTTTTAGGAATCATTACCATGGATATAGGTTCTACCCCTGCACCTGCTCCCATTACGTCGCTGCCTTCACTTCCCAAAACGCTTTCTCCTGCTCCGAATCCTAATCCGACTTTTATGACCGGTATGAGAATTTTGTCCTCAGTTTCGATTGGTGTGCCGATAACATTGTCAACATTAATAAGTTTGCGTAATTCTTCAACAGTTGTTTTAATATTTTCTGACATAGTTTCACATCCTATATTAGTTATATTATATTTGTCTTTAATCTTTAAAATATTTTTACAAAATGTTTTATGTTCAACTTTTATCATGAGTAATACTTTTTTTGCTTATAAGACATAAATTTCAAGTGTAACTTTTTAGTTATAACTAATCTTTCAAATTTGGGAGAGGTGCATTTCAAGTGTAAGTTTTCAGATATAACTTATAACTTATGCAGTGAGAGGTGCATTTCAAGTGTAACTTTTCACTTATAACTTGTAAGTTTGAGCCAAAAAGTATCATTTCAAGTGTAAAATTATATGTTATAACTTGTCACTTTGAACTTAGAGGTGCATTTCAAGTGTAAAAATTTTTTAAGTAATAGTAATGTTGTTTTGAAAATTTTGTATAAAAAAAAGAGAAAATACAGAATCATAAGTATGATTCTGTGATGGATGCCACACCGGCACCTGCATCTTCGATTGCACCTAAACCTTTTAAGGTCATACCGATAGCTGCAAATGTTTGTACCAATTCTTTGTATGAAACATTTCCCATGTGTCCGATTCTGAAAACGTTTCCTTTTAAGTGGTCTTGTCCACCAGCCAATTCAACACCGTATTTGTCACGGGTAGTTCCTCTGAACTGATCGTCAGTGACTCCTTCAGGCATTTTTACTGCAGTAACGGTAGCGGATGAAACTGCTTCGTCTGCAAATAATTCTAAACCTAATGCTTTAACGGCAGCTACACTAGCTTTTGCCGCTTTGTGGTGACGTGCAACTCTGTTGTCAATTCCTTCTTCAATAACCATTTTCAATGCTTCGTTCATTGCATAAGTGAGTGAAACGGAAGGTGTGTATGGAGTTTGAGGAGGGGTTTTGTCTCCACTTTTTTTAGCTGCTTTTAAGTCTAAGTAGAAGGTATTGGTTTCCACTTTATCGACAGCTGCCCAGGCGTCGTCACTTAAGGTGACAGCAGCCATTCCAGGCGGTGCTGCAATACATTTTTGTGATCCGGTAAGACAAACGTCGATTCCGAACTTGTCCACATTCACTTCATCTCCTCCAAGGGAAGATACGGTATCTACAATGTATAATGCGTCATAATTTTTCATCACTTTACCGATTTCTTTAATAGGTGCAGCTACACCGGTAGAAGTTTCGTTGTGGATTACACTTACAGCTTTAATGTCTTCATCTTCATCCAATGCTTCAGCGATAGCTTCAGGAGTTACAGCAGTTCCCCATTCAACTGCCAATTCTTTGGTTTCGATTCCATGAGTGTTGGCTATTTTCATGAAACGTTCTCCGAATTTTCCACCTACAACATTAAGCATTTTTTCTCCAGGTGCAATTGTGTTGGCAATGCCTGCTTCCATAGCTGCAGTTCCGGATCCAGTTAATAAATAAGAATCATTTTGAGTTTGGAAAACTTTACTCATTAATTCGTTAGTTTCAGTTAAGATTTCACCATATTTAGCGCCCCTGTGGTTAACAACAGCTTTGGTCATTGCATTGAGTACTCTAGGGTGCACTGTTGTTGGTCCAGGAAGCATTAATAAAATATCGTTCATTAAATTCCTCCAATTTTCTAGAAAATTAGCTTATCTTAAGCTATATATAGTTTTTGTTTTCATACTTATTAAATATTGTTGATTCATGGTTTATTCAGATATGGGTTTATTTTCATGTATATGTTAGTGCATTGTTCACGGTCATTTTCCATTTTTAACGTATTGTTTAAATATGTCTTGCTATAAATATTTTAGTATGCAATTCAGTGGTGAGGAACTTACATTCCGGCGTGTTTTCAATTATGTTTTTGGCCTGTATCTGATAACCTTGGGTGTGGCGTTTTCAATCAAATCTGGTTTGGGGTCTGCTCCGGTAAGTTCAATACCCTATGCCATTAATCTGATATGGATGGTTGAAATAGGCCTTGCCACTTTCATATTTCACGCATTTCTGGTTTTCATTGAACTGATTCTTTTAAAAAAGGACTTCAAAAGAAAACATTTTCTGCAGGTCTTTGTAGGTGTGCTTTTCGGGATATTTACAAGCTTTTCTGTTGCGCTCATGAATTTCATCCCTCCTGCAGATACATTTGTTCTGGCATTGCTTATGTCTTTTCTGTCAATATTTTTCATAGCTTTGGGGCTGTTTTTCTATGTTCCGACAAACCTTATTCCGCTTTCGGTTGAAGGGGTGACTCAGGCAATTGCAATCGTAACCAACAATACCTTTTCGAAAACCAAGGTCTATGTTGATGTAAGCATAGTGTCGACAGCTCTTCTTTTAAGCTATGGATTTTTGGGCCAATTCGGAAGTGTAGGTCTTGGAACAATACTTGGAGCGTTGCTTATAGGCACTACAGTTAAGTATATTCATAAACTTCACTATCGCATTACCGGCGATGCGGTAGATTTAAAGAAGATGTAACATATATTTAATGTTATGATTAAAAGGATTTGTCTTTTTACCGTAGGTCTTTTTATAATGTCTGTGGGAGTGGCATTTTCCATAGTGTCAATGCTTGGAACAACTCCGATAAGCTCCATTTCCTATTCTCTGACATTAATCACCAACATCAACATTGGAATAACCACTTTTCTTTTCAATGCTGCCCTGATTTTCATTCAGATGATAATTCTAAGGTCAAGATTTCGCAAAAAAAGACTGCTCCAGTTCATAAACTGTGTTCTTTTCGGATACTTTACTGATTTGGCACTCTATATAGTTTCATTTGTTCCATTTGATAATATCATTCTCTATTCCGTATTGTTTTTGATTATAAGCATATTTCTGATTGCTTTTGGAATATTCATCTACATGCCTGCAAACATCGCACCCCTTCCTGGCGAGGGATGTGTTGAAGCGGTGGCCATCGTGACAAACTGGAGATTTTCAACAATCAAAATAGCTTTCGATGCGACAATGGTGGTCATATCTCTGATTCTGTGTGGGTTGTTCTATACAAACGTTTTTGGTGCGATAAATATCGGAACCGTCATATCTGCATTCATGGTTGGCTTTACGTTAAGACAAATTTCCAATGCATACGCTAAAATCACCGGCAATCAAATCAGTGTCGTCAACAGATGAAAAATTATTTAATTGGCCAACTAACATAATGTATTATAAAGAGGTTTAACTATGGAATTCGGACTTTGGGAAAAATATTATACAGAAATTCTTGATGATTTCGGTTTTTCAAGAAGCGGTGATGAAAACTCGGCGAAAGTATTGGATGAGATACTGTCAGAAGAGGGGTGTCTGACTTTAGACGATTTGGCTCAAATCGTTGGTTTTTCAGATAAATACATTGTATTCGGTGCAGGGCCATCTCTGAAAGAGCATATCATATTTCTGAAAGAAAATTATGACTTGAAGGATTACGTTTTGGTTTCAGCAGACGGGGCAACAACCGCTTTAATAGAGGAAAGACTGGTTCCGGACATTGTCTCTACAGATTTGGACGGAAACATTGATGATATTCTTCTGGCTAATTTGAGGGGAGCAAACATTGTTGTTCATGCCCATGGCGACAATCTTGATGCGGTTGTCAAGTTCACTCCATTTTTCAACAACGTTTTGGGCACTACCCAGGCACAGCCTGTAGGCAATGTTTACAACTTTGGAGGATTTACTGACGGTGACAGAGCCATATTTCTGGCGGTTGCTTTGGGAGCCCGTGAAATCACCCTTGCCGGAATGGATTTCGGAGATATTGTAACAAAATATTCAAGGCCAAATATTCCAACCGATGTGGCGGAAGCCGACGAGTTCAAAAAGAAAAAACTGGTTTATGCCGAAGAGCTCACCAACTGGGTAATTGAAAATGAGGACGTTGATGTCATCAACATGTGCAAACAATAATTGATTTATAATAGATGATATATATTAGATAACATGGCAATTGAAGATATTTTGATGTATGATGAAAGTCTTTTCCAAAACATTAATGCTTTTGATCCGGATTATATGCCTCAAAACTACAATTTCAGAGATACTCAAATGGAAGCAATGGCAATGGCAATAAGGCCGGCCATAAGGGGAGGCCAGCCATCAAATGCAATTGTTTTAGGGTCACCAGCTACAGGAAAAACAACAGCAATTAGAAAGGTATTCGAACTTGTTGAAAAAACAATCTATAAAAAGATGTTTGGACATATTCCTCCCGAAACAGGAGTTCCCTTTTCAAGGATTTATGACCAAATCATGAAAGATCTTCAAAGAAATGAAAAGTCATTGGTAATTGCATTGGACGATGTCAATTATCTGTTTCAAAGTAAAAGTGCCAATAAGGTATTTTATGATATGTTGAGGGCATATGAGGAGTATCCTGGAGTGAGAACAGCAATATTTGCCATTCTTTCTGATCTGGAATTCAAATATGCTTTTGATAAAAATGTAAATACTGTTTTTATTCCTCAGGAAATCACATTTCCGCTTTATTCATACTCTGAAATAGAGGATATTCTAAAAAACAGGGCTGAAGCAGGATTTTTCCCAGAAGTATTGAGCGATGAGGTTTTAGAACAGGTCGCAATGTATACCTATGAAAACGGAGATTTGAGAACTGGAATAAATCTCCTGAAATCATGCGGAAACATCGCAGAAGCCGATGCCAGTCGTGAAATAACTCTGGAACATTTTGAAAAGGCAATTGATTCACTTGTTTCAATCAACGTTTCCGAAACCATCAAATCTTTGAACGATGTGGAAAAAAACCTTCTCAAAATCATTGCAGATTATGACGGTATCTACACTGCCGGTGAACTGACGGAATTATTTAAGCAAAAAACAGGCTCCAGCTATGCATCATTCAATCGTGCATTGGATAAGCTGGAATTTGTAAGATTAATAGATATCAAATTTACAGGAAAAGGGGTTAAGGGAAATTCTCGTGAAATTATATTGCGTTTTAACCCCGACAATTATGTCATTTAATTTTCCTGTAGGAAATTAGTTTCTGTTAACATTAGATATTTGCATGGTAAGCTTTTATCTAATGTGCAGCATAAGGGTTTGGTATTGTATTTTTTAAAATAAGTTAACCATGCTTAGAGCAAGCCTGGTGTTGCTGCTACAACAGAAATAACTGATAAAAGTAATGCAGCTATTACAAAAAGCATTACCATGCAAGATTGAACATCATAGTCGCTATATGCGATTTCATCTCTTATTGAACTTTTTTTTCTTAAATCTGCTTTTAATGAGGTGTCTTTACTACTTAACATATCAATCACTATACTTAATATTGTTAAAATACTAATATAAACAAAGAGAAAGAGAGCATTTGGTAAGTAATATTTTGAGGTAAAAATCATGAAAAAGTTTGAGTATTTTGATGTAACTGCAGACATTGGATTTAAAGCATATGGTGATAGCCTTAATGAAGCGTTTGAAAATGCAGGATTAGCTATTTTTAATATAATTTCAGATACTGCTGATATTGCATCAGATACTTCAAAAACATTTGAAATAACCTCTGAAGACAAGGTGTCTCTTTTGTATGATTATCTTGAAGAGCTTTTGTTTTATCATGAGGTGGACTTCATGCTGTTTTCAGATTTTGATGTGGAAATAGGTGAGGTCGAGGAAGGGTATCATCTCAAAGCAGCAATTAAAGGAGAACTTATCGATTGGGATAAGCATGAGCGAAAAACTGAAATAAAGGCAATAACCTTTCATAAGATGGATGTTAAAAAAACAAGTCATTATGAGCTTCGGGCAATTGTCGATTTGTAATTTATTTATATTATAAAGATTATAATTACTATTATGAGAAGAAGAAAAACCACCACAAGAACTTTGGAAATGTTTTTGGGTGTTGTGGGATCATTTATGGGAGTGTTTTCAGGCTCTTTTTTGATTTTCATTAAAAGCGTTGGACAGGCCCAGATGTCATTTTTGGGGTTTGTTGCCATATTGGCTTCAATTTTAGGCCTTTTTTCTTCATATTATCTGACAAAAAACGAAGAATTGGCAGGTATAGGATTTTTAATTGCGACAATGTTTGTTATTGTCGGCGCAGACCACATTAATGTAATCAGCGCACTGTTTTTGCTTGCGGCAGGTATTTTGACATTATTTAGAAAATAGTTTTTATATTTACTTATTTTTTTGTTTTCAATTTAAACAAAAGTTTTTTAAACAATTAGCTCCATATAATAGTTTAATTTAGAATTCTAAGCTTATTTACTTTAATTTTAAGTAAATATTCTCATGTGGGGACAATTTCGTTAACTAAAGTCAATTTTGTACTTTCAATATTGGTGAGATAATGTTTGATTGGATTAGGTATATAATGCTTGCAAAGGTTTTGATGAAAAATAATGATGAAGAGTCAATTCGCACTGCTATTAGTAGATTATATTATGGGTTTTTTGGAATAGCTCGAAGATATTTGATAATGTTAAAAATAAATATTATTTGATGTCTTCATGTAGTGATGTTCATTTCAAGGTTTATACTGAATTATTGGCATTGGGCACTACTGAAAAGGAAGTTGCTAAAATGTTAAGTAAATTAAGAGGCATTAGAAATCATGCTGATTATGATTCAAGATTTGATGAGGACTTCTTTTTAAATTTTTTAGATGAAAATGAAAAGAAATTGATTAATGCATATGGTGCTTTAACCTTTCTGAAAAATAATCCTGGTTTCTGAGGTGTTTAAATTGAAAAATTATGATTGGAGTTGTGAATTAAAAATGCTGGAGAAGCTGAATGATGATAATTCATTTAATATGGAATTTGAAAAGATAAAAAATATTTATCCTATTGATGGATGTAGGGATGTATATGATTTCATTAAGGAAAATAGGGGTTTAATCATTGTGTTAAACAAAATAAGATATTTATTAATGGAATATGCTCCATATTCTTATGTCAAGTTATTTTTGGATAATGATCCTCTTTTTGTTCCTCAGTTATGGCTGGCAGTCAGGGCTCCCAAAAAAGAGTTCTACAACGGTTTTGATGACAGCATTGAAAAAATTGAATCAACTATAGCGCCGTTACTTGTTAGACTTGATTTAGTTGTTGAATTTTTCATATATGATGGGATTCATTGGGGATATGACAACTACAGAAAAATTAATTGAATGAAACGGTTTTGAATGGGAAATCTTGAGTATTATCGATTTGATGGAACTTGTCCAATTCAATATAAATAACCTCTCGTCAGTTCTGCCTAACAATAAGATATGTGATGAGGAAATAATCAAACAAACCCTAAAGTTTATCATTGACCAGGTTGCTATGATGTGGATTTACGTTTGGGAAGGCTAAGCGATGGAGAAAAGGATTTCATAATATATCTTCTGGAGCATGGAGGCTCAAAAAGGGCTGATTTGGACAATGAACTCGGATATGCGAAATCCAGCATAACAAGATTCATTGATTCACTTTCAAATCAGGGAATAATTGAATTCAATCGTGATAGGAGATTTGTTCTAGCGGATAAGATGCTTGAAATGTGGTTAAAAATCAAGCATGAAACCATGGGTTTTACCCACTATAAAGTTTTAAAACCCAACAAAAAAATCTCCGAAAACAAAATCAAAAAAAAGTCATAACAAATTGACAGTCCAAATTGGCTATATTACCAAAACTTTATTTAAATATCACATATAAATATTAAAACATAATAATTCTGTGATTTTTATGACAATTAAAGATGAAATTAAAAAAGTTAGGGATAATGTTTATGAGATTCCTGGCTCCTTTAACAAGAAGATGAGAGCTTCCGGAAGACTTTACCTTGATGATGAAAGCTTTGAAAATCTGGAAGAGGGTGCCGTTGAGCAGATAGTCAATGTGGCATGCCTTCCTGGTGTTCAAAGGTATTCAATTGGATTGCCTGATATTCATTTCGGATACGGATTTCCAATTGGTGGCGTAGCTGCATTCAGCTTAAGGACTGGTATCGTATCTCCAGGAGGTGTGGGATTCGACATTAACTGTGGTGTCAGGTTAATCAAGTCCAACTTGACACTTGAGGATATTGAAGGCAATCTTGATGAGCTTACCGAAAAGCTGTTTAAAAACATACCTGCAGGTGTTGGAAGCAAAGGTAAAATCAGGCTTGAAGAGGGTGAAATCGACAAGGTTCTTGATTTTGGCGCTCAATGGGCTGTAGAAAATGGTTACGGCTGGCCTGAAGATTTGGAAGTTCTTGAGGAAAACGGAAGAATGGTTGACGCTGATTCAAGCATAGTTTCAGATAAGGCTAAAAAAAGAGGAATTCCACAATTGGGTTCACTCGGTTCCGGAAATCACTTTCTGGAAATTCAGGAAGTCGATGAAATCTATGACGAAAAGGTAGCTGAAGTATACGGCCTTAAAAAGGGAATGATTGTAATAATGATTCATTCAGGCTCCAGAGGCTGCGGACATCAGGTATGCTCAGATTACCTGAGGATAATGGATAAGGCTTACAAAAACTATAAGATACAGATTGCAGACAGACAACTTGCATGTGCTCCCCTAGATTCAAAAGAAGCACAAAACTACATTCAGGCAATGGCCGCTGCAGCCAACTATGCATGGGCAAACAGGCAGATGATGACTCACTGGATTCGTGAAACCTTTGAGGATGTTATGGGAAAATCTGCTAAAGACATGGAAATGGACATACTGTATGACGTTGCTCACAATATCGCCAAGATGGAAACACACAAGGTCCACAACCGTGAAGAGAACCTTCTGGTTCACAGAAAAGGTGCAACCCGTGCCTTCGGTCCCGGAAGGGAAGAAGTTCCTGAAAAATACAGAGAAGTTGGTCAGCCTGTACTCATTCCGGGTACTATGGGAACTGCATCATATGTATTGCACGGAACAGATGTTGCAATGGAGGAAACTTTCGGGTCCACCGCTCACGGTGCAGGAAGGGTGCTTTCAAGGTCCAAGGCCAAAAAGGACTATACTCCAGAACAAATCACTAAGGATATGGAAAGCAGAGGAATCAGGCTTAAAGCTACAAGCAAACATGTAATTGCCGAAGAGGCTCCTGGTGCATATAAGGATGTCGACAGTGTTGTACGTGTCTCTGACAGTACTGGAATTGCCAAATTGGTTGCTCGTGTAAGGCCGATTGCCGTTACAAAAGGATGATTAAATGATTGGAATAATCGGCGGCAGCGGAGTATATGAGATTACTCATAAGGCAGACAGCTGCACTAAAAAAATGGTTAAAACAGATTATGGGGATGTGGAGGTATCCATTCTGGATATCTTTTCAAAAAAGGTGGCGTTTATCCCGCGCCACGCTTCAGGACACAACATTCCTCCCCACAAAATCAATTTCAGGGCAAATATCGATGCTCTGAAAAATGTCGGAGTTACAAAAATAATAGCTACTAACTCTGTAGGATCCATGAATCTGGAAATGCCTCCTGGTTCATTCGTTATTCCTGATGACTTTTTAGATTTTTCACAGAACAGGGCTAAAACATTTTATGAAGACAAGGTAGTTCATATAGATGTAACACAACCATATTGCAGCAGTTTAAGGGATGTTTTGAATGAATCAGGTGATGTAATTCTTGGAGGAACATATGTGTGTACCGAAGGGCCAAGATTCGAAACACCTGCAGAAATCAAGATGTTCAGGATGCTTGGAGGGGACCTGGTCGGCATGACTGGAGTTCCTGAAGTAACCCTTGCAAGGGAAAGGGAAATGTGCTACAATTCAATATGTATTGTCTCAAACTATGCATCCGGTATTTCAGAGGATGCATTGACAATCGATGAGGTCTTTGAAATGGTGGCTGAAAAGGAAGTTGGGCTACTTGAATTGATTTATAATTTTATTAAAAATGTTGACGACTCATCAGATTGCAGTTGTCTTCACGCATTAGATGGTGCAGAAGTGTAAGTGTGATAATATGTATAAGGTTATTTTATTAAATGCAAGTCCAAGAGCCAATTCAAATACTCTTGCAGTCCTCGAGGAATGCGCCCGTGAAATCGAAAAGGAAGGTGTTGAAACTGAAATAATCTCTCTCAGGGGTAAGAAAATCCAGTCATGCATTGCATGCTCAAGATGTGTTGAGACCGGAAACTGTGTCCTTCCAGACGGGCTTGATGAAATCATCGATAAGATTCGCGATGCCGACGGATTCATTCCAGCTGCACCTGTATACTTCGGAACTGCCAGGGGAGATATCATGTCTGCCCTTCAAAGAATCGGAAAAGTCTCAAGAGGTGGGGACAGATTCCTTGATTGGATGGTTGGAGGTCCTATTGCAGTTGCAAGACGTGGAGGCGTTACTTTAACACTGCAGGAAATGCTGATGTTTTTTGCAATCAACAACATGATTGTAGCAGGCAGCACATACTGGAACATGGTGATTGCAGGGCCTGAAGGAACTGCACTTGAAGATAAGGAAGGAATTGAAACCATTCATCTCTTTGGGCAGAACGTTGCACGAATCATTAAAAAGGTGAGGGATTAAATATGAGACTGGCTGTTGTATCTTCTGACGGTAAAAATGTGGATTTGCATCTTGGAAAAGGCAAATCCCTTTACATATATGACTGGGATGATGAACTGAACTTTGTTGAAGTGCGTGATGTTGAAATAGCTGAAGATTCAAAGCATCAGGGAGGCAAAGTTTTAAAGGCCTGCAGCGATTGTGATGTTTTGATTGCAGTTCAGTACGGTTTTAAATCAAAAATCAGAGCTGAAGATGCCGGAATAAAGCTTGTGATGGATGAAGGTCCCATCGATGAGGTTTTAAAAAGATATATTGACCATGTTAACTTTATGAAAAGTTAACTTTTTTTTTAAAAATATTTAAATAACACAAGTTATATAGAAAATAACAGTGGGTGATTTAAATGGATTTGTCAAATTTATGCAAATTAACTGCTGATGAAATCCTAAAGGGCTCTTTTGGAATAGAATGGGAAAGTTTGAGAGCCTATTCGGATGGTAAACTATCTTTGACACCCCACCCTGAAATATTTGGGGACAAGTTAAAAAATCCACTGATAACTACTGATTTTTCAGAAAGCCAGATTGAAATAATAACTCCTACTTTTGATTCGATTGATGAGGCATTCGGTGTGTTTTCCCTTTTGGCCGATCTGGTCAATGCATCCCTTCCGGATGATGAATATCTCTGGTTCCAGTCAATTCCCTGCATATTGCCCTATACTGGTGAGATTCCCATTGCAAAATATGGCAGGGAGGGTAGAGCCTCTGAAAAATACAGGATTGATCTGGCTAAAAAGTACGGCTTTAAAAAGCAGATGATTTCAGGGGTTCATTTTAATTTTTCCTTTGCAGAATCGACCCTTGAGAAGTTATACGGCATTGTGGGCTATGACGGTTCATATGTCGAGTTTAAAAATGAAATTTATTTAAAGATTGCCCGAAATTATCTGAGGTATTGCTGGCTGATTATTTATCTCACCGGCTGTTCCATTGGTCTTCATGACTCATTTTCCAAGGACTGCATCCATCTGATGAATGCAATGGATATGTATGGAAGCTATTACAGCACTAAAGGACCTTCATTTAGAAATTCCTCCTGTGGATACAAAAATCTAAAGGATTTAAGGCCCAGCTATAAATCTGTAGGTGATTTCACACGGGATGTGCAGTCATTCATCGATAATGGAGATTTATCTGAGGCAAAGGAACTCTATACTCAAATCAGATTGAAGCCGAAAGACCCTTCAGATATGTTAAACTCTCTTAATGATGAGGGAATTGCATATATAGAAATAAGAACATTAGACATTAATCCATTCTATAAATGCGGCCTTGTACAGCATGATATGGAATTTTTACACCTGTTTTTAATTTACATGCTGATTAAAAAGGAATCGGACTATGAAGACTGGCAAAATGAAGCCAAAATCAATGAGGAAAGGGCTGCTGAAAAGGCTTATGATGAATCCATGAGGCTAATAAAGGATGGCGAGGAAATAACTCTTAAAAAATGGGCATCGGAAGTTATAAATGAGATGTATGGGATGTGTGAAGTCTTAAACATTGATGCGGACAATACATTGAAGCTGATGCATGACCGTGTTTCAAACCCTAAGCTGACATATGGTCAAAGACTTCTGAAACTGATCAGTGAAAGGGGGTATATCAATACCCATACTATGCTTTCAATGAACCATAAAAAAACAAGTAAGGATTTTGTTAACAATATGAATATTGAAGACTGTGACTTGTATAAAAAATATGTTCCTATAGCACTTTTTAACCGATAATTGGGCATTTCCGGTATATTGTATAACATGCCAAATTCTATTGTAACATTTTTAAAAATAACTGATTGGTCTTGTTTTTAAAATCTGAGGGTTTCTGGAAGGTTTTGTGTTTTTCATGTGAATTTGCGTTTTAAAATATATTTTTTTGATTTCAGATTTTTTTCAAAAATTGGGTGATTTTTAACAATATTTATATACCATGAATAAAATAATTAAAAATAACCTTTATGGGCGGGTTTTAAAAATTAAAACTTAATTACAAAATATTTTCTTTAAATAACGTGAGAATATCTCACAATAGTCGAATAACTGATTATAAGTCAGTAATTATTTATAATCGTAATTACAGTTAATTTTGATTTGTATTGGTAAAATACTGTATTGTAAGACTATTTTTAAAATTTTAATAGCAAACGCTATATTTATTATATATATTACTTATTAAAAAAACGGTTGATATAATGGCAAAAGCAAAAGCAAGACGTAGAGTACGTGATACATGGAAAGAAAAATCCTGGTATACAATTAAAACACCAGTAAACTTTGAAGATAAAGAAATTGGAGAAACTCCTGCAAGAGATCCAGATCTTCTCATCGGAAGAGGAGTGGAAGTAACCATGAGAGAATTAACTGGAGATTTCTCAAAACAATACATAAAACTCAGGTTTGAAATCGATAATGTTGCAGGTGAAGTTGCAAACACCAAATTCACAGGTCACAAAACCACTACTGATTACGTAAGGAGCATGATTAGAAGAGGAACTTCAAGAATCGACGCTTCCGCAGTAGTTACAACTAAAGATGACCGCAAAATCAAACTTCAAGTTCTCGCAGTAACCATCAGAAGATTAGTAAAAGTTTGTGTAAACGGTAAATTAGCATCTGAAATTTACCACAATGCTAAAAAAATCTACCCTCTCAAAAGAGTAGAAATCATCAAAAGTAAAGTAATTGAATAAATTACTTTTTTCTTCTTTTTTTTTTTATTCGATATTTTTAATGTTTAAATAAGATTTAAGGACAACATTGCTGCAAACGAAGGTTCAATATAATGTCACGGGTCAATGTTGAATATTTCTGCATCTGATTTATAGCCAATTTGCAAAATCCTATGGTGGATCAATATTTGTTGCATTCTTCACAGTAGCCAAATGCCTTTGAAGGCAACTGTGCTTATAATGGTGGAGCGATTTATTTAAACGATACTTCTAAGACTAATTCTACAATAGAAAATTCTACATTCAATAATTGTAACGCTGCCTGTGACTGCGGTGCAGTTTACATAAGTGCAGATATTGGACAATAATGTTGCAGGTGATGGTGTTATTTGCAGTGTCTCCTATAGAATCAATAATGCTATAAGTGTTGATAAACCTGAATGTACTGCTTTATATTCTCGCAGTGTTAGTATCAGTATTACATGTTCTAATATTAATCTACTTTCACGTTAAGTTCAGCATAAATATATTGTTGTTGGTGCAATATTTGTCACTGGTGATAAAGTCAGTTAAGCGACATTATTTTTGATTCATGTAATGCAACAAATGGTATATGTTACTGATAATGTGGGAACATATCCTGCATTTGCAACATATCCTGGGGGTATTCCGATTGCGATTATTGTATTCATGTTGCTGTCAATTTGTACTATTTCCCTAAATAAATTCAAAAAATATGTTTCAATTTTATTGTGAACGAATTCTCCGGTTTCTGGAACGGGGAATCTTTAATGTCTAATATATTTTTACAATAGAATTTTTGCTAAATGTTCTATTTGCCTTTATTTTTTTATTTAACTGTATTATATTCTTTTTTTTAGCTTATTTTGATTTTTCTATGTTTTGTTAGCCTTTATACGAATTTTAAATTTTTGTCTTTTTTATCTCTAATGATTTATACATTTTACTATGATATTCAAAAATTGCATATATCTATTGTATACTTTTTTCAATATTTTTAAAAATATTTCATTTATTTAAAAAATTTTTTGAACATTTTGTATTTTAAATATTTTTATTTTAATTTTTTATAGTTTCAGTAGGAATTTTTTATATTTTGTTATATTAAATCATTTATTATTGAATAGATTTAATAATTAATGATTAAAATATATAAACAATTTAATTATTTGTGTAAAATTTAGGATAATGTATACTATTTCTACCTTTTTTTATACCATTTTCATATTTTTGTCTACTATTGAGTGAATAACATTATATAATGTTTAGAATAAAAAATAAAAATTAAGATAAGCGATGATTTTTGGCTTATTTTTGTGAGATTAATTTAAAATGGTTATGTTAAAGATGTCGATTAAAAAAAGATTTGATAAAAAATTGATAATTCTTGCATTGCTTTTAGTTTTGATTATAGGTATTGGTGTCGTAAGTGCGGCAGATAACAATACTAATGAAAAAATAGCTTCAAGTAATGATCAAGCTGAATTGTCAGTTAGTAATGATGTAAAGGTAAGTAGTTCAAATGAATCTACTTTAGGTGCAAATGTAGAAGTCTCAGGAACAAGATTTACGGATCTTCGAAATGCCATAGATGGTGCTGTTGCTGGAGATGTCATTGTTTTAAATAATGATATTGAAAATGATATTTCTCACTATATTCTGATTGATGCGGGTAAATCTATTACAATTGAAGGTAATGGTCATAAAATTGATGCTTTAGGTAAATCCGGTATATTCTTCATTAAGGGAAGTGGGGTAGTATTGAACAATATTACTTTCGCCAATGCTCGAAATTCTTTCCCGGGTGGAGACAATATGATGGGTGGTGCTATTGGCTGGATTGGAAGTAATGGTATTGTAAATAATTCCATTTTTATTAACAATATTGCTGATTCTGGTTATACAGAGTCTGGTCATGGTGGTGCTATCGATTGGATTCAAGCAGAAGGTGGTAAAATTTACAATTCTAAATTTTACAACAATCATGCTAACCTTACAGGTGGTGCTCTGCGTGTGAAATCATCAATGATTATAGAAAATTCAGAATTTTTCTATAATGACGCTCAAGACGGTGGTGCTATTCATGTAGTCGACCAGGGTGCAACTCCTGGTTCATTGGCTAATTGTACATTCATAGGTAATACTGCTGAAGATAAAGGTGGGGCAATATATTTTTATTCAAATTCAATGAATGTAATTGATAATTATTTCACTCAAAACTCTGCAAGATTAGGAGGTGCAGTATTTGCTTATGCTAATAATGATCTATTTTTAGACCATCAAACTGTTATTTCAAATTTTGCGGAATATGGTGGTGGATTTTATTTGAATACTTATGATTATTGTCCTGTGAAGGTTAGATGGTCTGAATTTTTAAACAATACTGCATATAAATTGGGTGCAGGTGTTTATTATAATGACACTACTAATCATGTTGGATATTCTGACGTGGACGCTCTTAACTCTGATCAAAATACTAGGAGGGACACTGTCCATGGTGATAAAGGTTATCTTAATTGGATTATCAGCGGATGGCAAAATCCTGTAATTGAAACATTCTTCGGAGGAAGTATTGATAACTATCTTGGTGTAGAGGCTACACCAAACAATACGGATGTTGCCATTGATGTATCAATTCCAAAAGATGCAGATAAGGCTAGTGCAAATATAGTTTTAGTTATCAAAGATGAATCCGGAACTGAAACAACTTATATATATGACTCTTCAGATAGTAGATGGAACTATGATGATGTCAATCACTCTGCAAGAACTGTGGTTACTTTGTATTTAACCAATCAGGCTGTTGGGGAATACTATGTTACTGCAACTTTTAAAGATCATCTTTATTATACATATGAAAGGAAAGGTAATACAACATATACAATAGAAGGTTCAAAAATCAAAGGTAATTTCACAATTCTTCAAGAATTAATCGATGAAGCAATTAACACTAAATCATATGTTGTAAATTTGACTGGGGATTGTACTTATTCCATTGGTCTTGACCATGGTCAAATGAATATTTATGATAATCTTACAATTAATGGTAATGGTCATTTTATTGATGCATTGGGTAAATGTAGAATATTTTCTATTACTGGTAATAATGTATCATTGAATAATATACTATTTAGAAATGGTAATGCCAGTGGTGCTGATGGTACTTTATCTAACTATAAAGATGGTGGTGCCATAGTATGGTCTGATGCATATAATGCTACTATCAATAATTGTACTTTTATTGACAATAAGGCTACTAATGCTGGTGGTTTATACTGTAGTAATATTGCTAATTTGTATATTAATGATACTATATTTACTCAAAATATGGCTAATGGTTATGGTGGTGCAGCCTATTTGAATGGTGGCGATAAGGTAATTATTTCCAATTCTACTTTCAAATATGATTATGCAAGTTATGGTAGTGCTCTATATTGTGGTGGTAATAATTATAATATTTCATCATGTAATTTTGTTAATAATACTGCACACTCTTGGAGTACAATTGAATGGGTAGGTAATAATGGTAGGTTATATGGTAGTAACTTTACCAACAATAAAGCTTCTAATAATGCTGCTATAACTTTACATGGTGATAATAGTATTATGTCACATTGTTTATTTAATTTTAATAATGCTACATCAGGAGCTGCTGGTGCGATAATGGTGAATGGAATAAATGCTACTATTGATAATTGTTCTTTTACTAATAATTCTGCAAATGAAAATGGTGGTTGTATCGTATCTCAAAAAGAGAATACTCATATTTATGATTCTACATTTAAATCAAATTCCGGTCTTGATGGTGGTGCAATTTACTTTAAAGAAGCTAATTTGATTGTTCGTAATTCCATTTTTGAATCCAATCGAGCAGGTTGGGATGGTGGTGCAATTGCAGCCACTGAGGATTATAATAATGGTAAGAATGCAAGTATTTCCAATTGTACCTTCAAATACAACAATGTTCCTGAACATGTTTATGGATATGGTGGTGCAATTGCTTATATAAATTATTATAATATTGGTGATGATAATTTAACAGTTTCTGATTGTATTTTTGAATCTAATTATGTATTTACTCTTCGAGATTCACCTGCTACTCCTGCGGAGAATGGTGGTGGTGCAATTTATTTCGATGCAGATGGGCTAAAGATTGATAACTGTAATTTCACATCTAATTGGGCATCTGCAAATCTTGATGCAAATTATTATAGTTCAGGCGGTGCCGTTGCTGCTTACGGCAGTAATTGTTTTATTTCCAATTCTCAATTTGAATCCAATATTGCTCTTGCAAAAGGTGGTGCTGTTGAAACCGATATTGATGATATCAACATTTCCAATTGTACTTTTGAATACAACAATGCTTCTTCCGGAAGTGCTATTTATGGTGTGAGCGGTAAATTGTCCAATTCAACATTTTTAAATAACAGGGCTAATTCAGATTCTTTATCTATTCAAGACTATGATTTAACTTTAACAATTACTCTTGTTGGAAATGATAATTATATTAATGCAATTTATTCAATAGGGGATTTCACATTTGAAAATGTAACATATTACAATGGTCAAACTGTAAATTCAGATGATGTTGCTCCAGTTAAATCACAAAATGAAGCTGGTCAAACTATTGTTTTAGAATTTGACGATGCAAAGCAAACAAAAGTTACTAATAAAACTGATGTCAACGGCCAGTTCATCTATGATTATTCCTCATTGGATGCAGGAATGCACTTTTATGAAGTATCACATCCGCAAGACACATATTATACAGCAATCAAGAAAAATGATAATGTCAAATTCGGAGAATTTGGTTTATTGCAACATCATATTAATCAAGCTGGGGATAATGGTGTTCTTAATTTAGTACGTAATTACACTTACACAGATCCTTTTGATTTAATTTATATGAATGGTGTTGTAATCAACAAAAAGAATTTAACAATCAACGGTAACAATCATACGATTGATGCTTTGTCTAAATCCAGAATCTTTTATGTAACTTCTGAAGATGTTGTATTGAACAATATTACCTATAAAAATGGTGTTGCTGATGTAGGTGGTGCTATTTATGTTAATGGCTCAACAACTAATCTCATAATTTCTAACGCAACCTTCGAAAATAACCTGGCTAATATATATGGTGGTGCTGTATTTTGGAATAGTTCTTCAGGAAATATTAACCATGCAATTTTCAATAACAATTATGCTGTAGGACCTGGAAGTAATGGTGGTGCAGTATACTGGAATGCTACACACTGTAATATCTCATACACATCATTTACAGATAACCAGGCTAAAAATCATGGTGGAGCATTATATTCCAATGCTGATAAAACTGAATTGGATCATGTTAATTTCACACGTAATCAAGCAACTAATAATGGTGGTGCTGCATGGATTAAATCAGATTCAACCATAACTAACTCCAACTTTATTAACAATAAAGCTATAGATGGTAGTGGTGGAGCTGTATGGTTTGATGGTGGTGTAACTAAATTGGACCATGTTAACTTCACATCCAACCATGCAGGTGGTGCTGGTGGTGGAGCTATATTAATATATGGTACTTCTGCTACAATTTCCAATACATATTTCAAGGGGGATGATGCACGTAATGTGGGTGGAGCTATCTATTTAATGGCTCCAAACAGTCGCATAGAAGACTCTACATTTGAAGGCACACATGCTCTGAATGGTGGTGCAGTATATTTGGGAGGACCAGCAGGTACAATTAATAATACTGTCTTTATTGGAACCTATTCTGAATGGAATGGTGGTGCAGTTTATTGGAATGCAAATGATGGTACTATGACATTCACTAACTTCACTGATATCAATTCAGAAGGTTATGGTGGAGCTGTCTACTGGTTAGGTGATAATGCTAATATCAATTATAGTAATTTCACAAATACTTCTGGCCTTAGTGGTGGAGCTATCTACTTATCTGGAAACAATGGTGCAGTATCCAAATCAAGATTCAACAATACCAAATCAAGAAGTGTGAACAATGTTGAAGGTGGAGGTGCAATTCACTGGATATCTTCAAATGGTAACATAACTGATTGTAATTTCACTGGCTCTTTAGCCAATAATAATGGTGGAGCTATTCTTTTAGATTCAAATAACCAAAGAATTGCAAACATTTCAATAGATAACAGTAAAGCTTTAAAAAATGGTGGAGCTATTTATCTATCTGAAAGTGCTTCAAATGCTAATATGACCCATATCGATCTCTTTAACGCAACCGCTTCCAATGGTGGAGGAATTTACGTTAATGCTGTTGGAGTTGAATTTTCAGATTCAAACATTACAAATTCTTCAGCAATCAACGGAGGTGCAATATACTGGTTATGCTCTGGAGGAAATGTATATGAAATCATTCTTTCAAATAACACAGCTAATGACGGTGGAGCATTATATGCACGGTCCAAATCCGGAGACACACAAAGTACAACTTTTGCTGACATAACCTTTGATAACAACAATGCTACCGGAAATGGTGGTGCAATCTGTTTTAATGGAGATGCAGGTGGATACTCAGTATATAACTCAACATTCACAGATAATGGCGCTGTTCAAAAGGGTAATTCAATATATTATTATGCAGGTTCATCTAATAACTTAAATAACTCTGTTTATAACTCAAATTTCACAGGTACAAATCATATTTATATTGAAAACAATATGAAGGCTTCATTGGTAAATAATACAGAATTAAATACACAAAATGGCGATTACTTCGTATACAACAAAGGAACAATCGCACTTTCAAATAACTCTTTGAAAAACTTAATAGTAAACTATGGAACCATTCTCACACTGGTCAATGTAACTGTCTGTGAGAATAAAACATACACCTTTGATGGCATCTTTTTCCCATTAAATGCAACTGCAGTTGATGACAATGGAAATGATGTTGTATCAAATTCATTGATTTTCGTTACAAATCATAATGACCGTATTCAAAGCCAAATTGATGATGATAAGCACGTCGGCACTCTCATAACCAACAAAGAACATTATGAAGTAAATATAACTGATGTCGGATTGAAAAAGGTAAATGTTAAAATAGCAATCATCAATGTTATTGCAAAATATGGTTCATATACATGGCTGCAAAAGGAGATTGATAATTGTGCCGGTGATGTATATAACTTGACCACTAATGTAACATTTAATCCGGATTATGACTTGTCTGAATATAATATATATTATGGAAAAATCAACTTCACAAATGGTATGAACTTAAACAAAACAATCAGATTTGAAGGATTTAATTTCACAATAAGCGGTTTAAATCAGGCTAGAATATTTACAGTCACTGCAAATAACATTATAATCAATAATACAAACTTTGTTAACGGTTCAACTTCTGAAAAAGGTGGAGCATTATATGTCACATCCAACCATGCCAAAATTGCCAATTCCACATTTGTAAATAACACTGCAGGCACTGGTGGTGCAATTTCATCCGTATCCAACTCAGGATTGACTCTTGGCAATTTGACATTTTTCAATAATACTGCATCAAATATTGCTGCAGTAGAGTTGTCCAGTGTCAGTGATGTTCAAATTAAAGACTTGGACTTTATTAACAACAAAGCTACCAACGATTGTGGAGCATTGTCATTTATTGCCCGCGGAAATGTTCAAACATTAAGCGACTGTAACTTCATCAATAACACTGCAGGAAACGATTACGGTGCTGTTTATGTCTCAAATGTTAATGTTGATTCATGTAACTTCATCAATAACACTGCTCAGGACGATTACTCTGCTTTATACTTGGCAAGCGGAAGCAATGCGTTAACATTAACCAAATCCAACTTCACAGGCAACTTTGCAAGCAACAGAGCCACTGTTGGAATTGGAAATGCAAAAGCACAAGTCAGCAACTGTAATTTCACAGACAACGAAGTGAAATCATCAGGATCTGCAATATATGTAACTGCTCAGGAAGTAATAGTATCCAATAACATGTTCGATAAAAACGTGGCTGGTGCAAACGGAACTGTGTACTTCGCATCCACTTCTGGTAAAATCTTGGATTCCAATTTCACAAACAACAAAGCGTTAAACGGTGCTGGAGTCTACACTGGTACAAATGCAGGTATACTTATTTCTGGTTCATCTTTCATTTCAAATACTGCAACCGTAGAAGCTGGTGCAATATATCTCGCAAGTCAAGCTGGTAAAATCCAAAACTGTAACTTTACTGATAACAAAGCGGTTAACGGTGGTGCTGTAGTACTTGCAGGCTCCAATCAGGAAATTGCTTTCTGTAAATTCGAAGGAAACAATGCAACCTATAAAGGTGGATCAGTTTATGTAAAAGATGGTTTAAGCAATACTATTCATGATACTACCTTCGAGAAATCTTATGCTTTCGATGGTGGTGCTGTATATAATTCAGGTAGTACTGGTGCTTCATTAGGTCTTACAAACAACACATTCATTAAAAACATTGCATCCCACAACGGTGGTGCAGTCTATTATGTTGTCGATGCTGATGGTGCTAATCCTGTGATTTATAGGGATTATATTAATTTCACCTCTGACGGAATTACAAGTGAAGGTGATGTTAATGCCCAAACAGGCAGAACTACAGTTACAATGAAATCTGGAGGTTCAACATATAGAAGCATTATTGATTGTCTCTTCCAGGACAACGAAGATTATATATTGAACATCTCTGCTAGGAATTTTGAAGATAAATTGGCAGTTGTTTACGTTTACAATCCGAAAGATGGTGATGAAAAAACTATTAGAATTGTCATAACCGTAAATTCAACTGATGGTAAATATTATAAACAGATAATAATTAATGAAACCAATTATGATTATTACTTCAATACATTTTCAAAATCATTTGAGGTAAACTTTGAAGACTTACTTAATGATACTGATTATAATGTAACCGTTAGCTTTGAAGATGCAGTATATTTATACAAACTCAATTCAACAACATTCCATATAGCTCACGGTAATAAAATTGGGGACTTCAAATACCTTCAACAGTTAATTGATAATGCCATAAGTACTGCTACTCCAGGTGATATTCCAACACTTGATTTACCAAGGAATATTGTTTTCACAATAGGTACTGAAATATGGTGTGATGATTCATGTGTGAATATTACTTCTCCAATAATAATTAACGGTTTTGGACGTACAATCGATGCATTAGGCCAATCCAGAATTTTCAATATCACATCAGCCAATGTAACCTTAAACGATATCAAATTCGTTAACGGTAATTCCAGCGGTAAATATGGGGATGGTGTTGACATGGGTGGAGCAATATTCTGGTCAGGTCAAAACGGCACATTGAAGAATTGTGAATTCAGGGACAACAATGCTACTATTGGTGGAGCAATCTATTATAACTCAACAGCAAGCAACGCTAAAATAAGCGGTTCTTACTTCTTCAATAACACTGCCGTTACAAACGGTGGTGCAATTGATTGTAATGCCAGTGAAATGAACCTTACTAACACATTATTCGAATCAAACTATGCTGGTGAATATGGTGCTGCTTTATGTAGGGAAAGCGATGCAACCGGTGGATTTGGTAGAAACAACAATTTCACAGCCAACAATGCAGGAAAAGCAGGTGCGGCTCTTGCATGGATGGGTGTAAACAAGATTACTATTAATAACTACATATTCATTGACAATACTGCTGGTGAAAACGGTGGTGCAATATATGTGGATGCAAACAGTAACAATTGTACTGTACTCAATTCTGTTTTCGAAGGAAACAATGTTACAAGTCAGACTGGTGGAAATGGTGGAGCTATTGATTGGTTAGGTGCTAATGCTACAGTATTAAACTCCAATTTCACAAACAATAATGCATATGATGGTGGGGCAATATATATAGGAAGTACAACTGGACACACCAATATTACTGGTTCAACATTCACTGATAATGGTGCGATTAATAATGGTGGTGCAATTAACTTTGTTGCTTCATCAGTAACTGTTAATGAATCCAATTTCTATGATAATTCTGCCAAATCAAATGGTGGTGCATTATATGTTGGTGGTGAAGGAACAACCAACTTCGTATATTCTTCTGAATTCGTAAACAACACTGCTACTTCTGGTCGTGGTGGAGCTATCGATTGGGTAGCTGCAAAAGGAGAAATTATAGGTTCCAACTTTACTGAAAACTCTGCTGAGTATGGTGGTGGGGTATACTTCGGTTTAAAATCAAAAAACAGTCAAATTAAAAACGTAATATTTACAGGCAATTCTGCTACTAAAAACGGTGGTGCTATTGACTGGAACTCTACAGACGGTGAACTATACAATACTCAATTCATATCCAATTATGCTGGTGAATATGGTGCTGCTTTATGTAGGGAAGCCAATGCTACCGGAGGACATGGAAACAACAACTCATTCACTTCAAACCATGCAGGAATTGCAGGTGCAGCTTTAGCTTGGATGGATTCAGTAGGTATTTCAATTACAAACTACACATTCATAAGCAATATTGCTGATGAAAAAGGTGGTGCAATTTATATTAACCAAAACAGTCATAATTGTTCAATCATTGAATGTAAATTCGATTCAAATGAAGTAAATAATACTAATCGTGGTCATGGTGGTGCTATTGACTGTGAAGCAGCCAATGCTACTATTACAAATTCATCATTTACTAGGAACTTCGCATTTGAAGGTGGTGCGATTCATGTTGACAGTAATTCAGGTCATACCAATATTACCAATTCTAATTTCACAGGAAACTGGGCTATTGCTGAGGGTGGTGCGATTAACTTGGAAGCATCATCAGTTACTGTAAATGGCTCTAACTTTATCAGGAATATTGCTAGTGATGGTGGAGCATTATATGTAGGTGGTAAAGGTTTAACAAACTATGTTTATAACTCCAACTTCGAATTCAATGACGCCGGAAGCGGTCATGGTGGGGCTATAGGTTGGCTTTCATCAACAGGACATATCATAAACTCCAATTTCACTTCAAACTCTGCTGAGTATGGTGGTGGAGTATACTTAAACGGTAATTCAACCGAAAGTCAAATCATCGGCTCAAGATTCATTGGAAATTCTGCAAACACCAATGGTGGTGCTATTGACTGGAATGCAACCAGTGGTGATCTTGTAAACAATTACTTCTCCAATAACTATGCCGGTGAATATGGTGCTGCTTTATGTAGGGAAGCTAATGCTACTGGTGGACATGGTTACAATAACACATTTGAAAACAACTATGCAGAAATTGCCGGTGCCGCTCTTGCATGGATGAATGTAGGTAACATTAAAATTGACACTTACAGATTCTATAACAATATGGCAGGTGTTGGTGGAGCTGCAATCTATATAGGTTATGGCAGTGACAATTCAACAATCCTAAACTGTGATTTCAGAGGAAACAACATAACAAACGACACAGGAGGGCATGGTGGTGCTATTTACTGTGAAGCTGAAAATGCTACTATAAATAATACCAATTTCACCAATAACCATGCATTCTATGGTGGAGCAATATTTGTCGGAACAGGTTCCGGCCATACTAACATTACAAATACCAATTTCACAAACAATGGTGCTAACGTTGATGGTGGTGCATTGTATTTAAGGTCATCATCTATCCTAAACAACACATGCTTTAAAGGAAATGTTGCAGGAGAAGACGGTGGTGCTGTCTATGTGGATGGTATTTCTCAGGATAATTATGTCTACTCCTCATCATTTGAAGATAACCATGCTAACAGTGGTTTAGGAGGAGCTATTAACTGGGGTTCATCTGCAGGTTATATTGTAGACTCTAACTTTACTTTGAATACTGCTGATTATGGTGGTGGAATATATCTTGGTGGAAACTCTGATAACAGTAGAATAACTAATGTAATATTTGCAAACAACACTGCTGCCCACAATGGTGGTGCTATTGACTGGAATGCAACCGGTGGTAATTTAACCAATACAACATTTAAAGGCAACCGTGCTGAATACGGTGCCGCTTTATGTAGGGAAGCTCATGCGACCGGTGGATTCGGATACAATAACACATTCATATTAAACCACGCTACCAAATCAGGTGCTGCTCTTGCTTGGATGGGCGTAAATGACATTACTATCAGAAAATACACATTCATCAACAATACTGCAGATTTCAGCGGTGGAGCAATATATGTATCCAAATTCAGTGATAACTGTAGAGTAATCAATTCAACATTCACTGATAATTACGTATCAAATGCTGTTGCAGGCCGTGGTGGAGCAATTGACTGGATTGGAAATAACGGTACTGTCATTAACACTACTTTTGAACGCTGTGTTTCTATAAATGGTGGTGGAATTTATGTTGGAGACGGATCCAATAATATGACAATTTTCAACACTTCATTCACATCATGTGAATCCCTGACAAATGGTGGTGCTATTGTTATATATGGTGACGATGCATCTATCAGCTATTCAAACTTCACATCATCTGTTGCTCTTGATAATGGTGGTGCTATAGCAGGATTCGGTTCCGATAATACTGTTATTACCAACTGTGTCCTTAAATACAATATGGCTGCAGGTCATATCGACCCTCAAGGCATACCTTATGGTGAAGGTGGAGCAATCTATTGGGAAAACTCCAAAAACCTCAGAGTTGCAGATTCAATATTTGAAGCAAATGACGCTCACTTATCTGGTGGAGATATTTCCGCAAATCATTGTGATGATTCAACAATCTACAATATCAATACATACAATGCAACTGCATCTACAAACGGTGGTTCTCTTGCTTGGAGAAACTCCAAAAATTTAAATGTTGATAAAAGCTATTTCAATGACTCTGGTGCAGGTTATACTGGTGGGTCAATATATTTAAGCAATATTGATGCTACAATCAAAAACAGTGTCATTAACAGTTCATGGGCATCATGGGATGTCGGTGGTGGTATCTATGTTGATGGTGATGTAGATATAGATAATGTATACTTCAATGATACTCACTCAATGCATGATAATGCTACTGCAATATATTTCAAATCAGGAACATCTACAGTTTCAAATTCAAATTTCACATATTCAGTTAACTCCATTGGAATTTCTAAAGGTGCTAGAGTTACTTTAACTAAAAACAATATCTCTTCAGAAAAACCTACTAAGGACACAATGTATCTGGTGGATGGCAAATATGAAAATGTGGATTATGCTGTATGGAATGAAGGTGACTTATGGTTGGATAAAAACACATTCGATACTGTAATATTCAATAATGGAACAATCTGGACTCCTACTACTATTAAAATGTTGAACAATGGAACTTATAATGTGACCTGGAATGACAATTTCACATTCTTTGCTAACATTACAGATGACAACAAAAATACAATAATATCTGTAAGGTCATTGAATACATCTAATGATGTTTATACTGATTATAGAAATCATTATCAACTTCCTTATAATGCAAGAACACTTCAATGCGCATATCAGGGCTTATTCCACTTAACTGCAATAGACCCTGGATTAAAAAACGCTAAAGTTTATGATGGAACATTATATGTCAAAATGCCTGTGTCCGTTTCATTAAGTGTGGATCAATCCCAAGATGACCGCATAATAGTTACTGCAACATTAACTCCTGAGGTTACAAGTAATTATACTGCTGACGGTTCAGTAATAAAATTCAAGATGGGAGACCATGAATATAATCTTAATGTTACAGGTTGCCCTAACATCTGGACTCAACATATTCAAACTTACACTTTAACTAATGTGTCTAGTGGAAATTACACATTAACTGCCACTTATAGTGGAAATGATTATCATTTGGGTGGTGTTAACAATATTCCAGTAAATGTCGCATTGAGAGATGCTTGGATTAAAGTAGTTGTTCAAAATATTCTCTACGGACAAAATGCAACTGTAGTAATCACTACAAACTCAAACGGAACTGTAAGATTCAACTTACATGGTAAGGATGAAGTCATTGAAGTTCCAATTGTAAACGGAACAGGTATATTTAATTTAACTCTTGCCAACTACACTACTGTAGGAAATCATTCCGTTGGTGTGGTTTTAGAACCTAATGAATACTATAAATTTGCAGTCAATCAAACATGGTTTATTGTTTCCAAACTAAATACAGACATATCTGCAGTTCCGACAACTCCGATTTATGTTGGAGATCCGGAAACAATCACAGTTAAAGTAAATGAAAATGCAACAGGATTTGTCAAAATAACAATCGACGGTAAAAAATACTATGAAGAACTGGACAAAGGTGTTGCAATATTTGAAATTCATAAACTTCCATACGGAAGATATAATGGTATTGATGTTGAATACTTGGGTGATGACCACTTCAATGCAACTTCAACAAAAATATCCTTTGATGTTAAACATATTGCGGATTATATGATTAATGTGAGGGTTAACAATATAACCTATGGTGAAAATGCTACAATTTATGCATCCCTGCCGACAGATGTTACTGATAATATCACATTTGTTGTCAATGGAACACCATATACTAACATTAAGGTTTTAAATGGTGTGGCAGAATTAACAGTACCTGGCTTGGATGTCGGTGAATATCTTGTAAGGGCAGTTTATAATGGGGATAATAAATATGAATCCAAATCTAATCTGACTACATTCACTGTTAAACCGACAGACAACTGGATATTGAACATTACTGTTGAAGCACACACTTACGGTCAGGATACAATATTCAATGTTACATTGCCTCAAAACGTTACCAAAGATGTTAATTTAACAATTGAAGGTGTAAACTACACTGTAAAATTGATAAATGGTACAGGTAGCCTAACATTGAACAATATCTCTGGTGGAATACACGCAGTTGTTGCTACATATGAAGGAGATTCAAGATATCTGGCCAAAACAAATTCAACACTCTTCTATATCGAAAGGGCACAATCAAATATCAATTTAACTCAGGAAGGAAGAAACATAACTGCAACTGTTACTGCTAATGCTACCGGTTGGGTTAAATTCATTGTAAATGGAAAAGAACAAAGAATTGAAATCGTAAACGGCAATGCTACTTGGGCAAATGTCTTAATCAATGGTAACAATACTGTTGTTGCAATCTATGAAGGAGACATTAACTTTACAGATTCAAATAATAGCACTAACTTCACAGTTTCATTAGAAACCTCATTCGTTAATGTCACTGCTACTAATGTAACATATGGCAACGCTTCTGTAATTACAGTCAAAGTTCCTGCTGTCCAAACTGGATATGTAACAGTGGTTGTCAATAATGGTACTGATATTATTAAGGTAATTTTACCAATTCCTGCAACTGGTGAAATCAAATTAGATGCAAGTGGATTAAATGTGGGTGAATACAAAGTAAATGTAACTTATCTTGGAGATAAGATCTATGATGTCTCTCAAAATAGTACTACATTCAATATTACAAAAGCAAACTTGACTGCTGAGGTAATTGCTCAAAATGTAACTGTTGATGAGAATGCAAGCTTTGTTGTTACTGTTAATAATGACTTTAAAGGTAAAGTCGATATCACTGTTAGTGGTGTAAGTCACTTTGATAATCTTGTTGAAGCTTTAATTTACATTAATAAGCTTCCTGCAAATGATTATGTGGCCCGCATGACTTTCTATGGTGATGGCAATTATAACAATAAGATTATTAATGTTCCGTTTACTGTTTCAAGAGTTGATTTAACTGTAATTAATGTGACTATTGATGATGTGACTTATCCAGATAAGGCTGTTGCAGTTGTCAATATGTCTGCTAAAGGTATTATTAACATTACTGTTGACGGTAAAGTATTCAACGGTACAATAGATAATGGTGAAATTACTATTGATTTAACTGGATTGTCTGCTGGTGTTAAAGAAGCTTTAGTTAACTTTACTTCTACTGATGCTTATCATAATAATGCATCAACTATTGTTAAATTTGTAGTATTTAAAGCAAAATCACAAGTTAACTTAACTAATGAAAGTACATCTATTGTTGCTAAAGTTACAGATGGTGCTACAGGTACAGTAACATTCTATGTAAATGGAAGAAACAATACTGTTGTAATTGGTGCTAATGGTATTGCTAGATGGGATAATGCATTAGAAATTGGAAACAACACGGTTGTTGTGGTTTATAATGGTGATAAAAACTTCAATGTATCCACTAATTCAACTAGTGGATTTACAATTCCTAAACAGACAAATTCAACTGTTAATGTAACTGCTACTAATGTAACTTATGGTAATGTTTCTATAATTACTGTTGAAGTGCCTAAAGTACAAACTGGATATGTAAGAATTGTTGTTGAAGGAACTGGAATTAATGTGACTGTACCAATTGATCCTATAACTGGTGTGGCTAAATTCAATGCTACTGGTATTGATGTTGGCAGGCAAACTTAAATGCAGCAGTTATTCCGATTAATGTAACTGTTAAAGAATATCCTGGATTTATTGTTAATGTAAATAATGACTTTAATGGTAAAGTAAATATCACAATTGGAAATGTAAATAAATATACCGGTGAGGTAAAACCGTTAATTGATATTGGCAAATTACTTGCAGGTAAATACACAGCTAACGTAACATTCTACGGTGATAATAATTACAATGATCAAACTGTAGAAGTTCAATTCACAGTTTCAAGAGTTACTCCTGCCATTAATGTAACAATTGATGATACAACATATCCTGGAAAATCTATTGCTATTATTAATATGTCTGATTATGCAAATGGTACAATAAACATTACTGTTGATGGTAAAGTCTTTAACGGAACTGTTACAAATGGTCAAGCAAGAATTGAGTTAACTGGTTTATCAGCCGGTTCAAAACTTGAATTAATTAACTACACTTCAACTGATTACTTCCACTTCAATGTAACTACAACTTCCAAATCAATTGTTGCTAAAGCGCCTTCACAAGTTAATTTAACAAATGAAAGCACATCTGTTGTTGCTAAAGTTACAGACGGTGCTACAGGTACAGTAACATTCTATGTAAATGGAAGAAACAATACTGTTGTAATTGATGCTAATGGATATGCTAGATGGGATAATGCATTAGAAATTGGAAACAACACTGTTGTTGTGGTTTATAATGGTGATAAAAACTTCACAATGTCCACTAATTCAACCAGAGGATTTACAATTCCTAAACAGACAAATTCAACTGTTAATGTGACTGCTACTACTGTTGTATATGGTAATGCTTCTGTAATTACTGTTGAAGTGCCTAAAGTACAAACAGGTTATGTAAGAATTGTTGTTGAAGGAACTGGAATTAATGTGACTGTACCAATTGATCCTATAACTGGTGTGGCTAAATTCAATGCTACTGGTATTGATGCTGGTAGATACAGAGTAAATGTGACTTATCTTGGAGATAACTACTATGATGTTGCAAGTAACTTCACTTACTTCAATATTACAAAAGCAAACTTAAATGCAGCAGTTATTCCGATTAATGTAACTGTTAAGCAAACTTAAATGCAGCAGTTATTCCGATTAATGTAACTGTTAAAGAATATCCTGGATTTATTGTTAATGTAAATAATGACTTTAATGGTAAAGTAAATGTCACAATTGAAGGGGTAAATAAATATGCTGGTGTTGTAAAACCATTAATTGATATTGACAAATTACTTGCAGGTAAATACACAGCTAACGTAACATTCTATGGTGATAATAACTACATTGACACTTCTTTAGAAGTCAATTTCACTGTATCTAAATTAGGTAGTGTGATGGTTGTAACAGAAGTTGTAAATGGTACTTCTGTTGTTGTGACATTGCCTGAAAACGCAACTGGAAACGTAACTGTAGTATTTGAAAACGGAACCTGCATGGTTGTAAATGTTACAAACGGCAGTGCAGTCTTCAATCTTGAAAACGTAACTCCTGGAACTCAAAATATTACAGTAATCTATTCCGGAGATGAAAACTACACTGATGTAACAATTAACTCAACAATAACAGTTCCAAAACACGTTACTGAAATTGAAGTCAATGTAACTAACATTACCGATAATGGTACAGCTATTGTCCATGTTACAGTTCCTGAAAAAGCTACTGGAGACATTAATGTAACAATTGATGGCATTACTTATTCCGGTCCAATTAATAATGGTGAAGCAATTATTCCTGTCGGTAACTTGACCAGCGGCACTAAAACAGTAATTGCCGAGTATGCAGGTGATAATAATTACTCTGCCAATTATAGTGTTGCTAAGTTTGACATCAATGTCAAAACTAATGTAACTCCAACAGTAATTGATTATGGTAACGGCACTGTTGTTGTGGTTGTTGGCGATAACGCTACTGGTAATGTGACCATTAAAGTTGATGGTAAAGAGTTCAATGCTACTGTGGTTAACGGTACTGCTGTTGTTAATATTACTGGTGTGACTCCGGGTCCTAAGGAAGTTGTTGTGGTCTATTCTGGTGACGGTAATCATACTAATGCTACTGTAAAAGCTAATATTACTGTTCCTAAGTATGATACTCCAATGAATGTGACTGTTGATAAAATTGTGAATGGTACTGCGGTTGTTACTGTGGCTGTGCCTAAGAATGCTACTGGTAAGGTGACTCTTAGAGTTGATGGTATGAATTATACTGCTAAGATTGATGATGGTAAAGCTATACTGGCAATTACACAGTCGGTGAATTCGTTGCTATAGGTCCTAAAGCTGTTGTTGATCCGGTGATTATTGATAATGGTAATGGTACTGTTGTTGTGGTTATCGGTGATAATGCTACTGGTAATGTAACCATTAAAGTTGGTAATGAAACATTCAATGCTACTGTGATTAACGGTACTGCTATCATTAATATTACCAATGTAACTCCGGGTACTCATGAGGTTGAAGTTATTTACTCTGGTGACGGTAATCATACTGGTTCAAATATTACTACTAATATTACTGCTCCTAAGTATGATGCTCCTATGGATGTGGTTGTTAAGGATATTGTGAATGGTACTGCGGTTGTTGTTGTGACTGTGCCTAAGAATGCTACTGGTAAGGTGACTCTTAGAATTGATGGTATGAATTATACTGCTGATATTATTGGTGGTAATGCAACATTTAACCTTGTGAACTTGACTAGTGGTGCTAAGACATTTGTTGTTGAGTATCCTGGTGATAATAATTATACTGGCAATTACACAGTCGGTGAATTCGTTGCTATAGGTCCTAAAGCTGTTGTTGATCCGGTGATTATTGATAATGGTAATGGTACTGTTGTTGTG
>ONQL01000035.1 GCA_900319985.1 uncultured Methanobrevibacter sp. | reverse complement strand
ATCTGTCTAAACCTTCGGGACGAGGGGGATAGCACGGTAATCCTATACTCATTAGAGTATACAGCCCGTGAAGTAAGAATCCTCGACTTCTCCAAAGTCTAGGTAGTTCAATGACAAATACCTCAGCAATCAATTTCGCACACCAATATCGAATCATAAACAAATATTAAACATCAAAAATAAAACTAATATCAAGTTGCGTCAAACACATTGACTGTGGTGAACATATGGCCAGCATTATCGACAAATACCAAATGAAAGACAAAGGTTTGACTCTGGAAAGAAATGAACCTGAAGAAGCAATAAAATATTATGAGGAGCTTTTGAACCATAAATATTTTATCAATGACTTCTGGTCATACAGAAGACTGGTTTTGATGTATAAAAAAACCAAGGAGTTTGACAAAAAGACGGATATCATAAAACGATTTTTTAAAAGCGGGATTTACTGCAACATGCATCAGTTCCTATGGTTTAGAAATAAGCTTAGAAGCCTGTGCAAAAAGGATTATATAACCTCTGAAGAAATCAGTTCACTGGAAGATTACTTTAAAACCCACTCAATTGCCAACAGACAAAAAGCAAACACTCCACTGCCTATTGCTGACAGAATAAAAAAAAGAAACAGCAAAATCGTTGTCATCAGCGAAGATGAATATGAAAACAGACAAAAGCAATACGAATATGAAGTGAGATGCACGGAATTGAACAGACAAAAAAGATACAGAGAATATATTGATCTTTTGAATCATATGATTGATGATTTGGGATATAAAAGATACAGCTATTTCCAGAAGCTGTGCGTGGCCTACAGAAGACTTGAAGATTATGACAATGAATTGAGGATTATCAACAAATACATGAACGGCGAATCGGCACGGACCAAAGTCAGCGACGAATGGTTTGAAAAAAGACTGCAGAATGTTGAAGCCATTGAAAAACCCAAAACCGGACAGTTAAAAAAAGAAAACAAAAAGTCCCAGAAAAAGGCTTGCCCGATTCCTTTGCAATTTGAAGACAAAACTTCATATGAAATTCCATTTAATATGGATGAATTTGACTTGGCCACCCCTCCAATCTATGAATATGATTCAAGTTTGAATGAATTTGAAAATCTAAAAAGAAAAAACATTCTGATTCAGTACGGAAAACTGCTGATAGGCAATGAACGCATCGGCGATGCAATCAGACATTACAGATATCTGTGCAACAATACCTATTTTTCAAATGACTGGTATCCCTACAGGCAGCTGGCAATAATCTACACAAGAACAAAGGATTACAAGTCAAATCTGATAAACATTAAAAGATTATTGCGCAGCAAAACCTATCTGAACAGATACCAGCATATATGGTTCGGTGAAAAAATACGCCAGATAATGCTGAAAGAGGAAGTCGATGAATATGAAATCAAAAGATGGTTTGAATACTACCAGTCACACGGTGCCCTTAACGAGAAAAAGACAAACAGATTTTTAGCTGACAAATTCATTGAAGCCAATAAAGACACCATCATTGTCCTGACAGACGAATCATTCACCCGTCGCCAGGAGAGATATGCCCTAGAAGAAACCGGATGCATTTATGAAAGGGTGGGAAACTATGAACTCGCCAGATCACACTACAAAAAAATCATTGAAGAAAAGGAATTTGATTCATATAAATTTTATCAGAGAATATGCTATTGCTCAGAAAAGCTTAAAGACTATGACTTTGAATTAAAAGCCATTAAAGCATATTATGCCAACCACCCCGGCGAAGCCAACAAAGACAGTGATGAATGGTTTGAAAAAAGATTAAGAAAAGTCAATGCCAAACTCAATACAGGATATGGTGCTGATGATTTCATCCTAGATTAAAAACTGCTGAAAAGGCAATGATGCCACACCGGTTCAACCAGTTTATCAGATTTCTGAAATTTTCATAATTCTTTGGCTATTTCATCGCCCAATGCTGTTAATCTGTACAGCCGTCCTTTTCTGACTGATTCATCAAGACATTCTGCGACATTCGCATCTTTCAACTCGCGCAAAACCTTTGAAATATGGTTTGGCCTGATTCCGGCATCCTTGGCTATTGCTGTCGGTGTTTTGACATCACCTTCCAATGACTTGACTGTTTTGACACGATAAGTGGAAATATTTACATAAGCATATGTTTTTAATGTTTCATCATCTATAGTAACACAACCTTTTGTATTTAATAACTCATATGTTATATTTAAGTTTATCTACAAACCTGCTAAAAAAAAATAACTTCAAAATATCCTCCGGGATATTTTGCAACGGACAGTGAATTCAATACTGGATTATTTCCAAAGCATCATAAACCATGAAGTCTTTGATGAAAAAAGCAGAATCACCAAAAGTGCAGCAATCCATGCTTCACACTCCATTCACTCTTATGAACTATAATACAATATATGTATAATCAGATATTTAAAAATTAATGCCTAAATAAATAATCAACAAAATCATGAAGTAAGTACTGATTTAATAACCTCCACCTTCTTCAATAAAATTACCGCTTGGAGTCCAAACACCTTTTCTACCGCCTTTGTAACCTTCTACAACCCCACTTCCTTCATAAACTTTTTCAATTTCGACACTTTCACCAGATCCACCACTTAAATCTCTTCCATTATAAGTTGAACCAGAACCTGATTGTGTATTGGCTTTTTCCTTGATGGTCAATTCCTGTGTTGTATTGTTTCCTGTGTAGTTTTTATTTCCACCATAAGTTACAGTAACGTCATATTTTCCCTTCTTCAAGTTCAAATCCATTTTTGCATTACCTTTTTCATCTGTTTTGACAGTTTTATTTGCCACAACCTTGCCTTTGCTGTTTTTGATTGTGATATTGACTTTCTCTTTGGACAATGGAGTCTTATTTAAATCAGTTAATTTAACAGTCAAGTCCTTGCCTTCATATAGCGTTTTATTGCTAGTAATTTGGATTTTAGTTGGTTCTTTTGCATGTATTGATTGTGTAAACATGATTCCCACAGCAAGTGCAAGAATAGCAATTATCACTACCAATATTATGATAATATTTTTGTTTTCCATTTAAATGCCCCCATTAAGTATGATACTTTCCAGATTTGGAATCATAAGGAACATAAACTCCCGCATCTTTTCCATCGATTGTTTGAGGTATATAATGCCAGTTATGAGCCATTGCATACTCTCGAGTATATCCTAATGAATCAACTGCTGGCCCGCTGCTTGGATAATATGAATATCCGTCTTCACTCAAACCAGATTTGGAATTGGAATTGCTGGTTTTATCTTCATTCACAACTTTGGTGGTTGCTTTTTTGACAGTGACATTTCCTGAAACGGAACTTGATGAATACTTGCCGTTTCCATCAAATTTGCATTCGACAGAATAATTGCCTTTTTCCTTCATTTTATATTTGGCCTGACCTTTGGAATTTGTTTTTATTTCCTTTTCGGTTGTTGATCCGTTTTTGTCTTTAAGTTTAATTTTAATTGTTTCATTTGAAATCGGATTTCCATTGTTATCGCTCAATTTGACAACCAATGAATCACCAACATTAAGATTCTTATCTGCAATTTTTAAGTTTGACTTTTCCTTTGCCATAACCTGAGAAAACATTACTCCTACAGCTGCAGCAAGAATAACAATTATCACAATCAATATTATGATTATATTTTTGTTTTCCATTGAATAAACTCCTCAAAGAAATTCATTATTTCATTTATTAGCATACCAAATCTGTGCCTTATACGGAGTATATCCACTTTGCAGACCTACTTTAATATACGCATTATATTGGAAATTAGAAGATGACTTGGTAATTACATCACCTGCACTGTTCTTAAACCATACTGTGCACTTTACTAATTTTGTGTATTTTGCTTCCACTAAACCTACACCATGAGTAACCTTTGCATATACTCCAGGAGCAGATTGCCTTCCAGAGTATTTTTCATAATTTGTCATAATGACATCATTATTGCTCAGTTTCTTTTTTGGAAATACATCATCAGAATATATTACCTTTAATGTTACACTTTTATAAGCAAAAGGTTTTTCAACTGTAATTTTAACATTTTTACTTGCTGCTTTGTAGTATCTATTTCCAGCCACTTTAATGGATGCCTTATAAGTTCCTTTATTTAATTTAGTCAATTTAAATATAGCTTGACCTTTACTGTTAGTCTTAGCAGTATAAATCTTACCATTAACCTTTAAATTAACATTTGTATTTTTGATTGCCTTTCCGTTACTGGCTTTTAGTGACACTAGGTATTTTTTAGTTTTATCAGTTGTTTTAAATTTATTTGTATTAACGGTGATTTTTTGTGTAATTTTTGACACAGTCAGTTTAGCTTTTTTAGAAACTTTATTGTATTCATTATCTCCAGCGAAACTGAATGTTGCAGTATAAGTATTAGGAAGCAATTTAGTTGGAATAGCCAATGTTGCCTGTCCTTTTTGATTAGTGTTTTTATTATATTTAACACCATTCAAAACAATAGTAACCAATTTGTCATTTAAAGGATATCCATCACTATCCTTTAGTGAAATTACCCAATTTTTAGCCTGTTTATAAAATTTATTGACATTGGAAACTGTTAATTTAGATGATACTTTAGAAACCTTTAGTTTAGCTGTTGTTGAGTTTTTAAGATATAAGTTATCGCCTGCAAAACTAAATGTAGCAACATAATCATTAGGAGTCAAATCAGGAATAAAAAATGTTATCTGACCATTATTATCAGTGTTTTCATAAAATGTTTCACCATTCAAATTAATAGTTACCAATTTATCAATTAAAGGATTGTTTAGAGAATCTTTTAGTGTAATTATCCAATCTTTATATTCATTGTAAGCCATACTTATATCATTAACTGTTAATATTGTTGGTGAAACTACCTTTACTTTAGATGAAATTGTATTTTTATCATGAACAGAAACTACATTATATTCACCAGGCTTTAAATTAAAATTAATTGATGCAACACCTGAACTGTCTGATTTTACTGTGTACTTCAATCCATTAATAAAAATTGCAACAGTTTCACCTATGAGGGGATTATTTTTATCATCAAAAAGTTTAACTATGAATTTTTCATTCCCTCCATAAACTTTAACAACATTAGGAGCGCTTATTCCTTTATTAATATAAAAACTTACATATGCAAAAGGATTGGAATTTCTTTTGACAGTCATATATACAAGTCCAGGATCCCAGGTTGACAAATCATAGGAAAATGTCTGTATTCCTTCGTTACTATAGAAATATTCTTCAAAATCTGTCGGCATAAAACTCTCAGTGTAGTCCAATGCTTTGTTTGTCAGGTAATTATAATCATCATATTTGATTTCAATGGAACCGGTGAAAGCTGTTTTCATTTTCACATCAATGAACTGATTATATTTCCCGTATTGAGATATAGTAACATAATTGCTGGAACTGACAGTATTACCATTTGAATCCAAATAAGATAGACTCATGCGAGATACATGACTTTCCATATCTTCCCAATTAATCTCATATCCACTGGTCAACAATTCATTTTTTTCATCAGTTAAATCAACAGTTCCATCAAAATCATTGGCAAATATTTCAGATTCATTCATGGAATCATCAAATTTATTAACTTCAACATCAAAGGATGAATTACCATTTTCCATTTTAACCATATCCAATGTTTCATTAGTCATCTCACTAGCAGATATGCCAGCAATAGAAAATAAACAAATGAATAGACAAAGAAATATTAAACTCTTTTTGTACCTCATTTTTTACACCATAATAATATCAATTAATATTTATTTATGCACAACTTATATATTAATCCTTTGGGCCGCCAAATAAACACCAATTAATCAAAAAGACATATGAATATTTGATAGAGGTTTTCAAAAAAAAGTTGAATAAATAACCAATTATTAAATAAAAAGAAATTACAAAAATAGTACAATCACACACAATCAAATGTATGAAAAAAAAGCTTTGCAGGTAGAGTTCTACCTACATATCAGCTTAAAATTTAACTTCGACCTTTTGGATTTCCACTCCTCTGCTTACTGGATACTTGTGGTGCTCTGCACCCTGACCATTGCCCCAGTCACTCCATTTCCATGTTCCATCCATGTAGAAATATGCTCTGGACATATATGAATCCCTGTTGACCTGCTGGCCGTTTTTGTATAAGTAAACGTCAAATCCTCCAACTGAAGATCCCATCCATTTGCTTGCCTTAACAGTATATTCTCCGGCGGTTGCAGTGTAAGTTTTGTCAAATTCCGGCAATTCCACAGTTATAGTATCGGGCACACTTGAAGATTCCTGCACATCCTCCACCTGCCCGGTTTCAACATTCTTTTGCTTTTCAATGTTTTGATGTGAAAGCAATATGCCGACAGACAATGCCAGAATAACAATTACCAAGACCAGTACTATGATTACGTTCCTGTTTTCCATCTGTTTGCCTCCAGTCAATACTATTTATATAAAACTCCGTATTAACATTTTTGCCCAAAAACAAACTGCACAATAATCAAAAGTACATATGAATATTTTAACAATTGCTTTTAAAATCAATCAAATAAACAGTCAATAGTTAAAGCAAATGAAAGCAATTAGAAAAAACAGTGAAATCATACAAGCAAATGTAGATGAAAAAAAAATAAAAAAAGTAAAGTAACTGCCGAAGCAAGTTACTTTTTGATTTTTTAAGCCTTTTAACTGGAATGAGACAAGATGCCGTTTGACCCAAAATAGCCGTTATGCTACCCTAACATTTCCGTTGCTGTAAATTATGTCAAAATACTTATTGTTGTTCATCAGTTTGAACTTTTGACCTTGTAGGATTTTAAGGGAAGTAGTCTTTTTAATGCTTTTATATTTTTTGTTTAATGCCTTCTTGTAGATTTTAGGAATTTCAATGGTAATTATCAACTTATGGGATCCCAGTGAATATTTATTTGTAAACAGTGCACATTTTCCAAGAGAATCTGTAGTTAATGTGTATATTCTGTATTTTTTGTCTTTAGTGTAAAGCTTAAACTTCACTTTAATTCCCTTGATTGGCAATTTTGAATTTTTATCCTTAATTATAACTCCCTTTCCGGTTAAAGTTGTACCCAATTTTGTTTTGAATGTGTATGTTGTCAATGTAGGGTATAATGAAGTGATTTTTACTGTTGAAGTTGCTGAATTTCCAATGCAGTAACCGTTATTGCATGTGACAACAACCTTATGGGACCCTACAGCCAATTTATCACAGGAAATATAAACATAACCATTGGCGTCAGTTGTAAGCTGATGGGTTGTGAATTTGTTGTCTGTGAAAACCTTTAGGGTTAATTTGACTCCGGTAACAGGCTTTTTTGTCTGGCTGTTGACCAATCTTACCTTGAAGCTTTTGCCGGATTTATAGCTGGTTGTCAGTTTGGTCTGGATTATGGTGGAAGACACCTTATTGACTTTGAAGTCAAGGCCAGCAGTTTCATTGATTTTTAAATCATTTACTTTACAGGTAACCTTATACTCTCCAGGTGCAAAGGCAACGTCATAGCTGGCAATGCCTTTTGAATCCGTTTTCAAATCAGCAGTTTTTCCATTGGAAAAGGTTAATTTTATGGATTTACCTGCAATTCCGGAATTTGACTTGGTGTTTGTCAGCGATACTCTGATGAGTGTGCTTTGATAATGGTTTCCAATCTGCTCCAATTTCAAGCTTGCAGGATACTTGTCAATTTTAAAGTTATTTATGGATTTGGAGCCTGCCTGAATATTGTCGTTTACTACAGATGCAGTTACACTGTAGGTTCCCGGATTGAATGTAACGTCATATGCGACCATTCCTTTACTGTCTGTACATAATGTAATTTCCTTGCCGTTTGAGAATTTGATTTTTACATCCTCATAACGTACACCTGTTTTGGTGTCAAGATTGATTAATTTAACTGTTAGGGATTTTTCCAAATAGTAATCCCCGGATTGTGAAAGCTCAAGGGAAGCGTGAATGATTTCGTGTGAAACATCAGATTTATATGTTTCTGATTTGGAATCGCCTCCAAAATAGCAATATTCACAACTGCCGTAATTCATAGCATTGCCGTAGTTTGCAGAATTGTCCTTAAAAGTGGAATTGAAGGCATCACTATAACTGATTGCACCACCCTTTTCGGCAGTGTTTCCAATGAAAGTGGAGTTATAGGCCTTACCATTGTATATTGCACCACCATCGCTATCGGCATGGTTATTTATAAACGTGGATTCATTGGCATAATTATCTCCCATATCTCCGGCGAAAGCACCTCCGGATTGTGCCGAATTGTTGATGAAAGTGCATTTAAAAACATTGACATAGCGTACCGCACCTCCCCATCGTTCAGCTGAATTGTCTACAAACATGCATCCGTATGCTGCACCGTTATTGAATGCACCTCCATATTTCGCATGATTATTATCAAAAGTGCAATTTCTGGCAGTGCCAAAAAGCATTGCACCACCATCTTCTGCTGAATTGTTGATGAAAATGCAATTTATTGCATTACCTGAGTATAGTGCACCTCCTTCATCTCTCGCAGTGTTTCCTATGAAAATGCAGTTTTCAGCGTTCCCAAAGGCAATTGCACCGCCGCCTTTTACCGCATAATTGTTGATGAAAGTGCAGTTGATTGCATTGCCATTGCACATTGCACCGCCACAATCTTCATCTACAGTGTTATTTATGAATGTGCAGTTTATTGCAGTGCATTTTCCTTTAATGGCACCGCCCTGAACGTAAAAGCCATCCCGATATGCATTAATAAAGAAGATGTTCTTGAATACTACATCGGATGCTTTGACATTAAAAATTCTGGCTCCATGGTTTCCATCGAGCGTATGGCCTTGTCCGTCAATTGTAATCGCCTTTTCAATATCAATGCCAAAATTGCTTTGGCCGGAAAGATATCTGTAATCTTTAGTTAACTTCAAGTTGCTTCCCTCAGGTGATTTTTCAATCAGCTGATCAAGTTCATATAAAGTCCCAACATCATTATTTTCCTTTAAAACTACCTGATTATCCCCAGCACCTGCAATTTCATCAATTGTTTCATTTACACAAAAAACATCACAAGTAACATTGTCCGCTGCACTAACTGCTGAGATTGCAAACAGGCAAACAAGAAATACTGCAGGCATTACCCTTTTAAAGCTCATAATTATTACTCTCCTTTGCCTGTAAAATATTCCATACCAATACAGGCAATATTAATATGTAATAATGTTTGTTGAAAAATGAATATAAATCTGATAAAGCAATCGCTTTCATTAAAAGCAAGCTGATAAAAAAAAAGTAAAGTAACCGGCAAAGCAGGTTACTTTTTGATTATTGCAGTTTTCTTAACAGTATCCTTCAGATATGTTGCCTGATAGGTTACCTTCTTGCCGACATTGAGCTTTTTGAGGACTGTCTTTTTAATAGTGACTTTTGCAACACCGAATTTATTGGTTTTTGCATTGTAGGTTTTGCCGTTGAACTTGAAGGTGATTTTTTTGCTCTTCATAGCCACTTTTCCCTTTTTAAGTGTTGCTGTTAAGACAAGTTTTTTGGCTGATTTTTTAACTGTTACCTTTTTCAAGCTCAATGGTTGCTTTACAACTATTTTTGTAATTATTTTTGCATCCAAAAATGACGCAGTGATTTTATGAGTTCCAACAGGCAAATCAAGTTTGAATTTAATAGTTCCTGATGAATCAGTATACTTATAGGATGACTTTGAATCTATCTTAATGTATACCCTTTCAGAATCAGATACGATTTTCCCCATAGGCCCCCAAACTTTCAGAGAATATGTCTTTGAATCACCATAATACATTGTTATGTCTTTAGCAACCAATTTGGAAGGAAGAGGTTTTATTGTAACTCTTTCATAATATTCCCGTCCATCAAATACTATTATCAAGTCCATATTATGAATTTTTTCATATGTCAAATACTCATAACCGTCAGTGCTGATTGTGAAATTTCCCTTGCCGTTCACCAATTTAACTGGAACCAGCTTATTGTTTTTATAGTAGGAAATATTCAATTCGGAATCCGGATTTATTTCAACAAATACTGTTTGAGTGTCCCCGTAAGTCATATCATGGAACATGACTTTTGGAAGAACATAGAAAGTGTCAGTTTTATTTTCAATTTCATAATCAGTACCTGTATAAACCGCTTTAAAAAAGTATGATTCTGCCCTTGTCGGCAATTCAATAATCATTTTAGCTTCACCGTTTACAAGAGGCAATGCTTTGTACATCTTATCATCAAGATACAACATCAAAGTGCCGTTTGCATCATCAGGCAATCTTAAAAAAGTGTATGACTCATTAAAGTATGCCCTATCAGAAAAATCGACTGCACCGATAACATCAATGGTTGCGTTAATTGTTTTTTTCGGATATTTGCTGTCTCCAGGATATGTTATAAAAATTGTGCTTGATCCTATTGGAGCATAATTTAGTTTCGCTGTAAATGATGCGAAATCCTTTCTACTAGTCAGTTTTACATCATACTTTTTACCGTCAATTGTCACTATTGGAGATTTGACAACATCTTTTGGAAGATAAATCGTTAATTCAGTGTCATTCTTCCCATAAAGGGAGGAATAGACATAATTGCCATAAGCATATATAGCATGATCATATTTGACATCGGCTGTCATCCAATAAGTAATATTGACAGTCTTTTTTAGTGAATTTCTTTTATATTTGCCGTCACCTGTATATATTGCCTCAATTTGGTGGGTTCCAAACTTCAGGCTTGACAATGAAACTGAAGCTGTAGCCAATCCATCATCATCAAATTCAACAGGCACCCTTTTAAATTCTTTTCCATCCACTTTAACAATAAAACTACCTTTTGCATCATATCGTGCATGGAGAGTTACTGTTTGAATACCTGATGCTTCACCGTACCCGAGGACAAACTCATCTGAAACAAAGAACAAAGAATCGCATATTTCAAGATTGTGTGTCAGATTGACCGGATTATATTTTTCACTTCCGGGCAAACTTACGGAAATGCTATGATTTCCTGTACTTAACAGATATAGGTCAATGGGATTTCCATAATGATCATTATCAGTAGTTTTTTCAAATTTATTGTCCACATAAATATCATAGGAACCAAGAGGATAATCTGACGGGACATTGTCTAGTCTAAAATCAATATAACTATATCCTGCACGGACAAGTTTATCGGGATAATTGATAGTAATGTTCATGTCCTCCTTATCACCCTCACTTAAAATTTCACCGGATTCAACATCTGCAGATGACTCAACCGCCAAATCACAATCAGATTCAAGATTGCTTGACGTTACATTAACATCAGATGCACCTACAGCACTTATTGTCAAGATTGCAACAGCCAACAGTGCCAGCAAAATAATATTTCTAATGTTCATAATACCTCCATTTTTTACAGTATGAAAATTTTTAAAGTCAATGGAATTTATACACAATCTGATTGACTAAAAAAATCATGTTTGCATTTATGTTTTGTTTAAAAAATATTCAAGTTGAATATATATGTTATATATTTTATATATGAAATAAATATTTTACTGAATTAAATGAATTAGAAAAAAAGAAAAAAAAGTAAGTAACTGGCGAGGCAGTTACTTTTTGATTTTTGCAGTCTTTTTGACAGTATCCTTTAGGTAGGTTGCCTGATAGGTTACCTTCTTGCCGACCTTGAGCTTTTTAACCACACAAGGATTTTTAATGGTAATCTTTGCAACACCTTTGCTGTTTGTTTTGGCAGATGCTACTTTCTTACCATTGATTTTGAATGTGATTGTTTTCTTTTTAAGGTACTTACCATTGACTTTAGCTAAAGTTGCTTGCAAAGTGAGTTTCTTAGCGGATTTTTTGAGAGTTACTGTTTTTAGTGTTACTATATGTTTTACAGTTACTGTTTTTGTTGCTTTTTTGCCCAATGCATTTATGGTTATTTTGTATTTTCCAGGCACCTGAGTTATTTTAAACTTGGCTATACCTTTTGCTGTTTTTAGTGTTTTTGAAATCTTGCCAGTTATTTTAACTGTAACGCCGTTTGCAAGCTTGCCGTCATTTCCGTAAACTTTTATTGTGTAGTATGAACCTGCAGAATAGACAACATTGACATTTGATGCTACAATCTTAGGATCAACCACTACTGGAGGAGTGACATTGCCGGATCCGTTTCCGGAAGGAGTTGTATTTCCTGATTCATTACCTGACGGAACCATAGCATCATTTACTTTAAATGAAGCAGACTTTTGAGATGCAGTGAAATATTCACTTCCAGCATAATAAACCACAGCATCATATGTTCCAACAGCCAAACCAGGAACAACCTGACTTGCCACACCATTCCTGACAGAAACAGTATAATTGGAACCACCAACACTCAACAAAACACTGCCAACAATAGTCTCATTCAAAGAAATCTTAACAACAGCACTTTGACCAACATCAATATCATCCACACTCACAGACAATTTAGGGTCAATCTTGGTTGCATTTGCATCCATGACTATAAAGTAATCATAAAATCCTTGTGCCCACCACCATGTTGTGTATGTGAATCTGAAAAAGCCGTACTTGTCACTTGTAACATTGAAATTATCCAGACTCCAATATCCTGCAGGAATGTCTGATGCTTTGAAAATGGCTGTGCCGACATAAGGAATAGCTATTTCCTTATATTCATGGTCACCACCTATCCTGTAAATCATTATGGTAACGTTACCTGAGGAATCTTCAGGCATTTGGACTGTAAATACTGCCTCATCTCCTCTGGCGGTACTTGCCAATGTAACATTATCCGGCCATATGATAAACCTTTCATAATCTTCAAATTCATAGTCGCTTCCTACATATAGAATTTTAATACCCCATAATCCCATTTCATCATATTTGAGAGGTATTGTAGCCACTCCATTTGAAATAGGCACATTATCCATAATCAAATCTTCATAATCTATTCCGGCATAAACCTGAATGTATCCGTGTGCATTTTTTGGAACTCTAATTTTATATTCAATGTTTTGCCCAATCTGGAGGTGTTCATTATTATCAGGTCCGATTACATCAAATACTTTCAGATATACGTCAAAATCATAATCCTCAACCTCATAGTCATCGCCATCATATTTTACGACAAAATCCTCATGAGATTTTAATTCATTAGAAAATTGGCTGAGAGCGATTTGAGCTTTTCCACCTGTAAATTCAGAACTTGTAACCTTTCTACCTTCATCATCCCAATCCTTGAGATAAACAGTTAAGTTACCTCTTGCATCTTCAGGCAAGTATAATGTAATCACTGAATCTTTCAAATCATCAATGAATACATGATAGCTGTCGAAGTTTTGAGTTATTTGATAGTATACAGTTGTATTGAATTTTACTGTTTCTGAAGGATATTTTTTATCACCGCTGTATATCACTGTTGTTTCATATATACCTGCAGGAATGCCTGTAATGTGTAATGTGGCTTTGCCGTCTTTAACCGTTTCCTTGAATTCTTTTCCATTAATTATTACCTTTACATCACCTGTAGCATTGCTTGGTAAATATACTGTTGCTTCACCGTCGCCATAAACCAAATCGTCAAAATTTAGAGAATAGCTGTATTTTGCATTGACATTGGCGGTTTTACTTGAAGAGGCATAATTTCCATTTTGATAGAGAAGAGTTACTGTGTGATTTCCATAGCTCAATGAATCCAAATCGAAATAAACATTTGAACCGAGGATTTTTTCGCTTACAGTTTCAACGCCGTCCACTATCAATTTTGCTTCACCGCTTACATCTTTTGCAATAGTTATAGAAGCTGTGGATGAACTGCCATAGTGTTGATCAATAATAATATTTTCAGGAATGTAAAAGTTAATGTAAGTCACATTGAATGAATCATAAGCTGTTGAAGGAGCGAAATAGTCTTCACCGGAAACTTCAAATCTCACATCATGTTTTCCCAATGTCAAATTGCCTGTTCCAATGTATACGTAACCAGTATCAGTCACATCATATAAAACATCATCAACATAGACTTTTACATCACAATATTCAATATTGAACCCTACATGATATATTTCCCTGCCCTTTACAAGAACCTGATAGTCATGTTCATCAAGTTCCAATTTAGTTTCAGGGTCTTGATTCATTATTCTAGTATAGAAATAATCACTATAGCGATAACCGTCTTCGCCTTTAAAAGATAAATATAACTCATTATTATAATCAAATTTTGAAGCGTTTATGACAAATTTTCCTTTTCCATTAACGACATTGTATGTTTTTTCTTCATCACCCACATACACAGTCAAAACACCTCTGTAATTGTTAGGCAATACAAATTCACCATCATACACTCCATTTTTCCACATTTTTGCGGGGAAAACAACTTTTGGATTAAATGAAACACCTATACTATACATTTCATCATATACGTTAGTTTCCGAACCTGCCATGCCCACAATATAATCGCTTCCGGTGTAATTTGCATAAATATTGTGAAATCCTGGACCTAAACCGGACAGGGATTCATTGACAATTCCGTTTTCGACTTTGACATTTTTGATTAGGGTAAATACAGGATGATATTCATCTTCATCCCATGAAGACCCAACTTCATATATGTTCAAATCCCCTTTTGCATCACTCGGCAATTCCAATGTAAGGTATGCCACACCATCATATAGTACTTCTTTTGGAATAATGTTAACCAGATATTTAACATTAATCACACAGTAATCAGTTTTAACAGGACCTCTGTCAGGGATAAATGAAAAGCTGATGTTGTTTCTGCCCATTTTTAAATCATGCCAATTGACAATTATGTATCCATGCAGATCTTTACTTGAAGCTGTGTATTTTTTACCGTTGACGACATATTCGACACTGCCTGCAATGGAAGGAAGCATTACATAAAATCCAACATCCTCACCATACTGATAAGCATCCTGGGAATACTCATATTCAGGACTTACATAAAATCCATATGTAAACTCAACATTGGCGGATTTTACAAATCCCTCATGACTTTCATCACCGGAATAAATAAAGTCCACCTTATAGGTTCCATAATCGAGATCAGGAATATTCAACTCACTTAACTCAATATAATTATAATCTAAATCAGTAGTATTATAAACTTCACTTCCTTTAACATGGATTGCAACAGAACCGCCTACCTCATCATAAAACTCGAAATAAAGAACTTCAGATTCTTCATCATCCATATTAACGCTCTTAGCAAAAGTTATATCATAGTCATCTTCCTGATATTTATATTCGTCCGTCAGATTTTCATCATCTTCAACGACAGCAAGCTTATCAACATCCAAGCCTGTCTTCTCGTTTGAAACTGTCAGATTATCTGAATCATGACCATCAGATGCACTGACAGCACCTATTGCCAATATTGCCAGCAGCAATATGCTGACAAACATTATTCTTTTAAAATTCATAATTTTTCTCCCATAATGTATGTAAAATATTTGATATTCTACACAATCAACATTATATGAAATAATGTTTGTAAAAAAAATAATATAAGTCAACTAAAGCAATTGCTTTCATTAAAAACATACCTATAAAAAAAAGTAAAGCAACAGCGAACAAGTTACCCTTTGATTATTTCAGTCTTTTTTGACTGCGTCTCAGAATTGTTAGCTTTTTGACTAGTTTAAGATTTTTCAGGACACCTGCTTGAGGGCATTTTTGACAACCATTTGTAATTGTTTTGGCTTTTAGGTTTTTGCATTGAATTTAAAGGCCAGAATTTTCTTATTAATGTATTTACCGATGATATTGCCCATGTTGCCGGCAATGATAACTTCCTGACAGATTTCTTAACATCGCCTGTTTTGACTGCTATTTGTTTTAGTCGGTGATTTGTTGAGGTATTTTAAAAAAAATAAGTATTATCAATATCAGCCAAAATTTGCGATTCAACTCCGGCTTAATTGATATGATAAGAAATGCCATATTTTCCTGAAACATTTGCATATTTCAGCTGGCGAAGGATTTTTGAAATTAATTAGCGTATCATTCAATAGCTGCTATACTTATATATGGACGTTCACCACTGAACGAAAAATCATCTAAACCCTGATAGGTTCCATAAATGACTGCATTTAACCCCTGATATTTTTTATATTGGCTGTTATCCTGATCAGGAGGCAGATTAATTATTACCTCTTGGTCACGAAAACCTTCAGCATAGAATACCATTGTATTGTGTGTAGCCATTTCTACCATGCCCTTTAATTTTATAGGATGATTTTTCAAGTCCTCATTTGGTTTAATATCTCTATAAGTAACTTCTTCGCATTGTTTTTTAAATGTTTTTTCATCCATTCCATTCAACGGATCCTGGTACAATATTTCTGCCGATACAATCCCGATTGACAGGATGAAGACACCAAATAATAATATCGCCAATATCTTTTTGTTCATTGACATGCACTCCTTAATTAAAATTATTAATATAATTCATATATAACAATTCCTATTATGTTGAACTACCTCGACTTTGGAGAAGTCGAGGATTCTTACTTCACGGGCTGTATACTCTAATGAGTATAGGATTACCGTGCTATCCCCCTCTTTAAATTTCATCAAAGAGCATTTGGAAAGTAATACCCACATTTGTGCAATTCATCCATGACTTGTAGAAGTCATGGTATTCTTGCATTAATTAGATAATTGCCTATTTGATTAATCGACCTATTGCAAACTGTATATCAGCATATCTATCAAGATACACCACATATTCTGCCTGGGCGACACTCTGAATTTCATTCTTGAGTTCAGATGCTGATGATGTCCTCTCATATTTAGTATATTCGCTGTTTGCAACATATCCTATCTTTTCACCTTTTGCATATACCGCAATGGCATCCCTGTCAAATTCGTTTTCCTGTTCCCTTACAAGCTTCAATGCCATGCCGGCTGAAAGGTTTATGCCGGTTCTGTAAAACTGCATTCCTGAAATAGTGAAAAGCTCGGATTTGGCATATCCATTAATGGTTTCGACATTTTTCTGGTATTTCTTTTCATAATCTATGTAAAATTCAATCGTATCCCTTTGATTGAAATAATTTTTAATGTCCTCTTCGCTTTTATCTCCCGGAAGCGCATCGATTGCCCTTCTGTTTATTTTCAATGCTTCATATAATGTCGCAAGTCCGTCAGGCTTTTTCTTTGACTCTTCGATAAGGTTACCTGCCCAATAGCAAAGCATCCTTGCCTTGTTGTCAAAAACCAGATTGCTGGAAGACAGTCCAAGGGATGTGTCATAGCATTTTTCCGCCTCTTCATATCTTGCCATGAAATCCAGGATAATTGCCTTTTTGTTCCAGTTTCCGGCATTCATAGAGTCCAGATTAAGCGCCATATCAATATAGTGAAGTGCATCATCATATCTGAGGTCATTGCAAAGGTTCCATGCCTTTCTTGAATACTCATCCCTTTTGCGTTCCATGGTGTTTTGACTGTTGTGAGAGTCATTTTCCTCATCATCCACATTTCTACGGCCCCAGTTCTGGGCATCCATAAAGCCGTCTCCCCAGTCCACAGGGTCTCCTATATGCCATTCGTCCATACTATCACATTCAACTTAAATATTGAACTACCTCGACTTTGGAGAAGTCGATGATTCTTACTTCACGGGCTGTATACTCTAATGAATATAGGATTACCGTGTTATCCCCCTCGTCCCGAAGGTTTAGACAGATTCAATTAATATTACTTTTTAAACTTGGTTATCGTTGAAAAAGTAATTTAATTTTATCATTGTCATTTT
>ONQL01000045.1 GCA_900319985.1 uncultured Methanobrevibacter sp. | reverse complement strand
AAGTCAATATGGTAAATCCTTCCCAAGTTATGTTGCATTTACTGATGACGGTCAAATGTTAGTTGGTGAACCTGCAAGAAGACAAGCAGTTACAAACCCTGAAAATACCATCAGTGCAATTAAAAGAAGCATGGGTACTGACCACAAAGTAACCGTAAACGGAAAACAATATTCCCCACAGGAAATTTCCGCATTCATCTTACAAAAAATCAAAAAAGATGCAGAAACCTTCCTCGGAGAACCTATCGAAAAAGCAGTAATTACCGTACCGGCATACTTTGACGATAACCAAAGGACTGCAACCAAAGATGCAGGAACCATTGCAGGATTAGATGTTGTAAGACTCGTAAACGAACCAACTGCAGCAAGCCTCGCATACGGTCTTGACAAAGCAGAAGAAGACGACATGAACATTATGGTATACGATTTAGGTGGAGGTACCTTAGACGTAACCATTATGGAATTCGGTGGAGGAGTATTTGAAGTAAGATCCACCAGCGGAGACACCCAACTCGGTGGTACCGATATGGATAACGTATTAATCAAATACTTAGCTGATGAATTCAAAGCTAAAGAAGGAATTGACTTAATGGATAATGACCAAGCAGTACAAAGATTAAGAGAAGCTGCTGAAAAAGCAAAAATCGAATTATCCACCACCACAACTACCGAAGTAAACTTGCCATTCATTGCAATGGGTGCTGACGGAAGTCCTAAAAACTTAATCATTTCACTCACAAGAGCAAAATTAGAAGAGCTCGTTGATTCAATTGTTGAAAAATCCGGTAAACCAATGCAACAAGCATTAGATGACGCAAAAATGAGCAAATCTGAAATTGATAAAATCATCTTAGTTGGTGGACCTACCAGAATGCCAATCGTGCAACAATTTGTTGAAAAATTCATAGGAAAACCTGTTGAACGTGGTATTGACCCAATGGAATGTGTATCCATGGGTGCTGCTATTCAAGGAGGAGTATTAGCTGGAGAAATTAAAGACATCGTTCTTTTAGATGTAACTCCATTATCCTTAGGTATTGAAACCTTAGGTGGTGTATCCACTACATTAATTGAAAGGAACACTACAATTCCTACCAAGAAAAGCCAAATCTTTTCCACAGCTGCAGACAATCAACCTTCTGTAGACATCAACGTATTGCAAGGGGAAAGAAAAATGGCTGCTGACAACACTTCACTCGGACGTTTCCAACTTGTAGGAATCCCACCTGCACCAAGAGGAGTTCCACAAATCGAAGTAACATTTGATATTGATGCAAACGGTATTATCAATGTAACTGCTAAAGATAAAGGAACCGGTAAAGAACAAGCGATTACCATTACTTCCTCAACAAAATTATCCGACGAAGAAATCGAACAAAAAGTCAAAGAAGCAGCACTTCAGAAAAAACCTTAGATGAACTCAAAGATCAAGTATCTGAAGATGAAAAAACTAAAGTCGAAGGACTTGTAGCTGAATTAAGAGAACTTATAGCCGGTGATGACATTGATGCCATTAAAGCAAAGTCTGATGAATTATCCAATGTAGTTCAAGAAATTGGTGCAAAAATTTATCAACAGGCACAAGCTGAAGCTCAAGCACAACAAGCACAACAAGCTCAACAAGGTGCCGGAGCTGACCCTAATGCAGGTGCTAAAGACAAAAATGATGACACAATTGATGCAGACTATGAAGTAAAAGACTAGAATTAATAATAATGTTTTATTAAGTTGTTAGGTAATATAATAAAATCAGAATCAGAATCAATAATAAACTAACAATAAGATAAAACAAATTATTTTTTCTATCTATTTTTTAAATTATCATATAAGGTGAATAAATGGCAGACAAGCGAGATTATTACGAGGTTCTTGGAGTAGATAAATCTGCGGATGAGAAGACTATTAAAAAAGCTTATCGTAAATTAGCCAGAAAATACCATCCAGACGTTTGCGATGAGCCAAATGCTGAGGAAAAATTTAAAGAAGTGAGTGAAGCTTACGCTGTCCTGTCCGATAATGAAAAACGTCAAAGATATGATCAATATGGTCATGCAGGAATGGATGGATTTACTGCAGAAGATTTCTATCAAAACGTGAACTTTGAAGATATTTTCCAAGGATTTGATATAGGAAACATATTCGATATGTTTGGTTTTGGCGGAGGAAATCGTAGCCGAGGCAGAACCGGCCCCCAAAGAGGTTCAGATATTTACACAGAAGTTCCAATTACATTGGAAGAAGCATTTAATGGTTGCGATAAAGAAATCAAAATTACAAGAAGCGAATTGTGTCCTACATGCCAGGGGTCTAAATCCAAACCTGGAGTAGAGCCAGAAACATGTTCAACCTGTGGAGGAACAGGACAAATTAAAGAAGTCAGCAACACCATTTTAGGTCAAATGGTAAATGTAAGACCATGCAGACAATGTGGTGGTACTGGAAAAATCATTAAAGAACCATGTGAAGATTGTCATGGAAAAGGCAGTAAAAGAAAAACTAAAACTATTAAAATCGAAATTCCGGAAGGGGTTGATGAAGGCAATCACTTAAGAGTTTCCGGTGAAGGAAACTGTGGTGAATCAGCAGGTCTTGAAGGAGATTTGATTGTTACTGTACATATCAAGAAAAATAAACAATTCAGACGTGAAGGAGATCATTTATACATAGAACAGCAAATTAGTTTCCCGCAAGCTGCATTGGGTGATTTAATAAGCATTCCAACAATTGAAGGAAAAGAAGTGGAATTCAAAATCACACCGGGAACACAAAGTGGAACAGTATTTAAGTTAAGAAGCCAAGGAATGACCTCATACAGACATCAGGGAAGAGGTAACATGTATGTTACTGTCACTGTTGTTGTCCCTAAAAAATTGAACTCCAAACAGAAAAAATTACTTAATGAATTCGCCGAAATCAGTGGCGATGAAATTAAACATGTTGAAAAAGGAATCTTTGACAGAGTCAAAGATGCAATGAAATAGATTAGCTATTTTTGCTAATTTATTTTCCCACCACCATATTGATTTTAGACATGATTAAAATCATAAGCTAAACTATTTTTACCTAAAATATTAATCAAATATATCATATTGTAACATATATTTTATAAAATACTTTTTTTCACCAGTCAAATGTAGATGTCCACATACACTTTTGATGAAAACTAACTTTAACAAAAAAAAACAGGGATTTTTTAGTCGATTTTTTCCATGTGATTAATGCAAGAAAGAGTCTATTAAATAATAAGTAAATGGAAACCTTTCAATTAAAAATAGCCATATTTTCATTAAATAGAGCCGCTCTTTAAAAATAGTAAATTTGAATTTAGATATCTACATGAAAAAAATAAAAAAAGTATAGAGATTAAAAATCTCTATTTTTTAACTGTAATTACAACAGATTTTGAGGATGCTTTGTAGTAAGCATTTCCTGCAAATTTGACAGTAGATTTGTAAGAACCTGCTTTAGTTAATTTGGTAATTTTGAAAGTAGCTTTACCTTTTGAATTGGTAGTAGCTTTGTAGGTTTTACCTTTAACTTTTAAGGTTACTTTAACTTTCTTAATAACTTTATTTTTACTGTCTTTTAAGGTTACAGTGTATTTTTTAATTTTAGTTTTAACTTTGAAAGTTTTTTTAGCAGCAGTTAATTTTGTAGCTTGTTTGGTGAGTTTAATAGTTGAGGTAGCAGAACTTGCTACATAATTATTGTCACCAGCAAATTTCATGGTTAACTTGTAACTGCCTGTTTTAGTTGCTGAAAGTTTGTAGCTGATTACACCTAATGAGTTTGTAGTGTAAGTTTTGGTTTTACCATTAAATGTAATTGAAACTTTTTTATTTGCTAATCCATTTCCTTTCATATCCACTAAAGTCAATTTGAAATTATATCCAGATTTAACAGTAGTTAATAAAACGGTTACAGATGAAGATGCTTTAATAGCGGAAGCGGAAGCATCTACAGTAATAGGAGTTGAAACATCCTTAGGACCATATTCTTCATTACCTGCAAATGAAGTTACTGCAACATAATAACCAGCATTCAAATCAACTACAAATGCTGCATAACCTTCATCATCAGTTGTTGCATTGTAAGTTACATTGTTGACAGTTGAGAAAAGAGTAATATTGGAAAGAGGATTAGCATTTTCATCATATGCCATTACAACATAGAGTACACCATCTGCATATTCAGTATATACTCTTGGAGATGCTAAAATTATTTTATATTCAGGAGCATTGCTTGTAATAGTAGCATTAGCTACTTCAACAATAGCATTGTCACCTACACCTTTAGCACTTGCTAAATAGTTATCTTTAACTGTTGCATCATTGTTAGTTAAATTAATAGCTGAATCACCAGTAGTTTGAATATTGTTATTAGTAATTGTAGAAACACCTTTAACAACTTTAATACCAATGTTTTGAACTCCGAAACCTTCCCAAATAGATTCGTTACCTACATTAGAACCTTTTGCGGAAATTACGTTGTTGTCAACCACTAAATTAAATCCTCTGTATGCAATTCCAGTAGTATAATTACCTGCTAGAACAACATTATTATCAGTTACATTACTTTCAACATCACCTAATGAGAATCCGAATACGTTATATGCATCACCAACAATGTCATTACCAACATAAGTTGCTGAAACATTAGCACCATTCATACCTGAGTAAATTCCGTAAGCGGAAGTAGAAGATTTTACTGAAATTCCGTTATCTTTTACAACTCCAGTAGCAGGACCTTCGATATCGATACCGTTAGAATAATAATTGGATGTTGTATTAATATCGTTTGAGTTAATATTGAAATTATCACCAGTAATTATTATTCCGTAAATATAAGTATTTCCATTAGATATAATATCATTATTTGAAATTACAGCATTATTGGAATTTTTGAAGTCAACAGAGTAAATAGTATCATAATTTCCAACAACATCAGTATATTGAACATTTACTGTATTATTATCAAAAGTAACATTGTTAGAACTTTCAACAACAATACCTTCGGAAATAGGAGAGCTTACCCAATTTCCACTACCTGAAGGCACTTCAGCCCAAGGCACATAAGAGGAAACCAAATCTAAATCAAATTTATTAGAATCAATTACAGCACCTTCAACATCATTAATATAAACAGCATTGTTGATACCGGTACCATTTGTAGCACCCTGATAATCAACAGTGTTATTGGAAACTATTAAACCAGCAGCATCTACAGCATAAATTGCATAAGCATTTTTATCAACATTAGCAACAGTATTTATAAAGTTACCAGTCAATGAAGCTTCAGTAACATTATTGAGAATGGAAACACCTTTACCAGGACCGGCAATGACGTTATTGTTAATGTTCACATTACCTTTAATAACTTTAATACCAACAGCTTCAACACCAAATCCTTCCCAAATTGACTCATTACCAACTTCACTGGATTCTAATACAACATTATTGTCAGCAATGGTTAATTTGGAACCTCTATAAGCAATACCAGTAGTATAATTACCTTTTAAGTTAATAAAGTTATTTACAATATTACTGTCCACATCACCAACAGACATACCGAATATATTGTAAGCATTACCTGAAATTTCATTACCACTGTAGTTAGCACTTACATCTGCACCATTCATACCGGAATAAATACCATAAGCACTAGCACCACTTATTACTAAAACACCATTATTTTCAACAATACCAGTAGCAGGACCTTCAATATCGATACCATTAGCATAATATTCGCCAATAGAAGTTATATTATTAGCTCTTATTGTGAAATCATTACCAGAAAGAATAATTCCATAAATATAATCTTTACCCACAGAGGTAATTTCATTATTTGTGATTACAGCATTATTGGAATTTTTGAAATCTACAGAGTAAATGGTATCATAACCGTATGAAGTAATGACATCAGTGAAATTAGTAGATACAGTATTACTATCAAAACTAACATTATCAGAATCTTCAACAACAATACCTTCACTAATAGGAGCACTTATCCAATTTCCACTACCTACAGGAACTTCAATCCAAGCAACATCAGCAGAAACTAAATCTAGATCAAATTTATTTCCGTTTACAATAGCTCCATCAGCATTATAAAGATAAATTGCATTATTGATTCCTGTACCTTTGGTAGTGCCTTGGTAATCGATATGGTTGTCAACAATTTCTAAACTAGCAGTATCATTAACATAAATTGCATAAGCATTTTTATCAACATTAGCAATAGTATTAATCATGTTATTTTTCAATACTACATTAGTTTCATTGCCTGCTAAGGAAACACCTTTACCAGGACCAGCAATTACATTATCAGCAATATTTGCAGTACCTTTAATAACTTTAATACCAACAGCTTCAACACCAAATCCTTCCCAAATAGATTCGCTACCTACTTCAGAAGAATTTAAAACAAATTTATTACCACTAGCAGATAAAGATACTCCTCTATAAGCCATACCAGTAGTATAATTACCATTAATTAAAACAGTGTTGTTTATAACATTGCTTGAAACATCACCTATTGAAAAACCAAAGATATTGTATGCTTCACCGGAAATCTCATTACCAGTATAATTTGCATTAACATCAGCACCATTCATACCGGAATAAATACCATAAGCACTACTACCAGATTTAACTTCAATGACATTGTCTTCTACTACACCTGCAGCAGGACCTTCAATATCAATACCATTAGCATAATATTCTCCAGTAGATTTAATATTATTAGCTCTTATTGTGAAATCATTATCAGAAATAATGATACCATAGATATAATCTTTACCCACGGAAGTAATATTGTTATTAACGATTACAGTACCTGATGTTCCTGAAAAATCAACAACATAAATAGTGTCATAACCATAGGAAGTAACAACACCAGAATAAGTAGTATTTATATCATTACTATCTAAAACAGGTCCATTTGAATCTCTTACAGCAATAGTTCCACTAATTGGACTACTTACCCAATTTCCACTTCCAGGAGGAATTTCAGCCCAACCAACATCAGCGGAAACAATTTTAGCCTTAATTTTGTTACCACTAATTATGGTATTATTGGAATTTGAAACACGAATCGCATAGTTAACTTCCCATCCTGTTGTTGCACCGACATAATTAATGATATTGTTCATAATTTTTAAATTATCTGCAAAATCAGCATTAATTGCATATCCATTAATGCCAGCATTTGCATTAAAATTAATAGTAGAATCTTCGATTAATACATCAGATGCATTGGAAACAGAAATTCCAAATTCACCTTTATCTTGATTAATAGTTAAACCGGAAATAACAACATCACTAGATTTGACATCTATAGAAATGTTGGTTAATACTGCATCATTACCGCTTATTTTAATTGAGCGGTTAAGAACAATATTATCTACACCAACATTAGAAATATCTCCACTAAATATCAATTCATCTGAAGTGACGTTACTCAATAGAGATCCAGTACTATCAAAATAATTATTAAAATTATCTTTTGTTACAACATTTTCATTTGCACTCACTGCTTGAGAATCTTCTTCAACAGCAAGTGGTTCATCGATAACTATTTCATTATCAATAGCTGCGACATCTGTAGCATTGTCACTAGCAAAAGCAACGCTTAATGACAACATCACTACAGAAAGCATGATTAATGAAATAAATAAACTTTTTGCTTTAATAATTTCACCTCATTTTAATATAATTAAAGTAAACAATAGCCTATAAAAATCATTACAAATTGAATATAAGTTAGATTTTAAAAATATTTAAATGTATTTAAAGAAAAATTGAAAAAAAAGTAAAATAAGAGTTAAATAACCTTATTTTTTAATTTGTATAGTATTCTTAATAGTGCATCCACCATAACTTGAAGTTATTGTGAATTTACCAACTTTTAAATTTTTGATAGATGCAGTTGCAACACCTTTTTTGTTAGTTTTGGCAGAGTACTTTTTACCACTAATTTTAAAAGTAATCTTTTTACCTTTTAAGACTTTACCTTTTTTATCTACCAATTTGGTAGAGAATTTAATTGTTTTGGCTTTTTTATGCACCATATTTTTTGCAGACAAAGTTGCCTTAAAGGTAATTTTATTGGATTTTGAAACTCCACCATAAGTTGCAGTAATAGCATACTTACCAACGCCTAACTTAACTGAAGCGGTTGCATAACCAGATTTATCAGTTGGGGTTTTTATTGTTTTTCCATTGACTTTGAATGTAACTACTTTTCCAGCACCTACTGCCTTGCCCTTAGTGTCCAATATGCGAACCTTATACTTTACAGTATTTCCATAATAGACAGAGTAATCCTTTCCTCCAGATATAGGATTTACAATAAGTACTTTTGATGTAAGAGTATTTTCAGAGTATTTTCCTTCAGCAAGTGAATTAACAGTTGCTTGATATGAACCTGCTTTAACATTTGCAGGCAATACAAGTTCACCTTTGGCATTTGAAGTGATTGGATAGGTAGTTGAACCAAGTTTCACAGATACTTTTTTATTTCCAACAACATCACCCTTGGAATCTTTTAGAGTACCCAATATTCCTTTGACATACATATTTGAGTTAATAGATATTATAACGCTATTTCTTGGTGAAACGGTTAATTTAGACTCAAAACTTGCATCATTATAATTGTTTAACCCTGATATGTCTGCACGAACAATGTACTCACCTGCATCCAATGAAACAGGAAGCTCATAGAATATTTCAGCATTACCCTGACTATCTGATACTGCTGTTCCCATAGGGAAATCTCTGGCACTTTGCCTAATAAATTTAACAGTTGCACCTTTAATTGGATTACCTAAAGGATCAACAATTTTTATAGAAATTGATTGGGTATCGCCTTGAATTATAGTCATATTCTCAAATGTCACACCAACATCAGCTTTATTAATATCAAATAAAATTTCATAGACTGATGATTTATAATTTTCCTTAAACAGTTGTGCTGTAAATCTATAAGTTGCAGGTTCATAAGTTTTATCAAAGGCATAGTTATAAACAGCAACTCCATTTGAAACTATTGCGTTTCCTATCAGATTATCATCCAAATCATAGAATTTGACAATAGCTCCGTTTAACTCATCTCCAAAAGTCAGATTAAATTGACCTTGTCCCAAATACTTTATTTCACTTACTTTAATATCATAATCCGCAATGAATGCATAATTGTCAGAAACCTCATTTCCAATTGTGTTGTTTACTGCAGCATTGCCAATGCCTCTTTCTGAAACCAAATAATTATCCACAATAACATTATCAATAGCTTCATTATCAATTATGATTGCATGACCTTTAGCTGAAGTAATATTATTGGCATTTATTCTGTTATTTGTGGAATTTGATCTAAGATATATTCCGGCATTTCCACATTTAAGTGAATCCAAGTTTCTAATGGTCAACTCTTTACCGTTACCGTTTGCAGATATGTTATTGTTTGAAATAATATTTTCTTTACAAATAGAAAGCAAGATTCCATAAACCTGTTTTGCATCAGTTTTAAAATCATTGCCAGTTATTACATTACCATCAGAGGATAACGCTTCAATTCCATAAATAACTTCTGAATTCAAGGTAACATCATTCCCTCCAATAGTAGTCATTTTTGACAGCTCCAAAGTAATTCCATAAGTAACGCCACCCGCATTTAAGTTAATGACATTGCCTTTTAAAATAGTTCCTTCAGATTCAGCACCTATAATTAAACCAGTAGCAAAATACGGACTTTCAAGAGTTATGATATTACCTTCAAAAGTATTGTTTGTAGCGCCTTGACCTTCAGGAGCTTTATGACCAGTATTATAGCCTAAAACCCCCATTCCATAAACATAATTGTCTTTGCCTTTTACATTAACAACATTGTTTGAAAAAACGTTGTTATGACTATTGAAATATAAATCTATACCGACTAATGAGTTAGTAGAGTTGTCTTTGCCAGTAGTTGAATGAACTTCAGCCAATTTAGAAGTGACATTTACATTATTTCCTGAAACTACATTATTTGATGAGTATAATAATAAAATTCCGTATGTTTGATAAATTTCGGAAATAACATGTGCTCCATCCATACAATATTCTTCACCATCAATTACAAGCTCATTACCATCAATACAATAAGACTTACCATCTATAACAATCTCATTACCATCAATACAATAAGACTTACCATCTATAACAATCTCATTACCATCAATACAATAAGACTTACCATCAATTACAAGCTCATTACCATCAATACAATAAGACTTACCATCTATAACAAGCTCATTACCATCAATACAATAGGATTTTCCATCAATATACAATTCATTGCCATCAATGCAATACTGTTTTCCATCTATAACAATTTCGTTACCATCAATACAGGTTTCAGGTCTGAAATTATAAACATCTCCAGTACCTATTGTTTTAATGGTATTGTTTGCGAAATTACAATCTTCACAAGCATATGAAAGTAAAGTGAATGTTAAATAATCCCCTTCGGAAGTTAATTGATTATTCCACACGTCAACAAATGTTGATTCTAAAACATAAACTGCATAAGATGCCTTAGGGTCGTTTACAGAAATATTATTGTTAACAATCCTTACACCCTGAGCCTGATTTACGAAAATTCCCCATGCATTGACTCTTTCAGCTTCCTTATTGATAATGTTTAAATTTTCAATTAATACATTGCCTGTAGTAACTTTAAATGTGGAATTATAGAATGTACAGTCTTCACCAGTGATTCTGATACCTTTATTGATGTATATTACCTTATTATCGAATGTGCCTTTAAATTTTAAAATATCGCCGTCATTAACCCGACCAGTCAAACCACCATTTGCATTGATATATTCATCAAAATTAGATGGTGTGACTGTAGATGTATTGCCTTTAAAGATATAAGTTGGTTTTGAAGTATCAATAACCCCTGCAGGAGTGTGAATATCTTTTCCAAATACATTATTAGAACTAACAATATCATTAATATTAGAAGTGTCAGCCTGAACACCACTTGCATCTATTGCAACTCTATTGCCAGTTATAACAGTGTTTCCAGTTATAGTCACATTAGAAGGCATTCTTCTGGAACTTAATTTTTCGATTAAAATTCCAACACCAGAATCAGAAGTAATCACATTATTTTCAATCAAAAGACCTGAGCCTTCATCTTTTTCATAAATTCCAGATCCGAATTCTGTGAAAACAGTATTATTTCTAATTACAACATTTGAACCAGCAGCGACAATACCTCTACCTGCTTTTGTTACATTCACCCAATTGTTTTCTACAATGGAATTGTCAATAACAGTTATTCCTGCACCGGTTGATATTATTTTACAATCGACAATAGTATTATTTTTAACAATGGCACCGTAAGATCCAACAATTGCATATTCCCCACCAGTTTCAACACCAGGGTGGTTGTAATCAGCACCTGTGACATTTCTAATAGTATTGTCTATGAAAATATTGCCGTAACCGGCAGAAGAAATACCCCTATAACCTCTAATAACATTATTAGCTTTGATGGTATTATTGTTACCCATGATTTGAATGGTATAACTCCATGAAGTAGGCAAAACATTAATATTGCACATGACAGTATTATTGTAAATAATATTGAAATTAGAAACCCCACCTTTTATAGGACCTCCATCATAACTAGACAAATAAATACCATTAGCATCATCGACTTCCACTTTATTATTAGCAATGTAGTTATAATGAGAACCACTTACAAGCAAGGTTGGAGTTGACCTTGTACCATGACCGTATGTAATACCATATGTCTTTAGGTCATTATCTGTTACATTATTATGATTAGCACCATTAGCAACACAAATTGCATAAGAAGCCCTTCCAGTATTTTTTATAGTACAACCCTGAATTACACAATTGCTTGCTGAGTTTAAAAATATACCATAAGTCTCAGCTTTTGTATTTGCAATATTAAGGTTTGATATTGAACTTCCAGAAGCACCACTTAACAGTGAAATCATGGAATTTTTCATATTATTTGAAGAAGTTCCCACAACATTGATTTTTTTATTAAAAATAAAATTCTTTGATGAAAAATGTCCATCCAAATTAATTGTATCTCCTTCCTTTACATTAGAAGATACCAAGTTTCCCTTTAAATCAAAATATTGATTATAATTCTCATCAGTTATTGTATGTGAAGAAGATTCCAACTGATTTTGTGAATCATCTACCGTTAAAACTTCATTAGAATTATGATTACTATTGACATCCGAAGATACATCAACAGCATCATAAATAGCTTCATTGCCTACAACATTGGTTTCATTTAAACTCTCCGCAGCGCTAACCGCACCAACTGAAACCAATAAAAGCAATAAAACTAAACAAATATTAATTTTTTTACTCATATTATACCTCATCAAATTTAATTTCAAATTTTAATTGAAAGTTTGATAAAACAAACTTTAAAAATTTTCTATTATATTATAATTTATGATAAAATACAATATTTAAAAATTACGATAAAATAAAAAAAAAAGTTGATGATTAATTTAATAATCATCATAATCCTCTTTGCTATCTCTAACATAACCAACCAAGAAAATTGCAATTAAAATAATTACAGCAATTATAACAAATATTGGCATGCTTGATTCTGCAGAACTTGAAGCAGATTTAGCAACAGATTGTTCTGAAATCTCATATGCTTTAGCTCCACCAGCACTTTCACCACCAGAAGATGCATCTTGTGAACTAGAAGAGTCAGAAGATGATTTTGCTTCACCAGATTGTGAAGCATCACTACCTGCAGAGGTGTGGCCTCCACTGTTAGATCCATCAGATTGTGATTGTTGTGATGTGGAATTTGTTAAAACATTAGCATTCTGATTTCCTTGTTCACCATTTTGAGAGCCTTGGCCTTGATTTCCTTCAGCACCTTGCTGGTCCATTTCTTTATCCATTTGATATAACGGATCAGTTTCAGTTGCTTGAGCTAAAATTTCTGCAAATTTTTGTTTTTGTGCAGGAGTTAAAGAGCTTAACTGAATAATCTCGGAATTCCATGCAAGGTTTTTACAAGTGTGGTGACAACATGCAACACCATACTCAATTACACTTTGCATGTAAGAATCGACTAACTTTTGAACAGTACTTGCATCTCCATCCCAAAGTCCTTGTTGAGCCATATAAACCATCCAAGCAAGTGTGGATTGAGAACCTGCTGCTAACGTATTACTGTTAACACCAGAATTTATTTTAAGTATAGTATCAGCCAATTGATTACCCAATTGTTTATTTAATTTTTCTCCACCTAAAACGGTTGTTGCATAGAAATTTTGGAATCTGGAAGCATATGCGTTCATACCCGCAGGAGTTTTAACTAAAGGATCATAGTATTGTGGATTTAAAAGAATGCTACGAATTTCAAATTCCAATTCCTCTTGATAGGTTCTTGAAACATATTTATTTTTGTTCCTAATATCGAAGAAAGCAGTATCAGGCTTATCTTTACCTGATTTTTCTTTCAATACATTAGCTGCATTATATAATCCACCAAACCAATCATAGTAATCATCAGAATCGAATAACCTCCAAGTACTATCAAAGTTTTGAGTAATTACATCCACATTATCAAGCAAATACTTATAAACATCTTTCTGTTTATTAACTTGAATATTACCTTTTTCATCCAAAGTCCATGAATAAGATACTTTATTTAAATAAATATCCATTGCATATTCATTTACTGATGCAATACTCCAGTCTGCAGTATTAGGTATAAGATTAGACATACCAGTACCTTCTAAAACATTACCTGGAAGACCGAATAACCTATCCAAATGAGGATTTTCTGCATAATGCTTGATTACATAATTATTAGATGCATCCTCACCAGTAGCATTAACAGCTAAATTAACTGAAGTCAGCATCCAAGTAATCCAATCCTTATTGTTTGTAACCATACTTGCAAATACATCAATTCTAGGCCTATTAACTACAGAACCATCATTCAATGTTACAGTTAACTCATCAATAGGTATCTGTTCAACACCTAAAACTTTACCATTATCTGCCCAGACAGGTTTGCAACCTAATAAATACATGAATTCAGCTACACCTATACCCTCAGTTCTGGATATTTCTGTACCCCACAATATTAATGAAGTTAGTTCCGGCCATTTTCCATGCTGTTCATGGTAATTAGCCAAAAGCATATCCACAATCCTAACAGCAGACTCATAAGCTGCATGAGAAGGCATTCTGGTAGGGTCAGATGCATAACCATCATAACCGGTTGGTATTGAATCACCATAAGACGGATCAGCAAACAGACCAGCTTTCACATATCTTCCATTTAAAGCACTTAAAATTGCATTCCATTCATTATTCCTTTGAATGTTTAAAATAATCTCTTCACAGTAAAGTGTTGAATTATACAGTGCAGTTCCCTCTAAAATACCGAACTCTCGGTTCAATTGTTTAGCAGAACTTCCATTAACCAAACGTGAAGAATACTCTTTTAAGAATGATTTTATTCTATCAGCTTCTTTGGTATACTTAAGATTGCCCTGAATATCATCATAGAATTTCAATCCACTTAATTTAGGATACAATAGCTCCAATAACTGGTCATATATTTTTGTTTGAGAAGTAACAATTGTAACTACCTCCTCTGCAAGCTCATAACCAGTTAAGATTTTTCCCAAATGGTGAAGACCATAAGTGTTAAAGTCATCCTCCATATCATCCAAATAGATATGCAATTCATCAATCCACTCTTGGAAAGTCTCATTTTTAGACATATTTCTGAAACCTAAGCTAGGAGCCAATTTTAAAATCTTATTCTTATAAGATTCAGCATTATTGGTTACGTTTAAGCTCAATTGTTCTTTATAGTAATTGATGTAATTTTTCAATACAGTATAATTACCATATAACTCAGATGATACCATTGCAGGAGTCATATGAGTAATCAATAAAGCTGAACTCCTATCTCTTGCAACCATAGCCTCACCAGGGTTAGAAACAATATAAGGATATACAGTCGGAAGTAAAGTTAACTCAAATGTCCAATCTCCAGGGAATGCACCCAAGTTAATACCCGGCAACCATTCTAGAGTTCCGTGAGTACCCATTGAAATTATTGCATTCATTTTTGCGGTTTTATCCAACCATTTATAAAATGCAACATATTGTTGATGCGGAGGAATGGTTAAACTGTGATAGTCTTGAACCTCTTCCCAACCCCTACTAGGTTGGAATGTGACGAATACATTACCAAACCATACACCTGGAATTACAATATATTTATTTTTATAAACCATTGCCGGACCTAAACCGTCTTTCCAGTATGAAATCATCTGATTAAACAATTCATCATTGATATCTGCTGTTAACTTTTCGAAATCTTTCAATGAAATCAATTGATGATGTTCCATTAAATAATCCCAATTCTCTTCGACATAAGTGTTTAATAACCCTTTTGCCCAAGAACCTTTATTGTTCATGTCAAATATTATTTGAGTTAAATTATGCAATGAAAGCAAGTTATGACGAGTTTTATTAATTAAATATGAATCTTTAGCATTTATAATCCATTGGAATGTATTATTTACTGCATTTGAAAATTCAAAGTCACCGCCAATGTCGTAACCTTGCATATATAATTGATAAAGCAATTCAAAGGTACTGTTGAAAACATCCAAATAGGAAGCAGCGATTTCAGCTTTTCCCGGAGGATAGTTATACAACATAATTGCTACTTTTTTATCGGAATTATTTAAATCATGCAGGTCAGCCCATTTACAGTTTAATTTAACCATCTTATCTACACCTTCTTGGATAACATGAGACTTACCAAAAACGTCTACATAAGACAAAGCAACCTGACCGAATACTCCTTCGAAACTCGGATATGTAACCATGAATGTCCATTCGACTTGAGGACCCAATTCACTGAGATAACTGTATTCAGAAATTTCAACAATTCCTTTCAATACATGCAAATCAATGTCAGTTAAATCTGGTTCAGCAGTACCATTTGCATAATCTAAAGACCAACTACATAATGAATTAACTGCAGATATGCCAACAGTTGAAATTGAAGAGATTTTATTCAAAATTGAAGACATTGGAGGTTGAGTTCCAGTTTTAAATACATTAAAAGCTGGCCTACCATTAGCTTCATAACCTCTAATAAGTGCATCTGCAACTTCTTCACCACCATAGTAAGAAGCAATAGCTATGAATGATTTTTTTGGACCAAATTTAGCGATATAATCCTTTTCAAACTTCTTGAACAATGCTGTCGGGTCCAATACATTAGTTAACCACACAACATAATTTTCAGTCATCCAATTTAAACTACCATCAGAACTGTGAGTATAACCCGGATTTTCACGAATCCATTGATTAATCAATTTTCCTTCAGGAACTAAAGTATATAAACCTAAATCCGGATGATAAAAACCACATTCAGGAGACATCAATGGAGCATTGTTTTCATCCAAGGTAGGGTCAGAATATTTTTTAGGATCAATCAAGTGTTTTACATAATTCAGATAATTTTTCATATTTTTTTGCAAAATATCTGATTCTGCAATATCCCTAGCCTGGAAATATGAACCTATATAAGTGTTCTCAATAGTATCAAAAGTATTGTTAGCCGCTGAAGCTCCTACAATATGAATTCCAGTATTGTTCAAAATTTGTTTTGAAAATACACTGAAAGTATATGCAACATTATATTTTGCATTAGCAGGAGACCTCGCAAGAAGTTCTTTTAAGTATTGAGCTGTCAAAACACTGTAAGCAGATTCTGAAAACATGTCAATATGCATATAATTAGCATATTCCACTAACCATGCACGGGATTTGTCAAAATCAGTGGTACTGATGTATGCAATCCTCCTTGACATATTCATCAGCAAGTCAACTTTTTCATTGTGAGAATTATAGTCGACCAAAAGCAATATGTCCGGAACGAACATTAATCCCTTGATATCGACAGTACCTGATTTTTTGGTAAAGTCAATATCGGTCAACTTAATAGGTTCATAAGTTAAATAACTAATTTCTAAAGAATATTTAGATGAACCTAAGTTTTTAATAACTGCATTACCTTTTGAATCAGTTTTAACAGTTGATACTAACTTATTAGATGAATCAAAAACCTTGACTGTAGCCCCCTTTAAATTAAATCCATCTTCACTCCATATTTTGCCAGTTTCGTTATAAGAATCCTTTACATTAACAACATTAATTACATTATTACCTGCTGTTAGTATTTGATTATCTGATTGCGAAGACTGGAGCTCTGGAACTTCCGAAGTTTGAACTACATTGTCTGAATTATCAGCACTACCAACAATATCAGATATTGTTTCATTATTCCCTGCAAATACTGTGCTTATAGAAAATAAAAGCATTATTGAAATAATTAATGCGAATAATAGCCTATTATCTAGTTTTTTCGTATTTTCACCTCCATTTCACTTATTATAACAAACATAGCAACATCGATAAGATTTACTATAAGTTTAAATTTGACTTGAAAACATATAAAACTTACTAAAGTAAAATGTAGTTCCTATTCAATAAAAACTGTCAACTCATGAGATAAGTTTAAATACTTAATCGGATAAATAAAATGTGCTATTATAAATTGAGGTGATAATATGCGTAAGATTACTATTGGTATGGTTATTTTATCTATAATCTTAATAGGTATGGTTATACCAGCCGGATTTTCCGGTCAGGCAAATTCAGTTGTTATAACTTACGGTGAAACTACTCATGCGAATACAAACTACAAATCTGACGTTGATTCATTTTTCAAAAGTCAAAGCAATTTGGATTTAAGTAAGGCAGATGAAAAAATCATTACAGCAAGCGACGTTAACAAAATTGCAAGTACAATAACTGGAAGAACATATGATTCCAGCGAAGTATTTTCATCAGCACTTGTTAACCTAAAAGATAGCACTAATCTTCAGGTTAGTGTAGACAAATCTAAAATCACCACTGTAACAGGAGACATGTACATATCTGCATTAAAGTCCGCAGGAATTAAAAGTGGCCATGTTTACGTAACCAGCCCAGTCAGTGCAACTGGAGAATCTGCTCTTGCAGGAATAATGAACTGTTACGAAGAGGCAACCAACGTTAAAATTCCAGAAACCGTTAAAGAGGCAGCTAACAAAGAAATTTATACCCAAGCGGAAGTAGTTGAAAGCTCAAATGTAAGTGCAGACAAAGTATCCAAATTAGTGGATGACGTGAAAGTAACCGTCAAAGAAAAAAATGTTACAGATCATCAAACTATTGTTAATATAATCAACAACTACACAGTAAACAACAACATCAATATCTCAAACAATGATGTTGAAAATATTGCAAGCTCTATTGAACAAACCCAAAACGTTCAAGGAGATATTAACAATTACGAAAATCAAGTATCAAACATTTTAAATTCTACAGGCGGTTCTGATGCAGCAAAAGGATTTTTAGAAGGACTATTCGGTTAAATAGTCCAATATTTATTTTTTTAAATTCACTTCTGTGTGAAGAAAACTTTCATCCACAAACAAATTACACGACACCATTATGAATAATGAAACCTGAAAAAATAGAGGAATCCTTCCCACACCATTATTAATTGCAACACTAATATATTAATTATAGCGATTTTTTAGATGATTTTATGAAATGGAAAATTGGTGATGTAAAAATTGACAATCAGATAGTCCTAGCCCCAATGGCAGGAATATGCGATTCTGCGTTCAGGCGAATAGTTAAATCAATGGGCTGCGGACTTATTGAAACTGAAATGGTTTCAGATAAAGCAATAATGTATGATAATTATAAAACCAAAGAAATGCTTTACATGACCGAAGAAGAAAGACCAATTTCCCAACAGATATTCGGAGCTGACCCCAAATCATTTGAGATAGCTTCAAAATACATTTATGAAAATATGAAGCCCGACATCATCGACATCAACATGGGATGCCCGGTTAAAAAAGTCGCAATCAAAAGCAAGGCAGGAAGCGCACTTCTAAAAAATCCCGAAAAGGCAGGAAAAATTGTTGAAAGAGTTGTCGATAGTGTCCCAATTCCCGTTACCGTTAAAATTAGAAGCGGTTGGGATCATGATACAATCAATGCAGTTGAAATGGCAAAAATTATTGAAAATGCGGGTGCATCTGCGATTACAGTTCACCCCAGAACCAGAGAAGACAGATATGACATTGCAGCCGACTGGTCAATAATTAAAGAAGTTAAAGACAATGTATCAATACCGGTTATCGGAAATGGAGACATTTGGACATGTTATGATGCAAAACGAATGATAGATGAAACCGACTGCGACGGCATAATGATTGGTCGTGCAATCAGAGGAAATCCCTGGATTGTAAAACAGTGCATTGATTATCTAGATAATGGATATGAACCCCAAAGAGTAACTGCCGAAGAAAAGATAGAAATGGCCAAAAAACATGCGGAATTATTAATTGATTTGAAAAATGAAGAAGTGGCCATCAAAGAAATGCGGGCACATACAGCATATTATTTGAAAAATCTACCGGGAAGCATTGAAATAAAACCAAAAATCTTTAAAATGAAAACAAAAGAAGAATTATTTAAATTGCTTGACGATTATCTTGCATCTATGGAAAATTTCAAACATTAACATCATCAGACAATTTTTTCATCTGAGTTATATAACCCATTTTTTGTAATTCAGGCCCCCATAACAAACATGACCATGTTTTCAGCACCGATTGTGATAACCATAATCATCATAACTCCCGCAATGGCAATTGCAACAATCCATATGCCGGCATTCCACTTTAAGACATTGGTTCCATCCAGACTGTAAATCGGGAACAGGTTAAATGTGGCCAAAAAGCAATTGACAGAAAATCCGACTGCACTAATCAAATATATTAAATGAAAACATTAGAATGGATTTTTAAAGGATATATTAAAGCAGCAATTGCTATAAATATTAATGCAAGTCCTAAATTGGCCATCGGTCCGGCAATTGAAATCTTACCGTTTATTTCATCAGATAGATTTTCCGGACTAATATGAAGTGAACCCAGCGATGCAAATACGAATCCAAAAAATGATGAAACTACTGCAATCACCAATCCCAAAGGCCACAATTTAAATTCCGCCAGGCAACCATATTTCATTGCCACAAATTTGTGTCCAAGCTCATGCAATAGAGACCCAATCACTACACTAACCATGACAATAGGCAAGATTGAAAGAATTCTCTCAACATTCAATCCGACAGTTGCTATAGAAAAACAAAAAGTAAGCACAACGAATGCAATGGTTAAATTCCTTAGCTCTTCTTTTGTAAATTCTAACAATATTAAATATATAAGACACATATAAAATTCTTTTCTAATTGAATTGATGCAAAGATTAGTAAATCTCCCGCATATTGCAATTAAGCACACAAACACTTAAAAAAAAAAAGAAAAAAATAATATTCATAGCATGTTAATAGTAACCCCTACCAGTTGTCATGTTACTACAATGAAAACACACAACCACCAATTATTTTGTAATTAATGTATTAAAAAAAAATAAGATCATTACAGACTAAAAATAGAAAAAAAGAATATGAATATCAAGATTACAGACAAAACTCTAAAAAAAGAAAAAGAAAAATAGAGAATTTGGTCTCTATTTTTTAACTGTAATTTTTTTGTTTACTATATCTTTACCATAAGTAACTTTGTAGATGTATT
>ONQL01000047.1 GCA_900319985.1 uncultured Methanobrevibacter sp. | reverse complement strand
ATCGGGCTAATCAAAGAAATACTAATTTCACATCAAGAAATCACATCGATGTGAAATTTCAAGTGAAAAAAATTCTAGGATTTCAACATTGCCGAAAATAATAGAAAAAAGCCAAAATTTTAAATAAAAATAAAAAAAATAAAAGAAAAATAAATTATTTTACAATATGAACATTGTACTTAACAGAAATATCATATCCTTTATCATCAGAGCCGGTAACAATTTTATGATTTTCCAAAGAAAATTTTTTTGGCATTAAAAGCAACAGTGTCCTTGGAATAGATTTTTAGATTAAAAGTATTAAAAGATTTGGCAGTGCAAACTTTTACATTAACTTTAACACAGGAATTTGATTTATTACTTAACTTATTTTTAACCACAATTTTTATTATTGTAGTTTTTTAACAGAATTATGAATGAATACAGTTGTTTAATATCTAATATTATTTTAATAATATTCATTACATCATTCCCATTACCACAGACTATGAATATCTTAAAAGTCTTCATTTGGATAAGTACATCAATATCCGAAGTCACAACGCACCAATTTATACACAAAAACAAATGACGATAAAATCAATTAACTATATTAAAAAATTAAAACAAAAATACCCCCATGAAACATTTGACAACACCAATCACGGACGATGATTTAAATAATCTGAATGTAGGAGACAAAATCACCATTTCCGGAACAATTTATACAGGAAGAGATGCAGCACTTCCCCAATTGGTCAAATTACTGGAAAAAAATGAAGTTCCTTTTGATACACAGGGAATGGTTATCATGCACACGGCATTTAGTGACGCAGGAATTGCACCTACAACAAGCAATAAGGAAGAAATCGAATCGACAATTCCTTATTTAAGTGAAAATGGTGTTAAAATACATATTGGGAAAGGAATGTTAAATGATGAAACCGCCAAATCCCTAAATGAAAACAATTCCATATTTGTCATAACACCTCCTGTGGCGGCACTGCTCACAAATAAGGTATTGGAAAAAAAGTGTGTCTTATTTGAAAATGAGGGAATGGAAGCTATGTTTGAACTTAAAGTAGAAAACATTCCAGGAATTGTTGCAATCCATAAAGGAAAAAAGATTTAATCCATCTTGACATCGCGCATATATTTTGCCGGAACACCTGCAACGACAGTATTGTCAGCCACATCCTTAGTGACAACCGCACCAGCTGCAATGATTGCACCGTCCCCAATTGTAACGCCAGCAAGAACTGTAGCATTGGAACCTATCCAGACATCATTTCCAATTTTTATTGGAGATGGTTTTAAATTTCCCCTTTTGGCAGGATTCTCATCATGGTTTAATGTAGCCAAAACAACATTATGACCAATCAGCACATTATCCCCAATATAGATTCCGCCCTGATCCTGGAATTTGCAACCTGCATTTATAAAGACATTTCTTCCAAGATGTATATTCTTTCCAAAATCAGTGAAAAATGGTGGAAAAACTCTAAAATCATCACTGACTTCACTGCCTATCAATTCTGAAAAAAGTTCCCGAATTTCTTCAAATTCATGGAAAGTATAATTGATTTCACAGGTAATCTTCTGTGCTTCTCTTGAATAATAGTTACATGCATCGGCAGCTTCTTCATCCATTATTAATGTTTTGCCTTCATTGAAAATTTCCAAAAGTTCATTAAGTTGTAACATGAATATGGATTTGTCAAAAATAGTATATAAAAATAAGTAAAAAAAGGAGTTATTTGAGATTTTTCGAATTCATCTACGAAATTAACTTTAGTAATTTCTTCGATGTTGTCCCAGATATCTTTAGCTATTCTGAATCTTGCAAAGGTAATGTCCATGTAGGATTGTTGGTCAAATTTGGACATTTCATCTAATTTGATGTTTGCAACACCGTCTTCTATGTTGATTTCAGTTTTGTCGATGTCAACATTAGGGTTGGAGTAGTGTAACTCAATCATACTTTTGATTTTTTCTTCTTCATCTTCGATGATTTCAGTTACTTCAACATCATAAATTAAATCTTTTCCTGCTAATTCGTGGTTGAAATCAACTTTTACTCTTCCGCCGTTTACAGTTAATATTTTACCGGTTGCACCTTCAGATTGGATTTTCATACCAGGCATAGGGTTCATGCCTTGTTTTCTGAATTCTTTCATAGGGACTAATTGAATCATTTTAGGGTCCCTTGGTCCGAATGCATTATCAGATTCAACTTCAATATGTTTGGTTTCTCCTTCATTTAAACCAATAATAGCTTCTTCGATAGCAGGTAATAAGTGGTTTCCTCCAACAACAATTGGAATTGGTTTGTAGGTTTTGTTTTCTTCAAAAATTCCTGCTTCTTGTGCTATTTCATCATAAGTAGTATCAAATACGTCATCAGTTTCTTTAACTTTACCAGTGAAGTTTACTTTAACAAAATCTCCGTTATCTATAGCCATAAAAATTACGCTCCTTAATAATTTTGATTAAAATAATTTGTTAATAAATATAACATTTTATAGTTTTAGTAACCATCATTTATTAAAGTTTTGTTTATGTAATGAAAATTTGTCAAAAAGAGAAAAATTTAAAAAAAAATACTGTGGAGAATAGTTTTCAAATGCTCTTTCTAAAAAACTAATATTAAATAAAAATAAAATTATAATTCATGCAAAGAAGAGGGGCAGTTAATTTACCATTACACGGAGGACATCCACCAGCATGGCTATTTTCCAGAATGGTTGATTTATCAGGAGCTCTTGCATCAGTAATTATCGAAGAATACAGTTTAAATGAATTTCTAAATAGAATTTCAAATCCCTACTGGTTTCAGGCATTTTCATGCGTTTTAGGATTTGATTGGCATTCATCCGGAACAACAACTACAACCTTGGGAGCGCTGAAGTCATCCCTGACTCCGGAAGAGCACGGAATTTATTTGACTGGTGGAAAAGGTGGAAAATCAAGAAAAACACCTAAAGGAATAGAACATGCGGGAGAAATATTTAATCTGAAAACCAAAACCACTGAAAAGTTAATCGAAACAAGTAAATTATCTGCCAAAATTGATAATTCATGTATCCAAGACGGATACACATTATATCAACATAACTTCTTTGTTACCGAAAAAGGAGATTGGGCAGTAGTCCAACAAGGATTAAATACAGAAACAAAATATGCTCGTAGATACCATTGGCTAGGAGAAGAAGTTGATAAACTATTAAATGATCCTCATAGTGGAATTTCCTGCGATAAAAAAACTCCGAATACATTAAACATGTCTTCAAAAGACAGTGAAGAAGCACAGAAAATAAGTGTCGATTTAATTAATGACAACCCAAATCATTTAAGACAATATTTCAAAAGAAAAGACAATCAGATGCTTTTAGAAGACTTTACAATGCCCGAACACCACCCAGTTTTAGACATGGACATTTCAGATAAAGAATTTGAAGTTTTGACAAAAGCCTATGAAATTCAGCCGGAAAAATATGAGGAACTAATTCTTCTTCAAGGGATAGGACCTAAAAAAATAAGAGCTTTAGCATTGATATCAGATTTGGTTTACGGTGAGCCGGCCAGCTGGAAAGACCCAGTTAAATACAGCTTCACACATGGAGGAAAAGACGGTTTTCCATATCCCGTAGATAGGGAAGTCTATGATAACTCCATTCAAACAATCAGAGATGCAATTGACCAGGCACGCATAAAAAAAGATGATAAATTAAAAGCCATTAAAAGACTGGATGACTTTATCTCCTAACGGTTCTCCTCATGAATATTAACATTTTTTCCATGTGCAGTCGGAATGACTTCAAGCACAGGATTTTCAAATTCCAGTTCAAACTCCTTGCCGTCCATAAGCAAATGCTGGAATACTGCAAGTGAAGAAACTTCAGAGTGAGGCTGAGTTGTAACAGACACGTTCCAATCGGCAGCCTTATAGACTTTTCCAGGAACTTTTGCTCCACCAACGACAATCAAAATATCAGATCCATCTTTTCTGACTTCAGGAGCAATTTCATGAGCCTGAGAACCATACATTGTCAAATGAACAACCTTTCCACCGTCAGCCTTCCATTTATTGATGACACCCATTGCACTGTCAGTATATTCTATCTCAAAGTTTCCGCCAAATCTAGAAGAGGTGTCCCTGACATTTTCCATAAGATTATTGTCTCTTTCTCCTGCAAGATAGATTTTGCTAGCTCCAAATGCACGAGCAGTTAAGCATACATGAGTAGTAATCCTAGTGTCTCTTTTCAATCTATGGTCCAATCTTAAAACATTAACATTCATATTATCATTAATAACTTTAACAAGAAAAATATATAATGATTTCTCTAAAATGATGATATTACCACCCACTTCATCAATAATATTGATGTTTGATGTTCAATGAGTAAAATGAAGAAAATAATGGATGTGATGAAATGTTAAATAGCGAGTGGTAAACACATCAAAAATAATTATAATCAATCTAATTAATAAACTAATGCTTTTTAAGCCATCAAAATTAATTTTAACACATTAAATTGATTTAAAAATGAAAAAATTAGAAGAAATATAAAGCTATAGCCATAAACAGTAAAGCAAATAAACGGCCCACTTCATTACTCATTCCCAAAACGTCACCGTTAGCAAGCACAAAATTCCTTTTAGCAATAATCGCAATTATAATTCCGGAAACCATGGCACCCAAAACGCCGCAAACGCCAGCAACACCGCCCAACAAAAAGGCAATAATACATACAAATATTGTTGAAATCAGATAATTTGTGGGAGTGGTTTCCAACATGAAATAGCTTCCGATTCCAGGAGTCAGCGGTTTGGACAATAATGCTGTTGTAATTAAGGATGTTTTTGCAACCATTTCACAAATGACGATTCCGAATATGAAATTATAATCCAAGATATTATATAAACCGGCAATTGTCAGGCTGGCTACCAAAAATAATGTTGCAACACCACCGGCACCGACAGACGCATCTTTCATCACCATAATTTTACGTTCCGGCTCGCCATGAACCATAACCCCATCAGCCATGTCCATAACCCCATCCAAATGATTGTAACCAGTTATCAACATTAAAAATGCATATACAATCACTGCTGTGAAAAATGAATTCAAATGCAGGAAGTTCAAACAGACATATCCGCATGCAGCTGCCAAAGCACCAATGAACAAATGCAGAAATGGCCAACACCAAGTTAATTTGGTCATATATTCAATTGAAGTATAAACACGAATCGGCAAGATTGTTGAAAAGGTTAAAAGGCCCAAAAGAGACATTATTGGTGAAAATTCCTCATCTTCAAAGTAATCATCATTTTCCATAATCAAATCCCCAAATATCATCCAAATTTTTACATCCCGTAAAGGACAATAGATAATACTTCAATGAAAAATAGTTTATTTGAACTGATATATTATACTTGCCATATTGAAACAAGACTGAAAAAATTCTTTAAAAAAAAACAAATGAATATAATCCATTTAATTGTATTTAATAACGCATTTATCCTTACAGAAGATTTTAAGATTATGATTTTTGTTAAAATAATACTTTAACCGTCAATCCTCAAGAATTTTAGATACGCATCCTGCAATCAGACCTGCAAAGATACAGTCAAGGACAGGAGGCAAACCGTAAATGATTCCAGGCTTTGCTTCAATATATCTTTTGAAGTTAAAAGTTGCCTTGGTTCCCGCAATTTGATTTGAGATAGCTAGACCCAGCACCTCATCACTGTGCAAGTCTGAAACATCCGTAAATTCTCTAATGCGATTTCCTGCAAAATCCTGTTCTGTTCTCAATGCAGCCACCAAAAGAGCAACAACGTTAACATCAGCCAATGATTTAAGAATCTGCGCTTCCAATCGGGAGTTAAATTCATCGCCAAGAAGTGCCTCATCAACAAGTTCAGCTCCTGCATCTACAAGGTCACCAATCAATATTCCTTCAGATACGAAATAATCCAAAACCCCAAATGTCAAATTGAGTTTTTCAAATGTATCTTCCACAGTAATTTCAATTGCTTCTTCCAGATTGACCTTGAACTCATCCAAATCAAAGTCATCATAATCGGCATTGTTAATGTCCAAGCTATCACTATCCGATTTGGGAACATTGGCCAATACCGCTAAAAAATCATCAGTATTTAAAATATTCTGTATATGAAACGGCAATGCCATCTCTGCAAGTACTTTCGCTTTTATGTTAGTGACAATTTTAAATATTTTAAGCAAATCTCTTGGAGAAAGAATTTTGTCCACATAGACAATGTGGCTTATATTGATTCTGGCATCAACAAAACCCTTAGGCGAGTTGGCTACTTTCAGCCGGTCAGTAAACTCTTCAATAACAATATCGTTGGAAATGAAGGTAAAAACTGTCAAATCATCATATGAATTTTTAAAATAGTTAATTGAATCCGAAGCTTGAGCAATATAAGAACCCTGAGACTGATTGAATGTCTCTGCCTTTTTAGCAGTAGCTTTAAAATCATCCTTAGCATTAACAACATTAACATTTTCAACTATGTCAATGCCGTCAGAAACCGTAAAGTCACTGAATGCCAAAAAGTAATCCGAATTGTGAATGCAAATCCCATAATCTTTTTCGATGATGTCAAATTTCATAATATAACCTAACAATTTATACAATAATATATTAATTATTTAATTTAAACTATATTATAATTTATAGAAAGGACTTTTTATCATGACAATTATTATTGACCCACAGTCCAGCGGAATTGCTGGAAATATGATTATCGGAGCACTGGTTGATTTAGGTGCCAATAAGAATGAATTAAAAGAAATAATGGAAAAATCTGCAGAACCTTTCGGCAAAGTTGATGTAAGCTTCAGCAAAGTAGCAAAACATGGCATCGACTCCACATTTTGCCATGTTGAGATGCTTGAGCATAAGGATTCCATAAATTATCCGCAATTCATTGAAAAGATAAACAACCTGGATTTAGATGAAAATGTTAAGAAAACCTCAATAAATGTATTTGAAAGAATTGCCAAGGCAGAAGCAAAAGTCCATGGTAAAACCATAGATACCGTACATTTTCATGAAGTCGGAGCCAGTGATGCAGTAGCAGATGTTATCGGGTCAATTTATGCATACTACTTACTGAATTTTGACAAGCAAAAAATAATAGGCCTTCCAATTGCTGTTGGAGGAGGCAGAGTCAAAACAGCACATGGAACAATACCTGTTCCCGCACCCGCAGTTGTGGAAATTTTAAAGGATGCAAACATCGTTGGAGGGCCGGTGGACAGCGAACTGGCAACACCGACAGGCAGTGCAATCTATGCCGAAATCTGCGATGAAATAACCGAATTCATTCCACAAATAAAACCTAAAAAAACAGGTTATGGTGCAGGCAAAAAGGATTTTGACCACCCAAACGTTTTAAGAATTATAGAAACATCAGACATTTCTCAAAAAGACAGCATAGACGTTATTGAAACAAATCTTGACCATTTGACAGGTGAAGAAATCGGATACCTATTCGACAAACTCCTTGATACTGGAGCCAGCGACGTTTCAATCACCCCAATAATAATGAAGAAAAATCGTCAGGGAAGCCTTTTAAAGGTAATATCTCCAAGAAAAAATAGAGATCAACTCATCAATGTAATATTTAAAGAAACCGGAAGTTTGGGAATCAGAATAGCTCCAAATATACACAGAGGAATTGCAAAACGAGAATTTATCAAAAAAGAAGTTGAAATTGACGGGTGCGAATATGAAATAACCTTTAAAAATGGTTATGTCAATGGAGAGCTGATTTCATCAAGACCAGAGTATGAAGATTTAAAAAGGATTGCCCAGGAAACCGGAATTCCATTAAGAAAAATCAAAGAGATGATAAAATGAAAAAAGCAATATCCGTACTATCCGGAGGACTTGACTGCACCGTTGCAACAAGCGTCTATTCAAAAGACTATGAAATCCATGCAATCACATTTAATTATGGTCAAAAGAGTTTCAAAAGGGAACTTCAGGCTTCAAAGGAAATTTGTGAAAAAATGGGTTTCAAACACTATGTTATTGATTTGCCATGGCTGGCTCAAATCAGCACTTCAAGCTTAAATACTGATGAAGACATTCCGGAAATAAAAGAAGACGAACTGGACAATTTGGAAAAAAGCAAACAAACCGCAAGCAGCGTCTGGGTTCCAGCAAGAAACATGGTTTTCACTGCCATTGCAACATCATTTGCAGAAAGTATCGGGGCAGAAATAATCATTGTAGGATGGGATGCAGAAGAAGCCGCAACATTTCCCGACAACTCCAAGGAATTCATGGATGCATTTAATGAATTGATAAGTATCGGTTCACCTGAAAATATAAAAATTGAAGCACCAGCAATTGATTTGAATAAAGAGGAAATTGTCAAATTAGGTGTAGAAGTTGGTGCTCCAATGGAAATTAGCTATTCCTGTTATGCAGGTAGAGAAAAACACTGTGGCGTTTGTGAAAGTTGTATGCGACGGAAACGAGCATTCAAAAAACTAAAGATAAAAGATTTAACGGAATATGAAAAATAATTAATCATATTTTTCCAAATCTTCTTTCCAGTTAATCTCATCCAAATTCTTGCTAACCCTCATATGATCAGTAGCACGCCCAAGAGAATAATATACATCACCAAGGCTTTCTTTGGACTTTCTGTGATTAGCAATTCTGGATTTTTTAAATCCGATAGCTCCCGCTTCGGAATAGGAATCAATATCAGCACCAAGGAAAATAAATTCCCAATTATGATTGCCGATCATGCTTTTGATTTGAGATTTGGAATATTCAATTGAGGAGTTTTCCTTACCGTCAGTCATGACGACAAACAATACATTATTGTCAATTTTATGATTGAGGCTTGTGATTGTTTTTCCAATAGCATCCAAAAGGGCAGTTGTACCGCCTACACAGTATTCTTTTGAAGTTAAAGGAGAAACGTCCTCAATAGGTTTTCTTTCATACAACAAGTCATATCGGTCATCAAAAAGAACTGTGGTTACTTTAGTGTTGAATCCCTTATTTCTTTCCTTTTCGATAAATGAATTAAATCCACCCATTGTGTCCTCTTCGGAGCCCCACATTGATCCACTTTTATCTATTACGAAAATTAAATCCAAATCCTGGTTTTGAGGTTGTTCATTCATGATTTGCACATCCATTAAAAATTGTGTTGCAGATACTAACCTTGTTAATAAAATGTTAATAACTTACACACAATATATTAACATGAAGTAGTATATATACCTTTCGAAAAACCATTGCAAAAAATAAAGAAAATGAAAAAAAGAGCTATTCCAATTTATCCAATATATCCAGACCTTCATCAGAAAGCCTATAAAGACGACCTTTCCTAACTTCAGGATTGATGCATTCAACAATGTCTTTTTCTTTTAACTGTCTTAATACATTGGATATATGATTAGTTAATATACCACTATCATTAGCAATTTGTTTAGGCATTTTTGCATCAGTTTTTAGAGATTTTAATACCTTAACCCTATAAGTAGACCTAGCAACATATTTAAATTTTTCATCCATTGAAATCACCGAACAAGTTTGTTTCCACAGTTAGTGCAAAATGAATCACCATCTTCAACCAAAGCACCACAATTAGGACACTTCAGTTCAATTTCAAATTTAGCACCGCAACTGGTGCAGAATTTATCCTCTGAATCTGCAATAGCACCGCAATTTTGACAATATTTCTTATTATCCGAAATCATATGATTTACTGCAAATTCCTGTTTTGGAGTGGGAACATCACTTAAAACTGGAGAGGAATAAAAATCCTTTTGATTTTCTATTTCTACTATCAATTCATTCATGACCGCTATCCTTTTGCTGTCGGCAGGATGTGTGGAGAAAAAATCATGATTATTGGGATTTCTTCCAGACATGCTTTGCCAAAATCTGGGAATCCCTGAAATATCATAGCCTGCCCAATGAATTATCATCATACCCAGCTTATCCGCTTCCAGTTCCTGGTCTCTTCCCCAAGGATTCATTAAGAAAAATTGAGAGCCCACACTTGCAACATTGGTGGCTGCACGTGTAAGATTACCTGCCCCGCCAAAACCTAAAATGTCCAATGCAAAACTACCAATCCACGCTGCAGACGTAATGGCATTCTGAGCATTTTGAGCGCTGACTCGAGTTCTTGAATGATCAAGAAGAGCATGTGCCATTTCATGACCCAAAATAAATGCAACTTCCTCTTCACTATCTGCAACAGACAGAATGCCTGAAAACATCACAATTTTACCTCCAGGCATGCAAAATGCATTTACAGTATCATTTGCAAGCAAATGAAAATCCCAATCATAATAATCATCAGTATAATCGCTTCTGCCTATTTGAGCCAAATGATTTTCAACCGCTTGAATCAGCCTTATGGCAATATTTCTAAGTTGTTGGCCTTGAGGAGTATTATCAAGAAGTTGAGATTGATTAATCATGGAATAATACTCATTATAAGACTGCTGAAGAAATTTATCATCATTAACCATGTCAAAATGAGATTTCCCAGTGAAGGGATTAATGCTGCTCCTATCATCTTTTGCCATAATGAATCACATCTAATAATATATTGATAATTTGTGTTTAAAAAGTTTTTTAATAGATAACAAACATATAACAAACCAATTATGACAAAAAATATTTTGATAATATTAATAGCATTACTGTTTGTAGGTTGCGTTTGGGCTCAAAACGATTCTGCAGCAAATATAAATGGAATCGACTTTGAAATACCACAAGAATATCAAAATGGAAAACTTGAAAATAACAGATACAGACTGGAAAATCAATTCTCCATTGAATGCATTGACGGCAATATTCCAAAGCACATTGGACTGTGGGCCAGTGAAAAGGACTACAGCAAAGATTTGAACATCGGAAATCACCCAGTCAGACATTACTTCCAATATAACCAATATATCCATGAAAATCACTCACATGCCTATTTCGCATCAGGAAACTCAATATATGAAATCTCCTGGATAGGCAATAGCATATCCGGAGAAATAGAAAACATGATAAAAAACACACCACCCTCCAAAATATCAGAATATGACTTCAAACAAAAATTGGACAATGCCATCAAAACCTACAAATCAGAAAAAATTAACAAATTGAATAAAGAGGGAGAATACAATTACAAGGAAGCTAAATACCACTCACAAATCCCATCTGACCAACAGGACGACACAGGATTCAAAGAGATATTATTAACCCATTTATAATTAGAGTAATCTCGTCACAAATTTTATATAACCTAACTGTCAAATATTAAAGTAATACAAAAGTATTAAATGTAACTTAATATTAAAAATTTAATTTACATCAATAATTTATTTACAATCAACGTGAGTGAATTAAATGAACAGGACAAAAAAATTAATCATAGCTATTCTAGTTATTGTTCTTATTGGTTTAATAGCTATAATCTTCGGTGCACTATTCAATGGTCCGGATTTAACCAATGAAAGTAAGAATATACTTGTATTAGCTTCGGATAAGACTGAGCAATCCAATGGTGGAGTGGATATGGCATTTATGATTCGTTTAGAAAACGGATCTCTGAAAAATTACACTCCTATATATCCTGGTGGAATGACCCACCCTACACAACCCGCACCTGGAGGACTGGGCGGTAAAATGTTCATGCACGATTGTCTGTGGGATGGATTGGATGTTGGAATGGACTATGCAAAAGAAATTGTAGAGGCCAACACAGGAATGAAATCTGATGCAGTAGTTGTCGTTTATGATGAAGGTGTAGACAATGTTATTAATTCTATTCGTCCAATTATAGTTGATGGTAAAGAATCCAACCTTTCTGCAACTGAAATCATTCGTGAAAACGACGCATACCAAGGTTACCCGGGCAATGAAAATGTTCAAGGAAACATGTCTAGAGCAGATGCTGTAATGGTATTGGTAAAAGCACTTGCAAATGCAACAAAAGACCCTAACAAGAAAAATACCATGATTAAAACAGCAATGAATGAATATTCCAAAGGAAACATTGTCATGAAACCTGAAGGTTCATTTACTAGATTGCTTGCTACAAAAGGATTTGAAAGTTTAACTAGCTGATCTTTAAAGGATTTTATTAAATTCTTTAAAGAATTTTTTTATTTAACTTTTTTTTAAAATATTAGACTAAATTCCATCACAATAATGAATTCAGAATTTTTTTAGAGTTTAAATCCATATTTTTAGGCACTTAAATTCTGAAAATTTGAATAACTCATTTTAAACCAATATATACTTATTCAATAGGTGCAAAAGGTCATAGATATTGAATGTCAACTTTTACTTATTTTAAATTTAAAACAAATGCTTGCTAACCTCACATAGTACTTGTGTAAAATGCAAATTGAAATAGTATTCATCTGTTCAAAATTCTTTCAACTTCATCCCTATGCTCAAACAACACACAGCCACCATCATGATCATCCATCAGAATGCCGCCATCCCTTAGGGACTTAAACAAGTTTGAATTCAAAACTTCAATAAGAGATGCGTCCTTGACATTAACATCAGAATATGGCGAAGCAGGACATGGTTCAGCACCGCCATGAGAGTTAATATGGAAAAATCCCCTACCTGCTGCAAGACAACCCCCAGATGTCTTTTCATCTCCAGGAAATGATAGAAATATCATGTCAGAATATTCCTGACGCAAACAATTAATCTTATCCAATAACAATTTCCTCTCCTCATCACTAGGAGCCAAATCTACAGTATCTGCATCAACAGGAACATATTCAATGAAAAATAATACTTTGCATCCCAAATCATGCAAATGACCAATATATTCATTTGAAAGTATATTCGGCAAATTCCCTTTTGTAAAAGTGAGTGAAACCCCAAAGATAATATTATTTTTTCTCATATATTCCATCGAGTCAATCAGTTGCCTATAAACACCCTTTCCTCTTCTAAAATCGGTTACATCCTCATTTCCTTCCATTGATAAAACTGGAACCAGATTTCTATTTTTATCTAACAAGTCATAATACTCTTCATCCAACATGGTGCCATTGGTAAATATGGGAAACAGAATTTCATGATATTTGCTTGCTTTTAGTATGACGTCTCTTCTAAGCATCGGCTCACCACCTGCAAGAACAATGAAACTTATTCCAAGTTCCTTTGCCTGCCTGAATATGTCTTCCCATTCATTATCAGTGAGCTGATTTTGCGGCTTGTCATCATTGCATGCATCCTGTGCACGTGAATAACATCCTGTGCAGTGCAGATTGCAACTGCTTGTAATGCTTGCTATCAAAAAGGCAGGAATGTTTTTACCTTTTTTATCATACTTTTGTCTGATTTTAGTAGCTTTTTTAGCATTTTTTGAAAATTTAAGCAAAAACAAGCTTTCCTTCGGATTTTTTAGTGTTGCACGCATTGCATCCTTCATGATGATTTCAACTCCATCGGCCAGATAATCTTGAATATCAAAATCCATTTAATTCACCTTCACACTATCAAGTAGGAAATTAGCATGCTCTTCTGCTTGGTTAAAGAAATCTTCCAGAGAACTTTGGGGAATGTCTTCATATTCCACACAGATTTCCAAAATCAGATAAATCGGAAAACTGTAATATTCCTTTGCCAATAGCTTTGGATTACATTCCGGGCGAATTATATGATTTTCCTTTAAAATAGTAAAAAATCCCTCCCAGAACATCATCGGCTTGGCAAGAATCTCATCTTGGAAAAATTTCCTGATTACATCGTTATGGTGCATCTGAATGAATAACAGTTTCCAGATTTTAAGGTTCTTTTCCTTTGAAAACATTTCCTTTATGGCTTCGGAACCTTTATGATAAAACTTTTCCGGATTTTGAAGCAGCATTTCATTGTTTGCATTCAAATCCAAATCTTTACTATTGAGCAATTCATCATATTCAAAAAGATTGGTTAAATAGTCGAATATATCCATAAGTATTGCTTCTTTGGACGAGAAATGACTATATATTGAACTTTTTTTAATTCCAACTTCTTCAGCAATTTCTCTAAGGGAAACTGAATCATATCCCTTCTTTGAAAATAAATCAAGAGCTACATCAAAAATCTTTTCTTTAGTATTCATATTTCCTACCTACCGTTCGTTAGGTATATTATATAGATTATAATATATAAATGTAAGCAAAACATTCCAATTCAAAAATCAAATCCAAAAACAACAACAGTAATATCAATAACTTAAACAAAGAAAAAAAGCAAGAAATAAATTCATCAACATAATTATAATGAAAAAAGTAAAAAAAAAAAACAGATAACCTCCTGATTATTCGTTATCGATTACATATGTAAAACAGGTACTTGTCGGTACCGACTAACTTTTAAAATATTTGTAAAATGTAAACATATCACTACCATCATGCTAAAAAAAAAAATGAATCCGGAAGTTAAAACTTAAAAAAATATATATAAAAGATGAAGAATAATAGCCCCATAACTGTAATTTATATACCAAAAAATTTGACTATGAAACGAGATATTGAACCACCCCATCCTATAGAGGATGGGGATTCCTGAATTATTTTCACTTAATAATGGTTAATTTAAGTATTTTATCAGGCTATCCCCGTTGAACCA
>ONQL01000041.1 GCA_900319985.1 uncultured Methanobrevibacter sp. | reverse complement strand
CCAATTTCTTATTAAATTTAACTGTTTTTAAACAGGATTAAAAGTTCATAACTAACTTTAATCAAAAAATTTTAAATCAACAAAGTTTTTGAAAGAGTCCCATATATATGTTTTCCTTGCAAAAATTTGATTTAAATTTTTTAAAAAAAATAAGGATGGGAAGTGATTTTCCCATCAGTCGAGATACACTGTTCTACTTTCTGATTGCAGATATGAATTGTCTCCGGCAAATCTTGCGGTCACATCATAGTTTGCGATTCCACCGATCATTGCATTGACATAGCCTTTGGCTATGCCTGCACTGTTGGTTTTTGCAGTGCTGTGTTTTGATGTGGTATGTGGTCCCATATAGATTATGGTTTCAATGTCAATTTCTTTGTCGGCTATTGGATTGCCTTTGCTGTCCCTTAAGGTCAGTTCAATGTAATATTCTGCCAGGTTACCGGTTTTATAACATCTGTCTATGGTTATTGTTGTCTGCAATTTAACTTTTGTAATTGTTATGCTGCTTTTGGCAGAAGCCGCTTTATACTTGCCTGTCTTTTTGACGCTAATGACAACGCTGTGGGATGCTTTGCTTAGTGATTTGGTGTTGATGCTTGCAGTGCCCTTGCTGTTTGTCTTTACGTTGTAGATTTTGGAGCTGCTTTTGCTATAGACTTTGATGGATACGCTGACTCCGGTCATGGCTTTTCCGGTCTGCTTGTTTTTAACGACTACTTTGAATGTCTGTGATTTCTGGTATTCGTTTGTTACTTTCGGTGCACTTATGAGCAATGTCGCAGGAGAGATTTTCACTGAACTTGTTTTTGATGCTGCGGTGATGTATTTCTTGTCTTTGGTGCTTACAACAATCTTGTGGGTTCCAATGCTTAATGTGGATGCTGCATATTTTGCATATCCGTTTGAAGCTGTAGTTACTGTAACTGTCCTATAGCTTTTGTCTGTATAGATCTTTAAGGATAATTTAATGTTTGCGAGGGCCTTTTTTGTATTTGAATTTATGGCCTTGATTTGGAAATATTTTCCAGATCCGTATGTGGTGGACAGTTTTGCAGGTGTCAGCTTGGCTGTTATTCTGTTTATTTTGATGGAAGCTGAAATGGAATTTGCAATTACTTTTGACGGTTCTGCACTGCTTATCACTGCATTGTAACTTCCCACTCCCAACTTTGGAAGGGTAAATGTTGCAATTCCGTTGGCGTTTGATGTTGCAGTGTATGTCTTTCTGTTTAGATTGATGCTCACTTTGACATTTGCGGCAGGTTTTGAATCGATGTCCATAGCACTGATGCTTAATTTTGCACCTGAATTGTAGTATGTTGTAAGGCTTTTTGCACTGAATTTGACGGTATTCGGCTTTGAGATTACATTGAAAGCAATGCTTGCAGAAGAATCATAGAATCCATTTCCAATGTATTTTGCAGAAGATGGAAAGTTTCCTACAGATGTAAGGGTGTATTTGATGTTTGCCTTTCCATTGCGGACAGCTGCTGAATAGATTTTTCCATTGACCGTAAATTCAACTCTTCCTGATGTTACAAGATTGTTTGAACTGTCTTTGACTGTTGCGGTAATTGTCTGTTCTGCTTTGACAAGTCCTGATGATTCTGGTACGGTTATTGAAGTCGCTTTTAATTCAATTGCATTGATTGATCCTTTAATTCCGAGTGTTGTGTAGTCATGAGGGTTGGCCACATTCCATTCACATGTGTCGACGGCAACGTTCGCTACATTTTCAACGTAAAGGTTTTTCCCTTCCGAAGCGTCGTTTTTTGAAAACTTGGATTTGGAGATGGTTGCATTTGAACCTTCGGAATAGATGGCTCCACCATTGTTTGCCGTATTGGTTTGGAAGTTGCAGCCTGTAATTATTGTGTTCTGTTCGCTGAAGATGGCTCCTCCTGTTTTGGCAAAGTTGGATTGGAATTCGCAATCTTCAATTACGCAGTTGCTGCCCAGCACATAAACGGCACCTCCTTTTGATGCCCTGTTGTTTTCAAAATAACAGTTTCTCATGGTAAGTTCATTATCAAAGAAGTAGACTGCGCCGGCGTAGTAATCTGCATTACAATCTATGAATCTGCAGTTGGTTAAAAGTCCATATGAGTCTTTTTGTCCGTTTTTGGTTCCGCTCCACCAGTCAATTGCACCGGATGATGCGCTTTTCCCGTTTACAAATGTGATGTTGTTGACAGTGACGTGATTTCCTGTAATCTCAAAAATCATGGATGATGAATCACCGTCCAATGTCGCTCCATTCCCTTCGATTTTCAGTTCCTTGCTGATTTTAATCTTGGATCCCTTTCCGATATACTTTCCAGAAAGGGATATTGTGTCTCCGCTTTTGGCATTGTCGACGACTTTTTGAATATCCTCAAATGTATTTCCGGATACTTTATGCGTTGCTGACAATGCATTCTCTTCATTAATTTTCAATTGATTATTGTCTGATATTTTAACTTCATCTGTAGCGTTCAAATCCTGTGCACTGACGGCAGATGATATGAAAACGCTTAGGATAATCAATACCAGAAGAAAAATGATTTTTTTGCTGTTCATAGTAAGACTTCCTATGACTATATTTGTATCATGATTAATTTAAGTTTGTTAAATATAATCCTTTCATGTGTTTGTCTAAATGTTCCGCTTTGGTAGTTTTTCAAAATTATTGCTGTCAATGTCTGAGTTTCAATACTCTAATGGGTTAGGGAAAATTTTTTGATTTAACTTTAATCAAATCATGATTTGGGATATTAACAACAGCAGAGGCAACGAATCTTTTCATTATCTCATGAAAAAAATATATATCATCGAAAAGAAAAAAATAATAGTGGTATATGGAATTGTTGAATATATCCATTTAAAGATATGAAAAGTTAGTTAGGTTATCTATATTCTTATTAACACTATATTGGAGGATTAAAAAATATGAATGAAACAATTAAGGAACACTCTTGGATTCCACTAATTGTGGTGGCTTTCGCTTCCTTTATTATAGCTTTGGACGCTACATTCATGAACGTTAGTATCTCTCAGGTTGTTGCCGATTTGAATACTGATGTAAGCGCCATTCAAATGACAATGTCATTTTATACGCTCATCACCGCTGCATTCATGCTGCTCAGTGCCAAGCTACAGGACATAGTCGGTAAAAAGAAACTGTTTTTAATCGGTACTGCACTTTATGGTGTCGGTACATTCACCGCAGCAATAAGTTCAAGTGTTGAAATGTTATTTGTCGGATGGGCTGTGATTGAAGGTATTGCCGGGGCATTAATGATGCCTGCTACCATTTCCATAATAAGCGGAACATATTCTGGAGATAAACGTACAGTCGCTTTGGCAATTGTGGGTGTAATGGGTGCAATTGCAGCTGCTGTCGGCCCGCTCTTTGGAGGGGTCATGACAACATTTTTCAGTTGGAGATATGGTTTTGCATGTGAATTGATAGTTGTCTTCATTATTTTGCTGATGCAAAGTAAAATACCTTATTTCGTACCTACAGAATCCAGAAGAGATTTGGACATTGCCGGATCTGTAATTTCATTTGTAGGTCTTGTCTTACTCGTTTTAGGTATTTTGATGCTGTCTAATGATATTTATACCAGCATTGTAATAATTGTTTTAGGCGTAATTGCCTTAATAATCTTCGCATTGTTTGAAATCAAAAGAAAAAGAAATGGACAAGTGCCATTGCTTGATATGGACTTATTCAAGGATAGAAATTTACGTGTAGGTTCTCTCATTTTGCTTTTGTCCTATCTTGCAATGGGTGGTGCATTGTTTGCAGTTTCTCTCTATCTGCAAAGTGTATTGGAGTTAAATGCATTTGATACAGGTTTGACTACCCTTCCGCTAACTATAGGTTTGCTTATTTTTGCTGTTATAGCTCCAAGTTTGACCGTAAAGTTGAGTCACAAGAAAATCATGGCAATTGGATGTTTGATGTCAATCCTCGGATGTTTGATTTTAAGCTATCAGTTCAGACTTGATACAGCAACCATAGAGTTAATGCCTGGACTGTTTGTATTGGGATCAGGACTCGGCTTTTTAATGGCTTTATGTACTGATATTTCATTAATCAATATTCCTAAGGAAAGTCAGAATAACGCATCAGGTATTAATACAACCAGTCAGACATTAGGTGAATCATTAGGTACAGCAATCATCGGAATAATCCTAATTCTTGGGGTTATTGGAGGAATTAGTACAGCAGTCGATACCTATGCGCCTGAACATTCAGGAGACGAAGAGTACCAGCAGGGCGTCTATGATTACTTCCAAAAAATTGGTAGTATAAATGAGGTCAAATCACAGGATGCATTCATTGTAAATATTGTCGATGCCATTATTCAGAATGCCATGGCATTTGTGATGATGGTAACTGCAATCATTATGGGAATTGTTTTTATTCTAACATTGCGGCTACAGGATAAACGGATTTAAACAATGGGAGTTTATCTCTCATTTATCTTTTTTTTTTTAGTGTTTTTGAAACGCCTGAAAAAAATGACTTTTTTTTAATTATTATGTTTCACTGAATTTTGCTGATATTTTTTCAATTCATGCTGAAAATTCTCATCAAAATCAATATTTTAACCGTAAATATTTAATACAAGCTTTTAAATATTTTTATTTCCAATATATTTGATTATCTTGTCTTTATTTATTGTTTTGAGATGCAAGTGAGTACTTGCACTCGAAAAGCTTTATATATGGGTTGGTTCATATATTTACTTGTGCTTAGATGTGTTAATTAGGATTAACATGGCACTTAAAGATTATGTTAAGAGGTGAAAATATGAATGTTTCAAAAAAATTATTAGCATTACTTGCAGTATTCTGCATTATCGCATCTGCTGGTGTTGCATGTGCGGCAGATAATGTAACTGACAACGGATGGGCTGAAAGCCAATTCAATGAAACTGGCGTTGGCCATGAAGGTGGTCCATACATTGATCCTGATTACGCACATCACGAACCTGCTGCAGGTGAACCAACCAATGCAACCAATGCAACCAACGCAACAGGTAACTCAACCGGCCATGCTGCTGGTCATCCAATAAACACAACAAACACAACAAACAACACAACTGCTACTCACAAAATGCCTGCAACTGGTAATCCTGTATTAGTATTGCTTGGTGCAAGTGCTCTTTTAGGCGGTTGTGCTGCTTTAAGAAGAAGAAAATAAATATTATTTTCTTTTTATTCCTTTTTTTTAAAGCATGATTTTTTTCATGCTTTTATTTCCTCCATGTTTTTGAAGCTATTTTTAACTGTTTTTCAATGTTTTCATGTAATCCAATTTAAAATTATTCACGTCAGGACTTTAAAAAATTTCAATTTTTCTTAATATATAAATAAAATACTATCCATATATTAATCCATGAAATATGCTAAAATTATGTTTTTGTTTATCCTGGCAATTTTGGCAATGTCCTGTGTTAGTGCAGCTGACAACTCAACGGATAATGCACTGAATCAGGATTCAAATCCGATAATTCAGGAAAACACTCAGAAAGCCAGCGAAATCGCTAGCAAAATCAACGTGACTTTTGACGAGAAGGTGTATAAGGAAAATCTAACAGACATTATTGTTGAGCTTCCAGAATCCTCTAATGGGACTTTGGAAGTTAAAATCAATGACTTATCAATCTACAATGATACAGTAAACACTACTTCCGTTGTGATTCCAATCAAGCTTCCCCAACCTAAATTTCCGGTGATAATAGCTAATGTATGGCCTCCATTTGACGTGACACATTATAAAGTGTCCGCATTCTACAATGACATCGAGATAAACGTTACTCATGACCTGAAGGTGATGCTATATCCGAAGAACCATGCTCCGACTATCATGGTTCCAGAAGAGGTACTCCAATACGATGTAAGGCACTATTATTTCATGCCTGCAGTCCAGTTTCCAAGGTCTGCAACAGGAAGCGTTGAAATCTTTGTTGACGGCAAACTTCTAAACGCAACCAATGTCTCATCACATTTCGTATATTTCAATGAATCTGTGGTAACCTCCCTGGCTCTGGGCACTCACAACATTCTTGTGAACTATTCCGGTGACGATTACTACTATCCTGCAGTTGTCAACAGGTCATTCAACGTGACAAATGCAGTAATAAGCATCCCTCAAAAAATTTTCCTTGACCATGACGACTGCATCAGCGTACATTCAAAGGAAAAAGGTAATGTGAGTGTATATGTTGACTCAAAGCTGGTTGTCAAAAAGGCTCTCGACAAGAATGGGGAATTTTTGTATTCTCTTTTCAATTCAATAACCTGTGGAGTCCATGAAATCAGGGTGCTTGTCGAGACAAATAAGTTCACAAGACAAAAGGTCCACACTGCAAACACTACCTATGAAATGGACCTCTATTCAGACGGATTCTACATATACGGTGAGGATAATTCCATTGAAGTTTATATTCCCGAAGACATGAACGTGAACCTCTTCAGGGCAACAATCAACAACAAGTCTGTTCCTGTTAAAAAATCAGGTCAGGATTTGATAATCGACATTTCCAAATATAAACGGGGCAATTATTCTGTCAATGTTACATATCTTGGAGACAAAAAATACTATTCCTCATCAGTATCAGCCAATTTCACAGTCATATATATGATAGACGTTCCGGTTTCTGTCGAATATGGAGACGGGTCTGAAATAAGCATTGTTCTTCCAAGCAATGCAAAAGGAAACCTCAAGGTCTACATCAACGATAAACTCTACAAATCAGTCAAGCTGGTTAAGGGTAAGGCGTCAATAGGTTTTGATGATATGAATCCTGGAGAATATACTGTCAGGTCACTCTATGACGGCAAAGATTACTTTGTTGAAGATTTGATAGATTATGTCTATGTGGGTCCCTCCATGACCTATGAAAGCAGTGTTCGCGTAGGTGATAAAAACGTTCTTTACTTTGAAGTGCCTGAAAAATGCAAAGGCAGGATTTCCGTAAAAATCGGCTCCAAAAAGTATTCAGCAACAATCAAGGACGGATATGCAGTGATTGATTTGTCAAAACTTCCTCTCGGCGATTGGGATTTGGATGTAAAATATGTGGGTGCAGACGGATTTAAGGAAAGCTATTATGTCGGAGTGTATGTGGACTATGCTCCAGTCAAAATCAAGGCTCTCTCCACAAAGGTTGCCTATAATGATGACTATAAGGTTAAAGTGATCGGCCGCAACGGAAAGGTCATCAAAAACGCAAAGGTTACCTTCAAAATAAATGGCAAAAAGGTCAAAACACTCAAAACAGACTCCAAGGGCATTGCAAAATTCAGGATTCCTGCAAAATATGCTCCTAAAAAATATACAATAACTGCTGTCTACAAAAAGACCAAAATGTCCAAAAAGGTGAGCGTAAGACATGCCGTGGCTTTGAAAACAACTAAAGTTAAAAAGTCATCAAGACTCATCCTTAAGGCCAAAGTCAACAATGCTCTGAAATCCAAAAGAGTTACCTTCAAATTCAACGGAAAAACATATCATGCAAAGGTCAATTCCAAGGGCATTGCAAAAGTGACCCTTAAAAAATCTGCATTGGCCAATCTCAAGGTAGGAAGCAGAGTCAAGCTTCAGGCAACCTGCATTAAGGATACTGTCAAAAAATCTTTAAAAGTTAAAAAATAATGATATTTTCATTATTTTCTTTTTTTTTTTATATTGATACTATTGTTCTAACTTACACATAATTTATATTCTTTGTTTTATAAACCTATTATTATACATTATATGGGGAATTTTACAATTAAATATGGTGATAAAATGAATATTAAGTTAATCAGTATTTTTTTGGTAATATTTTTCCTGGTCTTATCTGCCGTTTCGGCTGCAGGTGAAAATATTACTGTCGAGGATAATATATTGGCCATTGATGAAACTAATGATGAATTGACTGTTTTCAAGTGGGATAATGTTTCTGTGGCTGATGAAGTTGATGATAATTTGGCAGTTTCCAATGAAAATAATGTTTCTGTGACAGTTGATAATTCTGTAAGTGTATCTGATAGCGATAATCTTTCTATTTCGGGGGGTGTTGAACCTTTGACCATTTCCAATGTTGAGAATTTGTCTGTTGCTAATAATGATAATTTACCTGTGGCAGTGTCTGTTGAATCCAAATTGTCCGTACCTGTTGAGGAATCTAAGCTTTCAATGGAAATTAATCCGGAAAATTCCAAATTAGGCAGTATCTATAACAAGGTGTATTCAACTAAAAAATGGAAAACTGTTGGAGTGGTTGTTTTAAAATTAAAATACTCATGGTCAAAGTATAAAATTAATAAGGTAACAAACAAGAAAAAGAAAATCGCGAATAAGAGAACAAAGTCTATAATGAAGAAATATGTTAAAAAAGGATGGCATTATGATAGGATTTTTTATACATATAATTATGGTAGATATGTGGCCACATTTAAATATTATATACAGTTCTATAAAACCGTCTACTATAATGGCTATGGGGAAGTGCTCCTTGTCAGATAATTATTGACTTCATTATTTTCTTTTTTTTATTTTTTTCAATATTTTTCTTTTTTTTTAAAAATTATTCATATTTCTTCTTTTTTCTTTGATTTCATTGTTTAATTTGCTTAATTTCCAGAATAAAGTAAAATATATATGATATCTGCTTCAGATATAGTATTGTATTCAATGTGAATATAAATTAAACTAAATTGGGGATAAAATTGAAAGTAAATAAGATTATGTTATTATCCATATTTTTGCTTGCGGTTTTGACACTCGGCGTTGCAAGCGCAAGTGAAAACACTACGGATAATTTGAAAATTGATGATGCTGTTGATGTGTCCTCTTCAGCTGATGGTAATATTGTGGCTGATGAGGGGTCAGGTCAACCGAAAGATGTTGAAATAGTTCTTCCGGATAGTATAAAGGCATATGAAGAATTTAATATTAACGTGACCTTGCCGGAAGATGCATACGGTGAAGTTTCCTATTATTTTGATGATAATGAGGATGATGAAGATTCCAGTTATGTTTACCCAGGATTTAACCAGATTTCATTGAAAATAAGGGAATTCGGTACACACACATTGAATGTCGATTTCACTTCCGAGGACTGTGAAATCTGCAACGATAAGGTAGTATCCAAAAAATATAACATTAATGATTATGGTATTGATATTTCTGTTGATTATGCTGAATGGGAATATGGGGAAGTAAATTATGTATCTGCAGATATTCCTTCAAACACAGGAAAAGTTGTCGTAGATATAAACGGTGAAAAATTTAACATTGATTTGGAGGAGGATTCGGTTTGGATTCCTTATCGTCCTGGATCTGCTTCCAATGTGACTGTTAAGGTAACATACACAGGTGACGGCAAAAGCATCAAAGCCAAAACGGCTGAAAAAGTATTTGCTATTTTACCGAAGGTATATATTCCAAATGAAGTCCTTTTTAACTCTTCAAGCGATGTTGTAGTCAATTATGCTGACGGCGAGCAGTTCAAATTCATTCTTAGGGATTATGATGATGAAAGCATCATATGTGATGAAATGACTGTGACAGTTAAGGATTCAAAGGCGGTCTATTCAATTCCTGATAATCTTGAATTTGATAAGGCTTACTGTTTAGATGTCATTTATAATAATGCTACTGTTGCTAATAACAATTTTGATGTTATTCCAAATATGAACCTTCCAAACAAGTTCTACAGCAAAAAAACCTATGATATTCCTGTTATTTTCTCAGAGGAATATAAAAACAAAAATTTAACTGTAGCTATTGGCGATAATCTGGTTTTTAATGGAAAAACAGACAATACTGGAAAATGTAATGTTCACTTGTCCGATTTGGCTGTGTGTGAAGAGGAATACATATATATTGAAATTATTGGGGATGACGGTAATATTATTTATTCTTATTCTCGAGGGGTTAAGGTTTCAGATGTAGATCCTTCCTGTGTAAATCTGAATGCTGATGTTCCCTCTGAAAATATAAAAGGTTCTGAAATTATGGTGGATTTCACATTGCCTGAGGGTATTAGTGGAGAAGTAATAACCTATGTTGACGGCAGTGAAATTTCCAGAACTCCTGCATTTGATATGATGACAATTTATATTGAAACAGGTAAATTGGCTTTAGGCACCCATATCCTAACCTTTAATTATACAGGTGACGGATACTTTGAACCTAAGGTCAGCTCATACTTGTTTAATGTTTCAACTTATGTTGTGGACATTCCAGAAACATTATACTACAATAACAATAGCGATATAATCGTAAAACTCCCGGAAGATGCTACTGGAACATTAATCATATATGCAGACGGAAAGCAGGTTAAAAAATATGATGTTGATGATGAGGTTGAAGATTTGGATGAGCATGAGATAACCGTTCGCTGTCCTGTAGACTTATTGAATCTGCCGGTGGGCTCCCATGATATTCGTGTTTACTACAAAGGAAACAAGGTTCCTATTGATGTAACCAAAAAAATCAATCTGGACTATACAATTCCAATCTATGTCGACAATTTCATTTATGGTGGTGAAAATCTTGTTGGATTTAATCTTCCTGAAGACATTAAAGGTTCATTTAACGTAACTATTGACGGAAAGCCAGTCAAATACCGGGCTGCTGAAGACGGATACTGTGAAGTAAATGTCACAGAATATTTCGGCAATCACCTAATTTCTGTTGAATATTCAGGTGATGCTAAATACAATCATCCTGTAAAAGTAACTAAAACATTCACTACAGCTGCATATATTAATTATGATGGCTATGTTACATATAAGTCTAAAAATGAGGGGGTTTCATTAGTTTTGCCTAATGATGCTAAAGGCAATCTTGTTGTTGAAGTCGATGGAGAAATCTATGCCAAAAAAGCATTTGAAAACGGCAGGGCTGCAATATCATTCGACATGTTGGGGTATGGTGACTATAATGTCCGTGTGTATTATGACGGCGATGACTATTATGTTGAGAACAGGACTTTTGACCTTTCTGTAAACTATAATATCCTTGTCTCATCAGAAGAAATTCTTTTCAATGAAAGTGTTGAATTTTATATAAATCTTCCTTCATATTGCAACGGTACCTTGAGTGTATTTTACGACGGCAACGAGTTCAGTGAAAGGGTTGTTGATGGATATGCCAAAGTCACTCTTTCCGGATTGAAGTTGGGCAGCAATGACTATTCTGCGGATTTTACTGAAGACGGGGAAGTGCCTATTATATGTTCACGTGATGGCTCCATACAGGTTAATCCTATTATCGATATATCTGATAATTTTGTCGTATTTGGTAAAAATATCGTTTCTGTTTTAGTCCCTTCCGGATTTAAAGGTAAAGTCAGCTGTTATGGTAGTAACGGTTATTTGAAAGAGGCAGCGATTAGTTCAAGAAAAACCGATGTCTCAATGCCTCTGGTAACTGCAGGTTTATACGGAATCAATGTTGATGTATATGATGTAGATGATAATTATATTTTTAGCCAGTCTTATGAGGTGCGTGTTTCAAAAGCAGCTGCTCCTAAACTCTTTGCAACTTCCGCAACTGTTTACAATGGATTCAACTATAATGTAAAGATTTTAGGCACTGACGGAGAACCTCTTAAAGGCGCTAAAGTATCATTTAAGGTAGGCAAAAACAAGGCTGTTACTAAAAAAACCAATGCTAATGGTATTGCTTCATTGCCTATGAAATACAAGCCTGCCAAATACACTGTAGCTGTCAAATATGCAAAACAAACATTGAAACCTAAAGTGACAGTTAAAAAAGTGCTTTCATTAAAAAGTGCAGTTGTCAAAAAATCCGCTAAAAAGCTTGTCCTGACTGCAACCCTCAAGAAGGGAAAAACTCCTATCGGGGGCAAACTTGTTTCATTCAAGTTCAATGGCAAAACCTACAAGGCAAAAACCAATGCTAAGGGTATTGCAAAGGCTACCATAAAATCAACTGTGCTTAAAAAGCTTAAAGTTGGCAAAAAGGTTACCTATCAGGTAACCTACCTGAAAGAAGTTGTTAAAAAATCAGCAAAAATTAAAAAATAAACGAATTCATTCTGAAGAGTTAGGGATTCAATCCTAATTCTTTTCTTTTTTTGAAATATTTTCTGCATTGTCCCAGCAGGTTTTAAAAACAGTTTTCAAGAGGTTGGTGATGTATTATAAAAAATAGGGAGGAAACCCTTATTTTTCAATTGTGCGGCATTATAGATTCGCTTATTCGGAATCCTGTTTTTCTTTTTCTTGTTTTGCTTTCAGGTTTTCAATTCCAATGATCATATTTTTCACCTCCAATAATTGTGGGATGTGGAAGTGATTGTATGTTATGTTGGAGATTACAAGTTCACTTCCTGTTTTATTATTTTTTTGTAATGTAATATAAATCTTTCGCTAATTTTTAGGTATTCCTAAATTTTTTTAGATATTTCGAATCTCATACATACCAATATATGTTATATTGCATAAATCCGTAATTATTTAAGACATGGTCAAACTCAAGTTAATATTTTTGGATGCATCTTCAATATTTTTGATGCTATACTTATAACTGGGAGTTTTAATTCAGCAAATCTATATCACTTCATTTTAAAATGCATTTTTTCCCATTATAATATGAAGATTTTTTTCAAGTAAATCCCGATTTTTCTTTCATAGGTCCTGAAAGTTTAAAAATTATTTCAGTTTTGGTGGTGGTGCAATAAGTCAGGTCAATAGGGGTGCTGGTGTCGGGTGGTATCATGTCTTTTCTTGTAGATCATGAGTTTTGTTGAAAGTGACCTTTTGGAGGTGATGATTTGTGTAGTGTATCAATAATAGCATCTCAGGAATTTTGTCATAATTTTTCATGAATTTCATAAATTGCAGGTGAAGATCATGATTTTTCATTTCAAATTCTGCAATTTTTTGAGGGTGTGTTTTTTCAATCTTTGCTGACTTTTCAGATATTTTCATTAATCTTTCTGTTATTCGTGCCGAATTTTGCCTAAAATCGCTTTTTAGCTATTATCTAGAATGAAATTTTTTTACTATAATTCTTTTATTTTTCCTTAAATTCCGTTTTTTGCCCTAATCTATTTCGGTTTTGGAAATAATTTTTGATTGTTTTCTTTTTAATGTTTGGGGGTTATGATATTTCCCAGAATTGAAATTTAATTAATATGTTAAAAATATATTGCATTTTTTCAATCAGACCTTAAAAATTTATCAAAATTCTGTGAAAATTTTTGCCGATTTTGACCCGAATTGATGAAATTGATTCACAGCACTTCAAATCAATAAAATTCTATCCATAATATGTCCTGTTATCATAATCAATTTTTGAATGGGTTAATCATAAATATTTTTAAGGCCTTCATTCATGTGCATCAAAACAAAACAATTGCTCTGACAAATCATTTTTAACACATTTAAAATGGCTTTCTGTAAGAATTTTACTTCCCAGTAACTCAAGATTTTTGCCATATTCCGGCTTTTCTCACATCAATATCAATATTTCATGAAATTGCCTTTTTTCATGATTAAATATAATGAAATAATTCAGTTTCAACATTTGGTAAAAAAATCATTATTTATTTTAAAAAATTCTGATTTTTAAGCTTTTACACTTGAAATGTACCTCTCTATCATGGTTTGTTGGAAAAATGTTCATGTGAAAAATGGCATTATTGTGTAAAATGTTTGCAAAGATTTCTCATTGAAATGAGATTGGAAAAGTTGATGATGGAGGGTCGGATTGTCGCTTCAATCCAAATTTTTAAATACCTTCCAATACTATATATTACTGTGTTAATTTAGTTTAACACATTTAGTCTGTAAATTTTGGGAATTTTGATTTGCTTCAAAATTCCCTTTTTTTATAAATCTTCAAGGGAAAGTGATTATTCCCTATCAGACAATAGTTCACCGGCCACTCCAATGCTTTCCTTTGGATAGGCTTGAACCAAAACAGTTATTGCTTCAACAGGCAGATCGTAAGCATCTGCAACTACTTTTGACACGTTTTTTACCATTTCTCTTTTTTTCTCTACACTTATTCCGTCATTTCCAGCTATTGTTATT
>ONQL01000046.1 GCA_900319985.1 uncultured Methanobrevibacter sp. | reverse complement strand
CACAGACGCCAAAGTATACAACAGTTACGGACCAACCGAAGCAACAATAGCTTCCAACTACAAGGAAATAACCGACCCAGAAAAAATCACAATCGGTAAAGCCCTACAAAACTACGTAACAGAAGTAAGAGACATCGACGGAAAACTCTTACCTCAAGGAGTAATGGGAGAACTCTACATCGGAGGTGTAGGTGTAGGTAAAGGATACTACAACATGCCCGACAAAACCGAAGAAGTATACCTAACAATCAACAACATCCCATACTACAGAAGCGGAGACTACGCAATAGAACTTCCAGACGGTGAACTGGACATCAAGGGAAGAATCGACAACCAAATCAAACTCAGAGGACTAAGAATAGAAATCGGAGAAATCGAATCCAACATTACCAGATTCCCTAACATCAAAAATACCGCCGTTGTAATCAAGAAAATCAACAGCAGCGAGCATTTATGTGCCTACTTCACTGCAGAAAGAGATATTGATATTAATCTCCTGAAACGTTACTTGCAAAACAAGCTGACCAAGTACATGGTTCCAACAGTCTTCATGCAAATTGAAGAAATGCCTCAAACCCCTAACGGTAAAACAGACATCAAGGCATTGCCTGAACCTTCATTGGCACTTGACTTTGTTGAGCCTGAGACCGAAACCGAGAAAAAGATATTCAAGCTCGTTTCATCACTTACAAGCGCAGAGGAATTCGGTATTACAGACGATTTATACGCTTTAGGATTCACTTCATTGACATTGATGAAATTGAATTCAATGATTTACAATGAAACTGATGTAAACATTGAAATAACTGATTTGTTCTCCGGAAATCATCAAGACTGCAGAAACAATGGATTTATTCCCATTAACATCCAATCAGTTAGGTATCTACTATGAATGTAAGCAAACAGAAGAAATCAAATACACAATGCCTTCCTGCATACGCTTTGGCGACAATGTTGATGCAATCAAACTCAAACAGGCCATAATCGATACTGTCGAAGCACATCCATATCTCAAAACAAGAATAGTCACCACCCCTGAGGGTGAATTGAGACAAAAAAGATGTGACGACGCTGAAATTGATGAAATTGAAATCGTAGAAGTAGACTCAATCACAAATAGAGAGATGATGGATAAGGATATCCAATACATTCCGATTGAAGACAATCAACTGTTCAGATTCAAGATTTACAAGACTCCTGATGAAACTGTGCTCTTCACAGATATTCACCACCTAATCACAGATGGTGTATCACAGGACATTCTTTTCGAAGACATAATGAACGCTTACAGCGGTGAAGAATTAAGTGAAGAAATTGTAGACGGATTCGCATACAGTTTAATTGAAACCGAACTCAGTGAAAATGAAATTTCAAAAGAGTATTACAAAAACCGGTTTGCTCAAGGATTCGAATCCACTGTACTTACTCCAAACATAAATGGAAATCCGGATGAAGGTAAAATCAAGCTCCTTGAAGACATGATCGACTCCAATTTCGTGAGAATGTTCTGTCAAGACCATTCCATAAGTCCAAACGTACTCTTCATGAGTGCAACAATACTGGCTCTTAACAAGTTTACATTCTCAGATAAGGCACTGATAACAACAATCTTCAACGGAAGGTCCAACTCCAACTACTACAATACACAAGGAATGTTAGTAAAAACACTCCCAATCATGGTGGCCAGCGAAAACAGGTCAATGATGGTTGAAGACTTCATTAAAGTGGTTGACAAATCATGGAAAGATGCATTGGTACACAGCAATTACCCATACACTACACTTTCCGAAGAATATCAATTGAAACCTGAATTCTTCTATTCATATCACGGAGCATTCGAAACCGACAGCCTTGAAATGGAAGGAAATACATATGCCATGGAAGAGCTTGACGGAACTGTAGCAACTGATTACAAAATCAATTTAGACATTTACGATGATGGAGACGAAATTGCAATCTACATTGAGTACAATGACCAAATCTATACTGAGGAATATACTAAGGAATTCCTAAAAGCAATCAAATACACATTGGTCCAATTCTTCGTAAACGATATGGACAAATTGAGAATTGAAGATATTGAGCTTGCAACCAACCTCCTACCACCTGAATTTGAAGAAGTAGTTAATCCATTCCTCCACAGACGTTTTGAAGCGCAAGTGGAAGAGAAACCTGATGAAATTGCACTTGTTGCATCCGATGAGACCCTGTCATATGATGAACTCAACAAAAAGTCAAATCGTATAGCTAATGCACTTATCAAAAAAGGTGTCAAACCTAGAAGCAATATTTTGATTATGCTTCCAAGAACAAGTGACCTGATTGCTTCAATAATCGGTGTATTAAAAGCAGGCTGTGCCTTCATACCACTCGATTTAAAGTTCCCTAAAGAAAGAATTGAATACATATATGAAAACAGTCAGGCAGATTACATAATTAATGTAGATGGCTTTGACCTAAATTCAATATCTATTAAAGAATTACTTGAAGAGACCAATACCGACAACACAAATATTGAACTTAATCCTGATGATTTGGCATACATGATTTACACATCAGGTTCAACAGGAAATCCAAAAGGTGTAATGATCAGTCATGAAAATGCATGTAACGAAACTGAAGCAAATCCTAAATGTGAATACAGCAATCTATTAAGTATTGCAACAATAGCATTCGACACATCTCTCGAGGACATCCTGACAGGTATTACAAACGGAATAAAAATAATCTTTGCAAACGACGATGAAATAAAAAGCATCGTAGAGCTGATTAGATTGATTAAACGTGAAAAACCTGAAGTTATGGAATTCACACCATCAAGATTGCTCTCATACCTTGAATTCGAGGAATTCTGTGATGCGATTGACTGCGCAAAATGTATAGTCATGGGAGGAGAGCAGTTCTCAGCTCAAGCATTCAATGGAGTTAAAAAATACTGTGACGCAGCTGTATATAACAGTTACGGACCAACCGAAGCAACAATAGCTTCCAACTACAAGGAAATAACCGACCCAGAAAACATAACCATTGGTCCTGCCTTAAGAAACTACATTACTGATGTCAGAGACATTGATGGAAAACTCCTGCCTAAAGGAGTGATGGGAGAGCTGTACATCGGAGGTGTCGGTGTAGGTAAAGGATACTACAACATGCCCGACAAAACCGAAGAAGTATACATGACAATTGATGACGTCCCATACTACAAAAGTGGGGATTACGCAATTGAGCTTCCTGATGGAGATATTGACATCAAGGGAAGAATCGACAACCAAATCAAACTCAGAGGACTAAGAATAGAAATCGGAGAAATCGAATCCAACATAAACAAATTCGAAGATATAAAAAATGCCGTTGTCGTAATCAAAAAAATCAGGAACAACGAGCATCTGTGCGCATACTTCACTGCTGATGAGGAAATCGACAAGGATGCCCTCAAAGCATACTTAAGCGAAAGACTTACACAATACATGGTTCCAACAGTCTTCATGCAAATTGATGAAATGCCTCAAACCCCTAACGGTAAAACAGATGTGAAAGCGTTGCCTGAACCTAAACTTGAAATGACATATGTCCCTCCTAAAAACAAGCTTGAACAAACAATCTGTGCAATATACTCATCTATCCTCGACATAGAAATCGTCGGTGCAGAAGACAACTTCTTTGAAATAGGAGGAACATCACTTATAGCATCAAAACTCATTATAGAGTTGCTTAAACAGGATTATAACGTGAAATATGACGACATCTTCAGAAATCAAACTCCAAGAAAACTTGCAAGTTTCCTTTCAGGCGATGAAATCTCAGATGACCTTGATGTTGACATTATCGAAAACTACGACTACAGTTCAATCGACAAGCTTCTCGAGGAAAACACCTTTGAAAACTTTGCAAAAGGTGCAAATCTAGAGTTAGGCAATGTATTGCTAACTGGAGTAACCGGTTTCTTAGGTGTTCACGTATTATACGAATACATCAAAAATGAAGAAGGTACAATCTACTGTATGTTAAGAAAAGGTCAGTTCGATACCTGTGAAGATCGTTTCATAGATTTAATGAACTACTACTTCGATGAAGACTTCAGCGACCTTATCGGATCACGCATAATCTTAAGCGAAGGAGACATAACAAGTCTTGATGACTTCAAGAAGTTAGAAGGTTATCCTATTGACACAATAATCAATTGTGCAGCTATCGTAAAACACTACACTCACGATGACTACATCTTCAGAGTAAATGTCGACGGAGTAGTTAACGGTCTTGAATTTGCTGATGCAAACGATATAACTTATGTTCAAATATCCACAACCAGTGTACTGGAAGACTATTCAGAAGATGCAGACCCTAATGACTTAAACTGCGATGAAACAACATTATACTGGGGACAAGACTTATCCAACAAGTACCTGAACAGTAAGTTCTTGGCAGAAAGAATGGTTCTTGAAAAAGCTTTATCCGGTTTGAATACAAAAATAATAAGAGTAGGAAACCTTATGGCACGTTACTCTGACGGAGTGTTCCAGAAAAACTATGACACAAATGCGTTCTTGAACAATATCAAAGCCATCAAGAACTTGAAGGCCACAATTCCTTCCATTTCCCAAGAGATAATTGAAATGAGTCAAATCGATTATGTGGCAAAGGCAACACTTGCTCTTGCAAAGACCCCTAAAGAATCAGTAGTATTCCATGCAGTAAGTGACAAACTAATACCTACCAGTGACATCATTGATGCTCTAAATTCATTTGGATTTGGTATTGAAGACGTCACACCTGAAGAATTCAGAAAAATCTATGAGGAAAACATGGATGAAAACATTCAGGGAATCATTACAGCAGATTTAACTATCGATGACTTTGACGAAGGCACTGGTGAAGTTGAGTATGACGAAAGTGACAGTGGAGAAATCGTCAGCATAGACCTGACACTTGATATCCTTAACGCAATAGGATTTGAATGGCCTGAATGTGATGAAGGATATCTTAAACGATTTATCGAACATTTAATTGAGGTACATTATTTTGATTAACTAGGTGAATTCATATGAATTATAAAATTGCGGACAGTAAATTTAAGGAATTATTATTGCCAACATTACTTATCGTAATGGCATTAAACATAAGTTCAGTTGTAGACAGCTTCTTTGTGGGCACCTTTATTGGTGAAAATGCAGTTGCTGCAATTGACCTTTTAGAACCATTAATTTTATTAGTAACCGTTTTTGAATGGTTATTCGGACTTGGAGGACAAATTTTAGCACTGAACAAAAAAGCAGAATTCGATACAGACGGAAGTAACCGATACTTTACAACATCAATAGTACTGTCATTCATTGCATCATTGATAATGGCAGTGATTTGTTTCGCATATATGGATCCACTGGCTGACCTATTGCATGCAACACCAGGTACAAAACCTCTCATACTGCAATACGCCTCATTCCTGTATGGCTGTTTTGTTGTATCTACCATTGCAGGAGTGCTTACCCAATACATTCGTGTTGATGGCCAACCAAACTTTGCATCAATAGTTATTATCCTTGCCAATGTAATCAATATCATTCTGGATTACCTGTTCCTATCATCCGGTATGGGTATGGCTTCCGCTTCACTTGCATCATTTATAGGTTATACAGCATGTCTAGCAGCATGTTTAATATACATCCGCAATCCAAAAAGAACATTCAGATTTGTTCGCAAAGCACTTGAAATTAAGACATTCATCAAAGAAGGTATAGAAATAATAAAAATAGGTTTCCCAGGTGCAAGTATTGGTGTCTTTGATGTGATATTCGTTTACATAATGAACGCTTTCATTGCTGCAGAATTAGGAGATATGGGATTGACCACATACATGCTGTGTATGGACGCATTGGTAATCGCAAGTATTGTCGATGTGGGAATTTCAGAAACATTGACATCAATCGTTCCGATATATTATGCAAAGCATGACTATGCAAATCTAAAACATTTAATTAAAATATCATTAATGCTTTCAGTAGTCTTTGCAACAGCATTAACATTATTCATATGGGTATGGCCTGACGGATTCCTGGCCCTTTATAATTTCGGCCATAAGGACATTGCAGGATTTGCAACACATGCAGTTCAACTGTATTCATTCTTCTTCCTATTGTCAATACTTCCAAGTATTCTGGTATTCTATTACGAAGCAATCGAAAGGTCAGTACTCTCAACAGTACTTTCAACCCTCTATACTCTCGTATTGCCATTGACTTTAGTATACCTATTGTATAACCTAATAGGTTCTGATGGAATATGGATAGCATTCCCTGTATCCTGTATAGTTTCCATGATTATCATTGTAATTACTGTTAAAGTAATGCAAATGAGAGAACCGAAATACAGCACTCTGTTCTTCATTGAACATGACCTGATTGATAAAACCAGAAACTTCGCATTGACAGACAATGATGAAAAAGAAAGAGAAGAATGCATGCAGCATTTGAAAAACTTGAATGCCAATGAAGAATTCTGCAACAACGCAAACAAAATATTTGACGTGATTCTGGAGACAAACCCGCATGGAACATACGTAGAAGCACTAGTAATCGACTATGACAAAAGCATACACCTAGACATCAAATACGACGGAGAACAGGAAAACCTAAACCACCTCAAAGAGAACTTCCCGGAAGGCCTTCTCAAATATGCAGAGGTACTAGGATTCAATACAATAGAATATGAAATGAAAAAAAGCTAAAATATTATCATTTAGCTTTATTTTTTCAAAATGAGACACGACATTAAGGAGAAGACATATGAATTTTAAAATTGCAGACAGCAAATTTAAGGAATTATTATTGCCGACATTACTTATCGTAATGGCACTAAACATAAGTTCAGTCATAGACAGCTTTTTTGTAGGCTCATATATTGGAGAACTTGCTGTTGGCGCTATTGAAGTTTTAGAACCATTAATACTGTTAATAACTGTTTTCGAATGGTTATTCGGACTTGGAGGACAAATTTTAGCACTGAACAAAAAGGCGGAATTCGATACAGACGGAAGCAACCGATACTTTACAACATCAATGGTACTGTCATTCATTGCATCCATGATAATGGCAGTCATCTGCTTCATATTCATGGACCCGCTGGCTACAATATTGCATGCAACACCTGCCAACAAACCCCTTGTATTGCAGTATTCCACATATCTGTTTGCCTGTTTTGTTGTATCCACCGTTGCGGGAGTGCTTATCCAATACATTCGTGTGGACGGACAGCCAAACTTTGCATCAGCAGCGATTATCTTTGCCAATGTTGTAAACATTATTCTTAATTACATATTTTTATCATCCGGAATGGGGATGGCTTCCTCTTCACTTGCAACATTTATAGGATATACCGCCTGTCTTGCAATGTGTTTAATATACATCCGCAATCCAAAAAGAACATTCAGATTTGTCCGCAAAGCACTTGAAATTAAGACATTCATCAAAAACAGTGCAGAAATGATAAAAATAGGTTTCCCCGGCGCAAGTATAGGTATTTTTGATGTGATATTCGTTTACATAATAAACGCTTTCCTGGCCTCAACCCTAGGAGATACCGGATTGACCACATACCTGCTGTGTATGGATGCACTGGTAATCGCAAGTATTATCGATGTCGGAATTGCAGAAACATTAACATCAATCGTTCCAATATATTATGCAAAGCACGACTATGCAAATCTAAAACATTTAATCAAGATATCTTTTATAATCTCAATAGCATTCGCAGTAATCTTAACAGCGGCAATATGGATATGGCCTGACGCATTCCTTGCCCTTTATAACTTCAATCATAAGGATATCGGAGAGTTTGCAAAACATGCACTTCAATTGTATTCGTTCCTGTTCCTATTTTCAATACTTCCAAGCATACTGGTATTCTATTACGAAGCCATCGAAAGGTCTACACTCTCAACAGTACTTTCAATCCTCTACACCCTCGTATTGCCGTTGGCGTCAGTGTATACATTATATAACATAATAGGATCCGACGGAATATGGTTAGGATTCCCAGTAGGATGCATACTTTCAATGATTTTCATTGTGATTGCCGTTAAGGTGATTCAAAAGAGAGAACCGAAATACAGTAGCATTTTCTTTATTGAAAAGGATTTAGTCGATAAAACCAGAAATTTCGCCCTGACAGACAATGACCAAAAAGAAAGAGATGAATGCATGCAGCATTTGAAAAACCTGAATGCAAATGAAGAATTCTGCAACAACACAAACAAAATATTTGACGTGATTCTAGACACAAATCCACCCGGAACATATGTAGAGGCACTGGTCATAGATTACGACGAAAGCATACACCTAGACATCAAATACGACGGAGAACAGGAAAATCTCAACCACCTCAAAGAGAACTTCCCAGAAGGCCTTCTCAAATATGCAGAAGTATTGGGATTCAACACCATCGAATATGAAATGAAAAAAAGCTAAATATTAATTTTAGCTTTACTTTTTTATTTTTATTTTATATTTTTAAAAACGGCAAAATTGCCCTAAAAACTAAAAGTATATAAATATCTTTAGACTAAAATTATATCATTATCATATCACTGATGATAATTTTTTAATTTTCATATTCTATGTTACTAGTATTTATGGGCTTTTGTAATACTAGGTAGCTGATAACATAGATTTAATTAAATACCCAGACTGAACTGATTAAGAGGTTATTTAAATGCAAAGATCAAGAGGATTGAAAAGTAGATCAAGAAAAAAAATGACAAAAGTACAAAGGCCAGGTAGAACTAACCCTATTACAAACAGACTCCAAAGATTTGAAGAAGGAGACTTAGTTCACATTACTATCAACCCAAGTATCCAAAAAGGACAACCATCTCCTAGGTTCCATGGAAAAACTGGTAAAATCACTGGTCAAAAAGGAAAAGCTTACATTGTTTCATTAACTGATGGAAATAAAGCTAAAGAATTAATTGTCAGACCAGACCACTTAAAATTACAAAACTGATTTTTATGATTGGAAAAGAAATAATTGAAAGTGAAGCAATACCAAGCGCTAGAGTTAAAGAAGTTCTTGAAGAGTTCTCTGAAAATAATGAACTGAACTACGAACAAAATTTAACTTTAAACCATCTTTCAAGATTCAAAAGATATTCTGCGCAAGATAGTGAAGAAATTATGGAAAAACTTCAAGAAACTTTTCCAAACTTAAGAACTAGAGCAATAGTGCATATTGTAGATTTGGCTCCTCAGGATTTAGCAGATTTAAGACTGATTTTCGCTAAAGAACCATATCAACCACAAAAAGAAGAGATGGAGCAAATCTTAGAAATCTTAGAACAATATGATGTTGAAGAATAGTTTCCATAACTATTCCCTTTTTTTATTATTTAAACTTTTTTTAAATAAAACCCCGCTTTTTTTAGATATGTTTATTACATTAAAAAATAAAAACTAATAATAAGTTTATCTTTAGTCAATTTTTTGATTAAGAAAAAAAAGCAATAGTGAAGTGATAACATGGATAATAAAAACAAAAATGATAAAGGACCGGCAGCAAAAAAAGAAGAGTATGCTGTTGTACTGGACTACTTAAGTCGTGGATATGTCAAAACCGACATGTCTAAATTTGGTGGAAAAGCCATTGCTCAAGCTATTGGTACAGAACAATTCACTTTACTAGAATTAGCTCCAAAAACTGGAGTAGATTTAGAAATACAAGACACAGTATATATTGGAAAAGGCAAAAGAGACAAAATATACAGAGTTCTTGGAAAGTTAGATTTTGAAAACTTGACAGCAACAAGCAGAATCGAATTGGAATATGCGATTCGGGACATTGTTGAATCACAAGAGGAAAAATTCGTCGAATTCTTCAATACCGCTGAAGCGTTAAGCACAAGACTCCACAAATTAGAGTTAATTCCTGGAATTGGTAAAAAATACATGTGGGAAATTATTGAAGCTAGAGAAGAAAAACCATTTGAAAGCTTTGAAGACTTTTCACAAAGGCTTCCTAATTTGGCAGATCCTGCAGGAATGATTGTAAAAAGAGTACAGCAAGAATTAGATACTACTACTCCTAAAAGAGGAAAAAACAAATATAATCTTTTTACACAAGCTCCAAGACCCCAAAGAAGGTCACGAAAACCAAGAAAATAAGTGATAAATTGACTAGTGATACCTCCCAATCTCTATCAAAAATAACCAAAAGCATCTTAAATCAACATGGGATAACATTAAACAAAAATCTTGGCCAAAATTATCTGATTGATGAAAACAAACGAAATCAGATTGTTAATTTTGGAGAAATTGATGAGGATGACATCATTTTGGAGATAGGGCCCGGAATAGGTACACTAACAATTGAACTTGCAAAAAAAGCTAAAAAAGTAATAGCTATCGAGCAGGATGGAAACATCTGCAAAATACTGACCGAACGACTTAAAAATGAAAAAATCGATAATGTAGAGTTAATCAATGATGATGCACTGAAAACTGATTTTCCCAAGTTCAATAAAATCATTTCAAACCTACCTTATCAAATCTCATCACCCATTACCTTCAAATTTTTAGATTATGACTTTGACTTAGCCATTTTAATGTATCAAAAGGAATTTGCCGACCGCATGAACGGAGAGGTCGGAAGCAAAAACTATTCAAGACTTTCGGCAATGCTGTATTTCAAGTGTAACGTTGATGCCCTGACAAATGTCAGCTCAGAAAGTTTCATACCAAAGCCGAAAATCGACTCCACTGTTGTTAAACTGACACCTAAAGAAAACAAAATCGAAGACATAGATTTTGAAACCTATTCCAATTTCACAAAAGCACTGTTTCAGCATAGAAACAAAAAAATCAGGAATGCCCTGATCGATTCCAGACACATCATCAGCCGTATTGACAAGAAAGTTCTAAAGCAGCGACTGAATTCAATTGAGGATGATAAGCTGAATGATTATCTCGAAAAAAGGGTCATAGTACTGGAACCCGAGGAGATACTGTACATATCAAAGGAATTAAACCCTATTTTCAATGAGTAGATACCATGCAAGACTTTATTATAGATACTGACGATAATGTTTATGTTCCGGCTGAAGACAGCTATTTGCTTGCCGAAAATTTACAGATAAAAGAAGGGCAAAGCGTTTTGGAAATTGGAACCGGAAGTGGAATCGTTGCAATGTATGCCTCAAGACTGACCGACAAAATCACAGCGACCGACATCAACTTTGATGCATGCGAACTTGCCCGGAAAAATTTCAGGAAAAACAATATCGAAAACATTGAAATCCTATGGGGAAACCTCTTTGATGTTGTGGAAAATAGAAAGTTTGATGTAATTCTATTCAATACTCCATATCTACCGACTGAAGAAGATGAAGTTTTAGACAACACCATAAATTATGCATTTGACGGTGGATTAAATGGTAGGAAAGTTATCGATTTATTCTTAAATGAAGTAAAAAATCATTTAAATGATGGTGGAATTGTGCAGATGATACAGTCTTCACTTTCGGGCAATGATGAAACGCTGTCAAAACTGGACGAACTGGGATTCATAGCAGAAATAGCTGCATCCGAACACTTCTTTTTTGAAGATATTACGTTAATAAATGCATACAAAATATAAGGAGATGAAAATATGGACAGAGGAACACAATCAATGATGATAGGAATTATTTTTATAATAATAGCCGCAATAATTATCTACATTCAAACAGAAATTACCATATGGACAGGATTGGTACTTGCCTTTTCTGTTTTGAACATTATATTCGGAATAATCATAAGAAAAAAGGAATTAAAATAAAAAAATAGGGAGAACTAGAATTCTCCGTCAAAAACAAGTTTGGCCGGACCTTCCATGAAGGCTCCAAGCTTATCTTCTTTTTCATAAATTTGGAATTTCAAATCTCCGCCAGGCAAATGAAGCAAAACATTTTCATCGAATAGCCCCAGTTTATATCCGGAAATTGCTGTTGAAGTTGCACCTGTACCACAAGCTAGAGTTACGCCAGCACCCCTTTCCCATGTAATCATTTTACCTTCATTTTTAGAGACTACCTCTACAAAGTGTACGTTGATTTTTTCAGGGAAAACTTCATGGGCTTCAATGGCCGGGCCATACTTATCGATATCCACTTCATCAACATTATCAACGAAAATGATTGCGTGAGGATTTCCGACACTGATTGCTGTTACATTAAATGTGGTGTCGATTACTTCCAATTCACCATCCAAAAACTCATCCTCATCAGAGGTCATAGGTATTTCAGGAGTTTTAAATGTAGAAAGACCCATATCCACCTTGAACAATGCAGGCTCGTCATTTTCCAAGGTAATTTCAATTGTCTTGATTCCTGCCCTGGTTTCAACAGTCATCTTTTCCTGTTTTAAAATGCCTTTTCTGTATACAAAATCCCCAAAGCACCTGATACCGTTACCGCACATTTCAGCTTCGCTACCGTCAGGATTGAACATTCTGTATCCAATATCAGCCACTTCAGAAGGTTCGACAAACAATACTCCGTCTCCACCTACTCCAAAGTTTCTGTGGCATAAAATTCTGCAGGCTTCAGGTTTATCAGCTTCGGGAATGACTTCCCCTTTACTTTCATCGATTATCGGGAAATCATTACCAATCCCGTGCATTTTTGAAAATTTTAATCCTTTTAGGTCTACCATAGTATCAACTTATTTTAAGTGTGGTGGAATGCTTTGTTTTGCATATAAGTCTTCGAATGTTTCTCTTTCTCTAACAACATTGCATTTGCCATCTGTCACCAATATTTCAGAAGTCAATGGTCTTGAATTGTAGTTTGAAGACATGGTAAATCCGTATGCACCTGCATTCATAATACCCAATACGTCCCCTTCTTCAATATCCGGCAGCGGCCTGTCACGTGCGAATAAATCTCCGGATTCGCACACGTTACCTGCAACATCCACTTCCTGAGTATTAGGAGCATCCATTCTGCTTGCATCTACAATATGGTGGTATGAACCGTACATTGCAGGTCTTTGGAGTGTGTTGAAACCTGCATCTACACCTATGAATTTTCTGTAGCTTTGTTTTACACTGTTAACTGTTACAAGAAGTACAGCAGCATCGGCAACAATGTATCTTCCAGGTTCTAAAAACATTGTAGGGTTATCCATACCGTATTTTTCCAATTTTTCTTTGAATAAACCCACATTGACTTCAGCAAACTTGTCCAAATCCAAGAGATTCTCATCAGGAGTGTAAGGAACGCCAATACCTCCACCGAAATCAATGAACTCGAAGTTTATTCCTGTTTCCTCATGGACCTGTCCTGCAATATCCATGGTGGATTCAATAGCTAATTTGAATGGTTCCGGATCTAAAATTCCTGATCCAATGTGAGAATGCATACCAATTGGGTCAAATCCTAATTCTTGAGCCAATTTGTAAACTTCAACTGCTTCATTGTCCATTATACCAAATTTACTCATCACCCCACCAGTAATGGTATGTTCGTGATGTCCTGCACCAACCATAGGGTTTACCCTGAATGAGAGTTTCAATCCTTCAGGATCAACGATTTTAGCCAATCTTTTCAATGCTGAAACTGAATCGATGTTTAATACAACGCCTTCATCATGGACTACAGCAACCTTCGCTTTCCAAAATTTTCATGACAGCGATGTTGGTATTAGCTTTACATGCATAGAACACTTTGAAGTCAGGATAATATTTTGAAAATGTACCATAAAATTTTTTATAGTTTTCCCTTATCCTGTTTTCATCAATTACAAAGGTTGGAGTTCCAAATTCATCTGCAATATCAACTGCATCCGCACCACCTATGTCAAGGTGGTTTTTTTCATTTACTTTAATATTTAAATCCATAATTAAAACTCCTAAAAAGTTACATTATGAATTTATTTATCTATTTTAATCTATTTAAAAATAGCGAAGGAAAGTATTTTTCCGTTTAGAATATTTACCAGAAAAATAAAAATAATACCATGAAAACCTATGGACTTACAGTAAGGGGAATAATTAGAAATGATACAGATGAAATCCTGATTGTGAAAAGACATCCGAAAAGCCGAACAGATCCTAAAATGTGGGAGCTTCCGGGCGGAAAAGTTGAAAAGGGAGAGCACTTTGCAGATGCACTGGTGCGTGAAATCAAGGAAGAGACAAATCTTGACTGTGAAGTTGGAGACTTCTGTGAAGCCGTTCAAAACGATTATATGCACAAGCGGACAGTGCAACTGATGATGTATCTTGAAAATGCTGAAGGAGAGGTTGAAATAAGTGAAGAACATACCGACTGGATGTGGGCAAGCCTAGAAAAAATTAAAGAATTGGAGATTTCAACATCACTTGAAAAGCTATTGAAAAAAAGAAATTGGGAGATTTAATTAACTGTTATATGACCTACAATAGTTAACCTACCTCTCCTGCATTTTGGACAGGTAGAATTCCGGTTCAGATAATAAACCTCTTTACCACAGTCCTGGCAGATGTCAAAATCACGTCGAATGAATATTGTCAAATCATTTGTGTGCTGTTCAAGTATTTCTCTGATTTGTGAATCGGAAAATTCCGCATTGTTTTCAGTAACGACAAATTTATTGATTTGTTTTTTACAGTTTGAACAGTAATATCCATGATAAACTCCGGCAAACTTGAACTTCTCACCCTTGGAGAAGTCATAGTCATCCTCGCCAATGTGGAATTCACCGCCAACATCAAATGCAAATGAGTAACTGGCTTTTGAAGGCAATTCACTGCCGCATTCGAGACATCTTTGGAATTCATCATCAAACTGTATGATTTTTGGATTGTCATCATACTGTTCAATCAACTGAATGATTCTACCTTCATCAATGTCAGCTGCCTTTTTATATATAATGAACTTATTGATGAATTTCTGACATTCATAGCAGTAATATCTGGTAAAAAACCCTTTAATGACAGCATCTGAACTTTCAGCTGATGTTGATTTCACCAAAGGCTTTACAATAACATGTCCAGCATCATTTATCCAAAATATTTCATCTACGGAAGTATAAGTATATCCGCAAGTATTGCACAAATACTCAACTCTCCTTGCAATAAATAAAACCTCCAATATACTTTTAACTATAAGATTTCATCAAGTGCCTTAACAAACTCATCGATTTCTTCTTTTGTAATTATCAGTGGTGGTACGAATCTCAAAACCTTGTCAGCAGTACAGTTGATTAAAAATCCTGCTTCTCGGAGTTTGTCCACATATTCTGCCCCAGGTTTGGTAAGTTCTACTCCAACCATAAGACCTTTTCCTCTTACATCAGCAATAACGTCCTTGTCTAATTTTTTAAGTTCTGAAATGAAGTATTCCCCCACTTCGTTGACATTATCTAGGATATTTTCATCTATAATTGTGTCCAAAACAGCATTTGCTGCAGCACAGACAAGAGGTCCCCCACCGAAAGTGGTTCCGTGATCTCCAGGTACGAATGCGCTGGCAACCTTTTCAGTTGCAAGGATTCCACCCATTGGAACTCCTCCACCGATACCTTTGGCCATTGTCATGATGTCCGGTTTTACATCAAAGAGTTCATGTGCAAACAGTGTTCCGCATCTTCCAAAACCTGTCTGAACCTCATCGACAATAAAAACAATGTCCTTTTCATTACAGATTTTTTCTATTTCCTTGAGGTATTCCATATCAGGGATGTTAATTCCACCTTCACCCTGAATAGGTTCGACAATGATAGCTGCAGTATTTTCAGTTATTGCTTCTTTAATTGCTTCAATATCATTGTATGGAACATTTATGAATCCTTTAGGAAGTATTGCCTTGAACGGTTCGTGATAATGTTCATGTCCGGTTGCCGCAAGAGTCATTATAGTTCTTCCGTGGAATGACTCGACGGTTGATATGACTTCGCTTTTTCCGGTGTATTTCACTGCCAGTTTGATAGCTCCCTCGTTTGCTTCAGCACCGCTGTTTGCATAAAAGATTCTGTCAAAGCTGGTCATTTCAATTAATTTTTTGGCATAGATTAATGCCGGTTCATTGTAATAGATGCTTGAAATGTGAATTAGTTTTTCTGCCTGTTTTTGTATTGCCTTTACGAGTTTAGGATGATTATGGCCTAAAGCATTAACGGCAATACCTGCAAACATGTCCAAATATTCATTTCCATCAATGTCAGTGACTTTTACACCTTCCCCATGATCCAGTACGATAGGCTGTCTTGTGAAAGTGTTTATGAAATAATCATCTTCTATTTTTATTAATTCTTGAGTATTCATTTGAAGCCTCCATAAACTATTTTAATCATTAATATTTATAATATTAATATTATTTAAAAATAGGTGATAAAATGAAAGTCGCTATAATCGAAACTGATAAAGGAAATATTGAATTGGAA
>ONQL01000043.1 GCA_900319985.1 uncultured Methanobrevibacter sp. | reverse complement strand
GTTGCACCCTCATATGTTGCATTGACGTTTGCAGAGCTTCCGTAGTATATGTCCGGAACATCGACACTGACTTTGGAGTCGGCCTTGTTGACAGTGATATCTGCGGTTTTTGTTGTTTTTTTGTGATTTGCATCAGGCACTGTTGTTACAGTCAATGTATATGTTCCAACTGTCAGATTGGATACTGTAATTACGCTTCCATCAATTTCTACAACAGTATTGGTGTCGTTTACGGTTGCATTGATTCCTGTAGCTCCGGTAAATGTTGTGTTTGATGTGCCCTTTTTGCCGTAGTCGAATGTGACATCCGGAACTGTCAATGTTGAGTTTGCCTTCTCGACGGTAACTGACACTGTTGCATTGGATGCGGTGTAGTTTTCGTTTCCGTCAAAACTGATGATGACTTTTGCCTTTCCGGCACCCACAGCCTTGATGACTCCTTTGGAAGTGACTGTCACAACACTTTCGTTGGTACTTTCAAATTTGATTGCCTCAAGGCCTTCAGGATCTGTTGTGTAGTTGACTTTTGACTTGTCATCGAAAATCATCTCTATTGTCTTGTTTTCAGGAGTTATTTTGCTTTCAATGATTAGGACCTTTGATGTTGCCTTATCGGTTGAGTTTTTGTATATGTCGTCTCCAAGGTAGGTGAATGTCCATTCGTATTCTCCGACAGGATATTCATCGTTTTTGATTTCAACTATGAGCTTTCCCTTTTTCACTTTGCCCTTTTTAGCCACGTCGACTGTTTTTCCGTTGCTTATTGTCATGTTTCCGGTTGCGTTTTCAGGCAATGTTACTGTAAACATTATGCCGTCTGTGTCTGTGACATTAATGTCATGTGCTTTCACCTTGATATCCGAATCGATTTTAAGCACTGTAAGCTTTCCGGTTGCTGTAGCATCTGTGAATGAGTCGTCACCGGAATATGCAACACTTACGTCATACTCATCTGGAAGGACGTTTCCAAGATCAATTGTGGAGTTCAAAGTCAAATCTGTCAATGTTTTGCTGTGCTTTTTGCCTTTAAGGGTAATGTTTACCTTTCCGGTTGCCAGGGAATTGTAGTTGAGTGTGAGTGTGGTATTTTCTGAGTATGGAACTTCTCCGTCGACGAGTGAAAGGCTTGGATTGCCTTTATTTACATTTATATAAATGGTATATGCGGCATTTTCCACTGATGCTGTCACGCCTGAATTTCCCCCACTATTTGGAGTATATATGATTGTTTCATCAAATTTGGCAGTGTTGCTGCTGAGATTTCCTTTTTCTGCAGTGATTTTCAAATCGACAGGTTTCAGGAGATTCTTGTCATATGGGGTTGTAGTGTTGGTGCTTGAATCATATGCCCATATTGTGAATGTTACATTGGATGTGTCTGACATGTTCATTGTGTCTGGAGTTGCTGTTGCATTTAAAAAGAGCCATTTGTTGCATTTGCCTATTCCAGAATCGTCTTTATAGTTGCTTTCATTGTGTCCAAACCAATTGTAGTCTGTATTGGATTCATAATAAAAGTCGACAGGGGTTCCAATGTTGTTTAAGAAAATATTATTGTTGATTGTGCTACCTGTATCTCCATCAATGTATACGATACCATTAGCACGGTTGTTTGTAAAAACACTGGTAGTGATTTGTCCATTACTTTCCAATATGTAGATTATATAATCATCCTCTGCAGTATTGTTTGTGAAAATGCAGCCTTCGGCTGTCATAGTGCCAATCATACAGGCTATTGCTCCACCCATAATTGCTTTGTTGTTTGTGAATGTGGAGTTGATGACTTTTACATCAGATAATGAGGACAATATTGCTCCCCCTCCTGTTTTATTTAATACAGTATTGTTTGTGAACGTACAGTCGATGATTTCCATAAAACCACGTTCCACAAATATTGCTCCACCACCATTATCGTTACCGTTTGCAAATGTAATATTCTGTATTTTTATATTATTTGAGTTTGAAATGAAAAGTATACTTGTCCGTCCCTGTCCGTCCAGTATTGTGGAATTTCCAATGATATTGACAATATTTTCATTATCTGTAATGCCAATTGGATTTGTTCCATTGTATATGCCAGGTTCGAGATAGATGGTATCATAACCCTCATCTATTGCACTTTGAATAGCTTCAAAAGTGTGGTTTGTAACCGTTGTAGAGCCTGATTTAAGTATTTCATTGCCTGCAGATGAACCCAGGATTTTGGAATCATCGGATGCAGGATTATCTGCTTCAATTTCATTTATTTCTTCTGTTGTCTGTTCGTCTGCTACTGCCATTGTCGTAGTGTTGGTATCGCTTGCGCATGCACTTGCAATGGAGAACAGGAAAATAGTTGTAATTAATATAATCATGCTCTTCTTGTACTTCATAATTATTTTACCTCATTTCTTTTTAGATAGTATATGTTATGTTAAAATTTTACATATAATATTTTTGATATGTTGAATATTATCCATTTTAACGGCTTTGATTTTGAATTATAAAATGAAAGCAAGTGCTTGCTTTCGAAAAGATTTAAATAGTCTTTTATCCATATAAAGATACTGAAATTAAAAAATAAGTAGGTGATAATATGGATATAATGTTAATTGCCATATTGTTTTTTTCAGTTGTCCTTGTGGGGATAACTTCTCTAGCCACATCACTTGATGATGGCCACTGAAGTCGTGCCTATTGCATGCGTCTTGTTGGCGTGGTAAACGGGTCAATTGAATTTAATTTGGGTTAACAAAACCCATAATTCTAATTTTGCTTTTTTTTATCTGCTTTGTGTACTCAATCCTGCAGAATCGGTAATTTCAATTGAGTTGAGCATCTTAATCATGGTGTCTGTGTCCTCACCCATAAGCCCGAAATCATATTTTCCGATTTCCTTTATGACATAGTGCACACGGGTCTCACCGGTTCTGTCTTTGTATATTGTAATATCTCCCTCTCGCCTTTCAAATTCAAATTCCTTGGCGATGCCGTGGTACTGTAGGGTGGATACATCAAACATGTGTACTTCCTTTGAATAGGCGCCGACATTTTTAAGAAATATGAATCCTCCGATGTTTCCGTATGATGGCATTGATGTGAACTTTTCAAATTCAGAGCCTACCGGAACGTCCATCCTAAAGATTTCAAAGTCCCTGCTTTCGAGGGGAACTTCGGGAGTAAACAGGTTTGCTGATAGTGCGACTGCAACCGCTAGTATGGCTATGATGCCAACAAGCGCAATAATTATGTTTCTGTTTGAATTTGTTTTGGTGCTGTTTTGAACTTTTGATTTTTCGCCGCATTCTGGACAGAATTTGGCATCTTCCTTGAGGTATGTCCCACAGTTTTCGCAATATTTTGCCATAATATTAGTTTGTTTTAGGAATGATTTATATCTTTTTAAGCACAATATTTTAATAATGGTGATAAAATGGAGAAGAAAAACAAAATAATTATTGCTGTGCTTGTCATCATTATCGTCGCATTGGTTGCGGCATTGGGATTCATGTTTTTTGGAGGTATGAATCCGGCAAAATCAAGCAATGCCAATGTTACAGTGTATAATTTTGACAGTGCATTTACGATGGAAGTTCCGAAAGGGACAGTGTTTAAGAAGTCTTGGAATGATAGTGGGAATGGATTTGGAGCTATGAAAACCTATGATGACAAAAACAAGAAATTTTCCGTGGGATATATGGAATCTTTTATGATAACTGATGATTTCATTAACCTTTTCATTGAATATGGTAATGAGACAAATAATACAAAGGTTACTCATCAGGGTGATTTGGTTATCTTTGAGAATACTGGCAATGGCTCTCAAAAAAATCCTGGCGGTAATAACTATAAATATGCAGTTTTAGCAAGGGATGGTCATCAGTTGGTAGTTCTCAGTGGGAACAATGCTGATAAATTAGTTGAAATGGCTAAAACAATCGAGTTTAAGGGGTAATGAAGTATGGATAAAAAAATTATTTTAATTGTTGTCATTGTATTTATATTATGTCTTGGAGCCGTGTCTGCAGCAAATTTGGATTCAAAGAAGTTCGGTGATGATTTTTCTATAAAAGTCCCAAAAGGTTCTAATTTTGTAGCTCAAAAGCAGAATATGAATGGTACAGATGGTTTCTTTAATAAAAATATGCGTCTTGATTCATATATGGATAATCAGAATCAGATTATGATTTTGTATTCTAGTTTTCCGATGATTTCTGAGGATTCGGCTGACATGTTCTATCAGATGATGTTTCAAAATATGAACCCTGGCTTGGATTCCTGTTATGAAACTCAAGATGGGGATTTGAAATTCCTAAAGCCGATTAAAAAATCCTCGACAAACATGGCGCTGGCAGGATTTAATAAGGGAAATAAGACAGTCATGGTTATTGGTACTGATTATGATTTAGTATATGATATGGGTAAGACAATTAAGTTTAGTTAGTTGTTTTATTCTTTTTTACTTTTTTTCATCATGTTTAGGATATGATTAATTATCTGGAGTTTAAAATAATAAAGGAAATATTCTAATTGCTATATTGGGTTGTATTTTCTCTTGCTTTTGGATTGTAATCCATTGGTCAATATGTCCATTTCATTTAAACGGATTAGTCTGAATTTGAGGTTTTTTAATAAACAATTTTCAATTCATAATTTTAATATTTTTAATGGTCATTTTTTAATATAAGTTTATATATAAATTGTATTAATTATAAAAAATTGATTTCATTTAGTAAAATTGTAATGAGTAGGTTATATTATGGCTGATGAAGTGCAGGTTAATTCATTTTATAAATTTCTAATTTCTAATGGATATTATTTTAATAAGGAATTAATAGAAAATTATCTTTTAGCTTTAAAAGTTAAACCTTTTGAAATTTTAACAGGAAATTCGGGGACTGGAAAAACAAAATTATCTCAGTTATTTGCTAAATTTATTAATGGGGATATTATTTCCAAAGAGGAAGAGATTAACGATAAGGGTTTTTTCACATTGAAAGTTAAAACTAATTATTCTTCTTGGGAAAATAATGGTTGGACTCTTCAAAAAGATGAAATCTCAAGTGTCATACCAATTAACGAATGTGGTGCCAAATTTGGTATGGTTGTTGATGGTATTTCTACAAAAGGTGATATTAAAACATTAGTTCAATTATATTATGATAGTGATAAACTCAAACAACATTTTAAAGATTTATATGAGAAAGATCCTAATGGTTCTGTTGATTTAAAAATTTCTTGTGATGATTTAAGGGAATTTATTTCTAAAGATTATATTAAACCCAATGGCAGTATTTTACTAAAACAAAAATCCAATCAGTCAGCATTTGAAAAAAGGCAATGGTTTGCCCATAAGAATATTTTTAATTATTATCCTTTCGATTCCGGATATTCAAAATGTAATGTTATTGTTGATGGCATTAAATCAACTGCAAAAATTAGAATTGCTCCAAAAATAACTTTTAAAAAGAATGAGGAATTGCAGGATTACTTAAAAGATAATAATGGAAAAGAGGTAGATGTCGAATTAAAGATAAAATCATTTGATTTTGAAGATTTTATATCTGATTGGAATTGTTCTAAATCTCAAAAAACAGAATCGTTAGATGTTGAGTGTAATGATTCAAATTATATAATTGTTCCAGTAGGGGCAAATTGGACAGACAACACCAATATTGTAGGTTATTATAATGTAATCACAGAAGATTATCAATCAACTCCTGCTTATAAATTGATTAAACAAGCGCAAGATGATCCAAATCATCCATATTTCCTTATTTTAGATGAAATGAATTTGTCTCATGTTGAAAGATATTTTGCAGATTTCCTATCGGCTATTGAAAGTGGTGAGGAAATACCATTATATGGTAATGGCGAATCATTAAATCTTCCAGATAATCTTTTTACTATTGGGACAGTTAATGTTGATGAAACAACTTACATGTTTTCACCTAAAGTATTAGACAGAGCTAATACAATTGAATTTGATACTGTAACTGCTTGGGATTATATGGTGTCTGATGTGGGTGATGATGATTTTAAAGGGAATGTTGAGTATTTACAATCCCCATTAATTGATTCTGATATCTCTAGCTTAAATATTGATGATTTAAAAGAAATTTTATCTGAAATTTCATATGATGAAGATAATTTATGGGACACATTAGCTATTGAACTTACAGTATTGCAAGAAAACCTTAAAGATTCAAGTTTTGACTTCGGATTCAGAGTAATCAATGAAATATTGAGATTTATGGTAGTGGCATGGAGATATGAAAACTCTCCTGATGAATGGAATAACTGGCAGCGTTACTTTGATGCTCAAATTAAACAGAAAATCCTCCCAAAATTGCACGGATCTGAAAAGGCTATCGGCAATGTCTTGACTAATTTATTCAATCAATGTCTGGAAGAGAGAAACAACAACGAAAACCCAAAGAACTTCGACATTAACAAAAACAATTGCAGATATTACACTTCTGCCTTAAAGCTTCAAAACATGTCCAAAGTATTGTCAGACCAAAGATATGTTTCATTTATAAATTAAAGATTCAGATGATTGAACAAAAAGTTATTATTCATTTGACTGATGAGAATTCCTCAGAAATTGGAATGCTGAGCATTAGCTCCATTGATTCCAGTTCAAATTATGAATCAAAAATGAAATTGTCTTCGTCAATAACATTGGAAAATATTCCTTCTGTTGATAAACCTGATAATCAGACTCCAATTCAATACTGTGAAAACATTTCATCCAATTTTGCAAAATTGATGTTTTTGGAGGAAACTGAATATCAGATATTATTTGAATCCCGTGATGCTAAGGCAAGCTATGATGTTTTATATTCCCTTACCAAAATGAATGAAAGTCATTTTAAGCCATTTAGATTTGATTTGGGAGACAATAATAAATTTAAAATTGCAGGAACATTAAATTTCAGAAGCTATGTTGGAAAATCCTTTTTGGATGTTAGAAAAAATGGATTAGATTCCATTAAGATTCCAATTGAAGTCAGGTCTAAAAAAATAGATTATTTCAGCCAATATTCTTCAATGATTGCTGATTTATCACAGCATGCATTAAGCCTGATTTTTGAAGTAAATTCTCCATTGTATCAGGAATTTGAACTGGACTACAGGCAAAAAGAAACGTATTACGAAGATTTCATGTTTTTGGAATATTTGTTTAGGGAGGATAATCTACCGTCAATATTTGAATATTTGTCTAAAAACCTACATTCACAACTTAAAAGTCATATTGAGACAGTACCTTTGTCATTGGCATCAAACATTAATCAGAATACTTTAAGAAATATCGTATCAAAGCCAAGCAATTTGTTTGAGTCTGATGCTGATTTTAAGATTGTCAAAAAATTGAATGGGTATATTCCTCGAGATATTGATCAAATCAAGCATGAGGATATTATTGACATTCCTGAAAACAGGTTTTTCAAATACTTTTTGGAATTGATTCAAAATCTTGTTGAAAAATTACTTGAAAACTCAAAGGAAGGATACATTAAGGATAAGCTATTGTATTTTAGAGATGAACTTGGATATTATCTGTCAAGCAAATTCTTCAATCATATCTCTGCAATGGACTACGTTCCGTTCAACTCCCAGATTTTGCAGAAAAAGGAGGGTTACAGAGAAATATTTCATTATTTTTTGATGCTTGAATTCTCGTTCAGATTAAGCTGGGATGAGGTAAACAATCAATTTAAGGGATTTGAGAAAAAATTATCTGAATTGTATGAATATTGGTGTTATTTCAAACTGTTAAAAGTTTTAAATGAGTTAAGCATTAAAAAAATCAGTTTTGAAGATGTTTTCAAAATCAATAAGGACAACTGGTCAATAACTATTAAAAAAGGTGTTCAATCAGCTAAAAACTTTAAATTGAATTTTGATGGTCATGACATTAAAATCAAACTGTTCTACAATTTAAGGTTTTCAGACAATTCTCAATATAAGTCATATTCACTTGCTTTTAGACCAGATTATACATTATTGGTCACAATTGGCGAACATATACATTATATCCATTTCGATGCCAAATATCGTTCAGAACTCGAAATCATCGATTTTTACTCAAAAATTGGGAAATCTGGTGATGAATTGGATAAGGAAATTGATGAAAGGGATGAACTTGAAGAAAAGGAATATGTCTTTAAGGATGGGGATATATATAAAATGCACACCTATAAAGATTCAATTTTGCAAACTGAAGGGTCTTATGTGTTATATCCTGGAAGTAAAACAAAAAGATTTATGGAATCTGAATTGATTATTCCGTCTGTTGGAGCATTTTCACTAACTCCTGGAAATGAGGATATTGAAGAGGATAATTTAGCTATTTTTATTAAAGAAGTTCTTAAAACTCTCCTATTTAATCATGGTTTGATACAGTTGAGGTTGGATAGTGTAAATTATTAATACATACAATGTTGCATAATATTCAGTCAAATAAAGATGTCTATAACAACGATTGTTTATTTTATCAATCAAAGTAAAAAACTCAATTTCATTGTCAAATTCATCAAAACTTCACTCATATATTGCTTTATTCCTTTTATTAGGAGTTTTTCTAAAAAATCCCATTGTATCTCAAATATGATTTCAGACTTTAAACCTGTTGCAGTATTTGGGAGTAAGCTATTTAACTCACATAAACAGATTATTTAATTCAATCCTTATTTTCAATTTTTTTCCTGAAACTTTATAACGTAAGCTGCCAAATATTTAACCAGAGTATCATGAAAACTTTAAATGTTGTAGCGGCCATTATCAAAAAGGACAACAAGATTTTGGCTACAAAAAGAGGATATGGTGAGTTCATCGACATGTGGGAGTTTCCGGGCGGAAAAATAGAACCCAACGAAACCAAAGAGCAGGCACTGATAAGGGAAATCAAAGAAGAGCTTGACTGCACAATAAAGCCCACAAAATTCGCATTAAATCTTGAATACCAATATCCTACATTCTATCTCAAGATGAGCTGCTTTGAAGCAATTATAACTGAAGGAACTCCAAAGCTATTGGAGCACAACGATGCAAGGTGGCTTTCAAAAGACGAACTTGATGACGTTAACTGGATTCCAGCCGACATCGAGGCTGTGGATTATCTTAGAAAAACCATGGAGGACTAGCATGGACAGACTACAAATGGCAAAGGACAAAAAGGCTGAACTTGAAGGCAAACTGGAAAAGGTCAAAGGAACTCCGAGAGAAGAGGAATTCCAGATGCAGCTTGATAAAATCAACCAACTGATAGAACATCTTGAAAATGAATAATCTGAACACCGACGACATCATTAACGGGGCAAAAACCGCATTCATTGACGAACACATCAGCTCCAGCTCTGACTTTAAACCGAAACTGCTCTATAACGACGGAAATTCCAAGGTCATAAACTCCATAAGGGATGAGCTGAGAGGCTGCGACGAGTTCATATTCTCTTCGGCATTCATCACCATGGGCGGAATCACGCCGCTTCTTGAAGAGTTTCTATACCTTGAAAGAAACGGCATAAAGGGAAAAATCCTCACAACTGATTATCTGAACTTCACAGAACCCAAGGCATTAAGAAAGCTTCAGGGCTTTAAAAACATTGAAGTCAAGCTTTATCTGCAGGAAAAGGAAGGCTTTCACACCAAAGGATATCTCTTCAAAAAGGACAATGTCTACAGAGGAATTGTCGGAAGCTCCAATCTCACCATGAATGCGCTTTCCATCAACAAGGAGTGGAACGTAGAATTCACATCACTCGGCGAAGGAGAGATGCTGAGTGATCTGAAAAGCGAATTCAACACTCTCTGGGATGAGGCTGAAAATCTTGATGATGTGCTTCCAGAATATGAAAAGATTTACGATGACAGCAGGAAATTCTCTGATTTGAAACAAATCATCCGCAAAATCAAGGAAAGCAACGTCACTTTAACTCCAAACTACATGCAGGAGCAGTTTTTGGAAAATATCAGAAATCTCATTCGTCATGATGAAAACAGGGCAATACTGGTGTCCGCTACAGGTACGGGTAAAACCTATGCCTCTGCCTTTGCAGTCAATGATTTCAAACCCAAAAGATTTCTCTTTCTGGTTCACCGAGAACAGATTGCAAAGCAGTCAATCAACGCCTACAGGAATGTTTTCAAAGACCATGACCGCTTCGGCCTTTTAAGCGGAAATTCAAAGGATTTTGACAAGGATTATCTTTTCTCCACAATACAGACAATGTCCAAGGATGATGTCTACACTCGCTTTGAACCTGAACATTTCGACTACATTATCGTCGATGAGGTTCACAAGGCCGGAGCAATGTCATATCTCAAGGTCATCGACTATTTCAAACCAAAATTTTTATTGGGAATGACAGCTTCACCTGAGCGTACCGACGGATTCAACATATACGATCTTTTTGACAACAACATCGCCCATGAAATCCGCCTTCAGGAAGCCTTGGAAGAGGACCTTTTATGTCCTTTCCACTACTTTGGAATAACGGACGTCGAGTTTGAAGACAGCACTGTGGATGATGAATTTACAGACTTCAATCTTTTGGCCAGTGACGAGCGTGTGGATTATCTTATTGATAAATCCGATTTCTATGGTTATTCCGGTGAGAGAAGAAAGGCGCTGGTATTCTGTTCAAGAAAACGTGAAGCTGAACTTTTATCAAAAGAGTTCAACAGGAGAGGCTACAAATCAGAAGTCCTAACAGGTGATGATTCACAGGAAAAAAGACTGGAAGCTATCGACAGACTTACAAATGATGACAATTCAGATAAGCTGGAATTCATTTTCACGGTGGACATCTTCAATGAGGGTGTGGACATTCCAGAAATCAACCAGGTGTTGCTTGTGCGTCCTACCGAGTCTCCAATCATTTTCATCCAGCAGCTTGGAAGGGGGCTTAGAAAATATCAAAACAAGGAATATGTTGTCATTCTGGACTTTATCGGAAACTACAAAAACAACTTCATGATTCCTATTGCCCTTTCGGGAGACAGGTCCTATGACAAGGACAAAATCAGAAAGTATCTTATGGAAGGAAACAAGATAATTCCCGGAGCTTCATCAATCAACTTCGATGAGATATCCAAAAAGCGCATATATGAGTCAATAAACAACACTTCTTTTTCCAAAGTGGCACTGTTCAAGGAAAAGTACAACAATCTGAAATACAAGCTGGGACGGGTGCCGTCATTGTATGACTTTGCACTCAACGGTGACTTCAACCCTGAAATTATCCTGAATCACAACAGGTTCGATACCTATGACATCTTTCTCGATTATGTTGAAAAGGACTACAAAAGCAGCCTCAATGACTCTGAAAATGCCTCTTTGAAATTCATATCAAAAAAGCTGATAAAGGGAATAAGGCCACATGAGCTTGTGATTTTGAGATGTCTTAAATACAACAGATATTTCACTGTCAATCAGGTTGAAAATTATCTTAAAGATAAATATGGTCTTGAAAACCAGTTTGAATCTATAAAAAGTGCAATCAATGTCCTGAGCATGAATTTCTACAGAAAAGAGACAAGCGATGACTATCAGGCAAATACGGTGACAAGCTTCGTTTCAAAGGATGAAATGGACTATGAAAACATTTTCTTCAACTTTGACGGAGACATTTATGATGACCTTGAAAACAACAGGGACTATAAATTTGAGATTTCACAGACTTTCAAAGCCGCACTGGCAAATCAGGTCTATATGAATCATGTCGATGACTGTCTTAAATACGGATTGTATAAATATGGGGAAATCTACATGTCAGACGGACCGTTCAAACTCTATGAAAAGTACTCAAGGGAAGATGTATTGAGGCTTTTGAACTGGGAGCGCTTCATGAACGGCCAAAACATAGGAGGATACAAAATCAAGTACGATACTTGCCCTATTTTTGTAACATACAACAAGTCGGAAGACATTTCAGAGACAATCAACTACGAAGATCATTTCATTTCAAAAGAACTCTTCAACTGGATGAGCAGAAACAACAGGAAAACCTCTTCTCCTGAACTGGAACCATTGATTAACTATAATGGTGTTGACGTTGAACTGTTTATTCAAAAAAATAATGATGAGGGAATAGAGTTCTACTACATTTCCAAACTCACTCCAATTACATACAAGCAGGTGTACAGAAACATCGAAGGCAAGGACCATCCTATAGTCAATTTCAAATTCAGGATAGACACCGAAGTAAAGGATGAGCTTTACTCCTATTTTGTCAATGATTAAATATTTTTTAATGAAATCTTTTGGCTATGTCTTTAATTGGGCTTACATTAACATTAACGATGCCAATTTTCAATTTCATTTTTTAAAAAGTTGAGGATTATATCAAACATTAAAAATTAACTCAATAAAACTACATTTGAAAAAATCTTTTAGGATTCAAAAATCATCAAAAAAAAATAGAAAAAAATAGTTTTAAAAAAAACTATTTAGTTTAAGATAGAACTTCTTCAATTAATTTTTCGGATGGTGAATCAATCTGAACAAATTGACCTTGGTCTTTGTAAATGAAAACGAAGCGATCATCATTCTTTTGATAAATACCTTCTTTACCATGGATGGTTTTCGCTTGAGAATTTCCTGAAGCAGACATATCCATGTCATGTTCTGCTTGGAAAGTAGTAATTGTAATATTGTCAGTTCCATTTTCCATTACAACGACTGTTCGAACGGCATCCATTCCTAAAAATTGAACTTTTTCTTCTTTTACAGTTAAATTATCATTTATTTCAAAACCGTTTGGAGTGTTTACGCTTGGATTAGCACTAACTGCAGCCAAAGATAAAGCTCCTACAATTAAAAATATAGCTACTAAAAATATTTTCTTATTCATTAAATCACCAATATATTATTAGTATATAATATTTGTTCTGTAATGGAATAAAATAGTTTACTACTTTCAGCTTTTAAATCATTCCATTAAAAAATCAAGTGGGTGGAATTTCTAGTGAAAAAAATTCTAGGATTTTTGAACTACCTCGACTTTGGAGAAGTCGAGGATTCTTACTTCACGGGCTGATACTCTCCCACGAGAGTAGGATTACCGTGCTATCCCCCCTGTTCCAGAGGTTCATTGTTTCATCAGTTAAATCTGTTAATCCTTGTTTTAGAATGTTTTTAGCGGCGTTTATGTCCCGGTCATGTATTTTTTGGCATTGTGGGCATTTCCATTCTGTTTCATATTTTAGGTCTTTGTTGTAGTATCCGCAGTTGCCGCATGTTTTACTTGATGGGTACCATCTGCTTATTTGTCTTAGTGTTTTTCCGTATATTTCGGCTTTGTATTTGATCATTTCGACAAATTTTTTCCATGCGATTTTTTGTAATTTTGGACTGTAGCGAG
>ONQL01000044.1 GCA_900319985.1 uncultured Methanobrevibacter sp. | reverse complement strand
TAAAACACAATAAAATTAATTAAAAAAGACAGTACACCCAATAGTGCAATTCATCCACAACTTGCAGAAGTTGTGGTATTCTTGCATTTTAAAGATAAATTATCTTAAATTTCAGTTATTCTGTTAAAAATGATTTAAAATCAGATTAAAGATATATTCGTATGTAATAGAACAAAATGTCTTCTTTGCGATTAAATCGATATTTTTATATATGTATGGGAATAAACTTTTTTTTAACCTGTTGTTTAAAAAATATTCAATATTCGTTAACATGTAAAAATAATATTCATATTTTTTTTTATTTATGGGTTAAATTTTAATTAATTGGGGGTAATCTATGAAATTTATGGCAATAGGAGTTTTATTGCTTTTTTTGATAGTTTCAATAGGTGCTGTCTCAGCAACAGAAGAAATTAACAACGAAACAATAAGTACAGATAGTCCAATAGAAATGGGGGATTCGGCTCTTAATGATAGGTCAGCAGTCTTGCAAAGTACAGAATATAACAAATATGGCGAAAGTGAAACTAACAATACCTTTACAGATTTATCTAAGGATATTTATGCATCTGGGGGAGTATTGGAAATAGAAAGGAACTATAAATTCAATAATAATACTGATAATAGAAGACCAATTGGTATTGCTGAAGATAATTTTGTAATAAATGGAAATAACCATATAATTGATGGAAATGGTCAGGTGTCAATCTTCACCGTTATCGGAAAAAATATCACAATAAACAATCTTAAGTTTGTTAATGGTTATTCTGATGGGTATGGTGGTGCAATAATTGCTGGAAAAGGATCATTAACTTTAAATAATGTTACATTCATTAACAATACTGCAAAACTCTTTGGAGGAGCAATGACTATTTTGGAAAATGCCATTGTTAATATTTCTAATTGTAACTTTATTGATGGTTATTCAGATAGGGGCAGTGCACTTTATTTGGAAACAGGTACTTTAAATGTTGAATACAGTAATTTTACATCAAAATATTTCAGTCATTGGGGCTCAATTTCTACTAACGAGATGGATATCACTGTATTATCTATTGATAATTGTATTTTCGATAATGTTTTTTCAAAATATTCTCCGGCAGTATTTGCTCAGGTATGCTATGTGACCATCAATAATACTAAATTTTATAATTTAAAAGCAAATGAATCTGTTGGTGCTGTAGGAATTCGGGCACCTAAACAGGTAATTATTGAAAATTGTTTATTTGCAAATACTACTTCAACTAAAAATGCGGGGGCAGTATTTGTCGATGTCGAAGGAGAGGGTACCGAACCAATTACAGAACCAATTGAAATAACTATTCGAAATTCAACTTTCAATAATATTTCCTCAGGTTTTGGCGGGGCTTTTGTTCAGCTAACCGGTAATTCAACCCTTAAAGATTCAAGCTTCACCAACTGTTTTGCAGTTTATGCCGGAGGGGCAGCATATCTTTCAGATGTAATTGCAGAAATAACCAATTGTAAATTCAATTCAAATAAAGTGGTGTCACAGCCTGATTATCAAACATCCGGAGGCGCACTATATTTTGATTTCGGCCTTTTAAATCTTACGGATTCAGAATTCAATAATAATAGCGCTTCAATGGCCAGCGCAATATTAATTTATGATGCCGAATATCATCTGGACAATATAACCTTTAACAACAACAATAATCCTGTTTATACTTATTTTGATGATGTTGGTTCAACAATAGGTCGAATATATGGGAACGATACAATTTCTAAAGATGATTTGAATAACACATATTATCCAAGTGTGATTCTTGGTGAGGGAATGAAATTAAATTTAACCACAAACAGCATTGACCTTAGTATTCTTCCTACCAGATTTGATTTGAGGGAAATCGGATGGCTTACACCAGTTAGGGATCAAGGAAGTATGGGTTCTTGTTGGGCATTTGGTGGAATAGCAGCATTTGAATCTGCTTTATTGAAAAATACTGGGATATCATATGATATTTCAGAAAATAATATGCAGGATTCCATGCTTATTTTCAGCAGATACGGATCAGGTAATGTCGAAAGTGCGAATGAAATGATTGCTGCAGGTTATCTTTTATCTTGGATTGGAGCATTTCCGCAGGTTTATGACATATATGATGAAGTTGGAAAATTATCTCCTTCAATCCACACAAATCAAACAATACACCTTCAGGATTTTGTTTTAATTGATTGTGGAAACGTATCAATTCCAGGAAATCCTGCTCTTAAAAAAGCTATTCTTAAATATGGTGCATTGGCTGTACTTTTTGGTGCTGATCAAAGTCCAGAAGGTTATAACGATACTACAGGTGCTTTTTATAATTTGAATGGTACTGCAAATCATGCAGTTGCTCTTGTTGGATGGGATGATAATTATTCAAAAGAAAACTTCGCCACCACGCCTGAAGGTGATGGGGCATGGATTATCAAAAACAGTTGGGGAACCCAATATGGTGATGAAGGATACATGTTCATTTCATATTATGATGGAACATTATGCGCCGATGACAAACTAACAGATCAGGCGGTCGCATATGTGTTTGAAAATACTTTGCCATACAATAAGAATTATCAATATGATTTTACAGGTATTGATGAATTTATGATGTATGATGAAACCAGTGAATTATACGGCACTCCTATAACCAATGTGAATAACTTTGTCAGTGCCGAAGATGATTTGATATCTGCTGTTGGAACCTACTTTAATCAAAGCGGCATGAATTATACAGTTAAAGTTGCAGTGAATGGTGCTGTGGTCTATACTCAAAATGGTGTTTCACCTTATCGGGGATACCACACCATTAAATTGAACAAGTACATTCCAATTAAAAAAGGTGATAAATTTAGTATTTATGTAACATCCTTGGCATTGGGCATATCTATTCCAGTAAGGATGCACTATGAGGCTGGCGTTTCATTAACTGATATTGATGATGGGTCTTGGAAAGATTTGTATCAGGAATATGGACAGGTTGCCTGTATTAAAGCATATACGTTAAAAGATGACACTGCTATCGATGGCAACAAAAACATTACAGTCGACTATGGTGGTGGCAAATACTTTTCAGTCAAAGTTACAACAGCCGACGGTCATATTGTCGTGGGTGCCAGTGTTAAATTCAAAATTAACGGTCAATCAACTGCAGTCAGGTCTGACAAAAATGGAATTGCTAAAATAAAGATAACACAGCTTCCAAAAACTTATTCCATGACAACTACATACAATGGCAAAACATACAAGAACACAATCACTGTAAAACATGTGCTTAAGGCAAGCAAAGTCACTGTTAAAAAAACTGCTAAAAAATTTACATTAAAATCAACACTTAAAATAAATGGCAAATTGGTCAAAGGCAAAATAATAACATTCAAATTCAACGGCAAGACATATAAAGTAAAAACCAATGCAAAAGGCATAGCACAAAAAGCATTGAATAAAAATGTTATTAAAAAGCTTAAAAAGGGTAAAACATATGTAGTTAAGGTGAGTTACTTTAAAGACACTATTAAAACAACAGTTAAAGTTCGATAGATGAATTATTCATCTATTTTTTTTTATTTATGGGGTGATTATCATGTTCTCTTTAAAAGACAAATTTAAATTTTTAGATGATGGGATTGATTTTCCTTTCTACAATGATGTGCCGAAGCTATCCACAGCTGATTGGGCGATTGTATTAATATCCGTTATTTTGGTTATAATTACAATTTCTTTGCTTAATTCACATCATGCACTCAAATCTGTAATGATATTTTTGATAACAATAATTCCTGCATTGTACATCTGTAAAGGAAATTATGGATTGTTCTTTAAAAGGATAAGGTTAAAAGACATTAAAACAATCATATTATGTTTTCTTGGCTATAATTTTTATGTTATTCTGATAGCTACTCCAATTTTAGCGTTAATGCATTATCCTATAGCCGGTAATGGAATTCTTCCAATAGCCGAACAGCTAAGCGCTACATTTATTGTAACAATCTTTTTACAGCTTATGGGTGAGGAGTTCTTAAAAATATTCCTGCTATTGCTTATAATGTATGCAATCTATAAATCAACCGGAAATCGTGACATTAGTCTATTTGTCGGTATTGTTGGTTCATTGTTTGTTTTTGGAATGGCTCATTACACTGCATATTCCGGAAGAATTTTTCAAATACTATTAATTCAAGGGCTAGGTTCTATATTTAATTTGTATGCTTATATGAAAACAAAAAACGTATTTGTATCATATATTGTTCATTTAATGATAGATTTTTCCGGTTTTATAATGTCTGCAATTCAGGCTGGAGTTCATTAATATTTTCAGTAGAACAGCATCTACCTCTTTTTTTTAGAAAACATGTCAGTAACCACTTCCGTAGATACGTACAGTATGAAGGTGATGAAAATATTGGCATCCAACTAAGTAAATAACTACAAAAAAATTATATAAAACATTGAATTTTCTTAATTTTGCATAAATTTGGGTGGGTTGAGGTATAAAAAAATAAAAATAAGGAAAAATATTTATTTCCTTATTATCTGACTTTAACTGTTGATTTTATTGTGTCTTTAACATAAGTTACCTTAAAAGAATATGTTTTTCCTTTTTTGAGCTTGTTAATGACATTCTTCTTAAGGGTTACCTGAGCAATTCCTTTTTTGTTGGTTTTTGCCTTATAGGTTTTTCCATTAAATTTGAATTTAATAACTTTGCTTTTAAGCTGATTTTTCAGCGTTGCCGTAAGCACTAATTTTTTAGCTGATTTTTTAACTGTCTTTTTTGTTGTTTTAAGTACCTGATTTACTTTTACAGTATTTTTAACAGTTTGACCGGCATAAGTTGCAGTTATTGTGTAGGTACCAGGTTTAACGGTATTTGGTATTTTTAATGATGCAACACCATTGTTATTTGTTTTAACTTTATATGTCTTCTTGTTAAGTTTAACGCTAATAACTTTGTTTGCTCCAACTAATTTGCCATCATCACCATAAACCTTGAACTTATAGATTGACCCGTCGAAGTAGTACATTTTGATGTTTGAATTTCCGCTGAATCTTGAAACTACCTTGATTGTATTTGCACCTGTTTCACCAGTAGATGGATTAACGACACTAATTTTCTGACTGGTGGTTAATTTGCTAAATTTAATGGTGATAAAACCGTTGCTGTTAGTTGTATAGTTGCTGGTTTTATCATTGACGGTTACAGTAATTGCAGTATTGTTTAAGGCATTTCCTTTTTTATCAAGCAATTGGATTTTATAGTTATAGTTGCTGTTATAACCTCTGCTCACATCCTCAGATGCGATTGTGCTATTGATTATAACATTGAAAGGATACTTGGTTCCATTGTAATTCACTTTTACAATGTATGTGCCAGGTTTCAAATCAACGCCAAGTTTTGCACTTCCGTTTTCATCTGCTGTTACTGTTGCAGTAATGCCGTTAATTTCAAATGTCACTTTGTCACCAGGCTGGACATTGGCTGTAAATGGAGTATCATCACCATAATATTTGACCAGATCATCAGCGATATTCACATCAGGAAGGGTGTAAACTTTTAAAATGGCTACACGGTTGGTGGCAGATAAATCTTCCCATGTTTTTCCATCATCACTTTGGAATGTCACGCCTTTGTCAATAAACATCCTGCAGTCAGTTAATGCAGGAGCCTTATTCTTGAATATGACTTTAAAGGCATCTCCTTTTTTGATTTTTATGAATTTGTTTAGTGGTATTGTGGAATATCCTCTGAATTCACTTGCTCCCTTATGAGTATATACTTCAACATCATTGACGAAAACTGAGAATTCATAGTTTAGGTTAGAACTGTCGAAATAAGTTCCAACAGCTGCAATTAGTGCGTCTTCTTCTGCAATATACTTGTTCATATAATATTTTCCATCTAGCAACACTAATTCTCCGCCGATATCATGTTGGTAAATCATGTCATAATTAACGTCATTCTTAATAATATAGCCTGTAAGTTCTTTTTTGTTTGCAAAGCTTTTATCATAATAGGATATGTAGAGGTAGCCCTTGTCTCCCCATTCGCTACCCCAACTGTTTTTGACAATCCATGCGCCGTCACCTGGTGGTGTGATTGCAAAATTGTCCTTGGAGTAATTGTCATCCCAACCGACCACGCAAACTTTATGATTTTCGGTTTGGGATTCATTTATGTACTGTGCAGAAGTGTTTGAATTGAAATAAATTCCATTTTCAACTGCAAAGTATGAAACGGCTAAAGCGCCATAATCAATAATTGCCTTTTTGATTAAATAATTATCTGTTACATTATTTCTTGCAGGGATAAAAACCGCATCGAATATGTGAACATCATTGGATGAAGATATAATTGGTGAAATTTTACCTAATTCATCATAGCTATCGTATTCCGTAGGTGATATTCCAAGCCAACTAAGCAGATATCCCACTGCGCTATATAAGTCTCCCCCTTCAGTAATAGTGGAAACGCCATATTTTGAATATTTCAGCATTGAATTTTGCACATTGTTCTCGGAAAAGTCATAGGTGATATTCAGGTATCTCATCACTGATGATTCCAATGCGGCAACATTACCGAATGCCCAACAGGCACCCATATCCCCTTGTTTTTTAACTGGGGATACCCAATTGTAATCCCTTAAATCAAACCTTTCCGGCAGTTTATCATAATGGATTGGTTTGTTGATAATCACAAACGGTTTTTGAGAACTCTTTACATTTGTTTCAAAATATGTGTTGTTTAGGGATAGGACATCATTGTTGAAATTGGTTCCATTTTGTGAATATCCGCTGCTGAATACCATGCAGATGCTGGTGCTGTTTACTGTAGGGTTGTTAAAGTAGCAATCTTTCAGGGTTAATTCTGATTCATAGCTGTAAATTGAGGATGCATTGCTTGCTGCATTATTTTCAAGAGTACAGTTAATTAATTCTAATGATCCTATAAGATTAAATATTGCTCCACCATTTGAAAATCCATCTGTTAAACCTTTATTTGAAATAAAATTGGAATTATAGATACTAACATAAGAATTTGAAGTATAAACTGCTCCTCCATCATAATTAGCAATATTTGAAGTGAAATTTGTATTGTTTATATTTAAAATTCCTCCTAATTGAACAACGGCACCTCCAAATTCAGAAGAGCAATCTTCAAAACTGGAATTGGCAATAATCACGGTTCCTCGTGGTAAGTCTCCATCTCCATTTATGTCGATATAAATTCCACCTCCGTTCTTTTCGCTGGTGGCATTTATAAATTCACAATCTTCAATTGAAAATTCCTTGTAAATCTTTTTTAAAGCTACAGCACCGGCTGTCTTATTCGCATGCAAATTAACAAATCTGGAATTTTTAATTCTACCTTCACACTCTCCAATATACACTGCAGGACAATAATTTGATGTTAAATTATAAAAAGAAGTGTTCTGTATATTGACTGTACAGGAACTCAAATATATTAAACCCCAATCCAAGTAATTGTCATTTTTAAAAGTTCCATCGTTAAGATTTAATTCACTTTTATCGGTTAGGAAAATTGAAGAGCCGTACTTGGCGTTATTATTGATAAACCTATCTCCACTGCTGTTGTAAATGGATGATACTCCGCAAACTGCAGCGCCGCCTACGGCAATATTGTTTTCAAAGGTAACATTGTTTGTTATTAATGTTGAATTTTGAATGAAAATGGCGGATATGTTTCCATTTTTGATAATCAGATTGTTTATTACAACGTTTGAAGAATCGATTGAGAAAATTCTTGTAAGGCTATTGCCGTCTATAACATGGTTATTACCATTAATTGATAAATTTTTATTAGTTATTTCAATTTTTGATAGATTTTCATCTTTTTCACGGTCATAGGTATAATCCTGTGTGATATCCATCTTTCCGCTGCTTTGTGATATGCTTGTGTTCAAATCAATAAATGTGCCGGTTGAAGTTGAAACTAAATCGGGATTCCCAGATTCCAATTCTACATCTGTTCCAATGTCCAAATCTGCAGTTTGATTTGCATCCTGGCTTGAAACGGCACCTATTGAAAAAATAAACACGAACAATATAATAATACTTATTTTATATAATTTCAAGATTTATTCCTCCAATTTTTTTAATTTAATTTATAATATTAATTTGTCATTGAATGATTTAATAATTTTTAGATTTTGTGTTTAAATTTTAAATTTTTAAACAGGATTTTATATGAAGATATTATTTGAACTTCTCATTTTAGGTGGAAGTTCAAAATCATTTCAGCGGTAGCTAATTAAAGTAATTTACTTCAATCAAATGTTTGATGAGTCTTATAAGATACTCTTTGTCACATTCCGGCCAGCTGAATCCAAATGTTTTAAGGATTTTCAAGGTTTGGTCCATCATTACAAGGTCGTAGACATCATTTTCAGAATCCTCTGTTTCTTTATTGTCTTTGGCAAAGTCATCAATGTTTAACTCGGCTGTAATGATTCCCTGAATGTTTTCGCCCATATTCTTTTCATAGATTTTTCTGAACTCTTCAGGTGTGACCTCTTCAATGCCGAATCCAAATGAATTGAGAACATCAATTATATCTCTGATTAGTATTGCCTTATCGCTGAAGGCATGGAATACTATATTTTCTTTTGGTGCTTTTGCAAGTTCAAGTGTTGCCTTTGCCACATAATCGATTGGGCTTAATTCAGTAATTTCTTGAGATAAGGCAGGCATAGTTGCCTTCAAGTTTTTAATGGCCTTGATAGTGTTTAGGAATGCATTTGTATCAAAGTTTTTCTGGAATCTTCCATCACATTGACGCCCCATAAGGTTTCCTACTCTTATTATTTTTACATTAAGTCCATTTAATGCCTTTTCAAGCACCATTCTTTCTGCTAAAAACTTACTGTTCAGGTATTTGTTGGACAGGTCTTGTCCCCAGTATAATGTTTTTTCATCACAGTGCATCTCATTAATGTTTGCATCTTCTGCGTATTCGTTCAAGACACTGACTGTGGATATTTGAACGTATGTGATGTTGTTTACATCAGCGAATTCAAGTCCGTTGATTACTCCGTCGACATTTACTCTGAAAATGTAGTCGTCGTGAGTGTAGTGTTTTACGATAGCTGCACAGTTGATTATTGTGTCAATTGGATAGTCTTCTAGCTTTTTGAAGTCATCCAGATTTGTTATGTCTCCTTCGCTTAGGATTATCCGAGATCCTATAAGGTCGCTGAAGTCTTCATCGAAGTAGTAGTTCATTAAATCTATTAGACGATCTTCACAGGTATTGAACTGGCCTTTTCTAAGCATACAGTAGATTGTTCCCTCTTCGTTTTTGATATATTCATATAAAACATGGATACCTAAGAAACCTGTCACTCCAGTCAGTAATACATTGCCTAACTCGTGGTTTGTACCTTTGGCAAAGTTTTCAAAGGTGTTTTTCTCAAGAAGCCTGTTGATTTTGCTATAGTCGTAGTTTTCAATGATGTCAACGTCAAGGTCTTCTGAGATTTCATCGCCTGAAAGGAGACTTGCCAGCTTTCTTGGAGTTTGGTTTCTAAAGATGTCATCATATTTCACCTCATAATCCTGTTTGAGTAATTCGATAATGAGTTTTGATGCTATAAGTGATGTTCCTCCAATTTCGAAGAAATTGTCTTCAGCACCAACAATTTCCATATCGAGAACGGATGAATATATTGCACAGATTGTTTGCTCGAGCTTGTTTTTAGGAGGGACATATGTAAGTTCAAGTTTAGGTTCAGGCAATGCCTTCACATCTGTTTTTCCGTTAGGGGTTTGAGGCATCTCTTCAATCTGCATGAAGACAGTCGGAACCATATATTGTGTAAGCTTTTCGCTTAAGTATTCCTTGAGTGCATCCTTGTCGATTTCCTCATCTGCAGTGAAGTATGCGCACAGATGCTCATTGTTTCTGATTTTCTTGATTACAACAACGCCCTGTTTTATATTTGGGAAGTTGGATATGTTGGATTCGATTTCTCCGATTTCTATTCTCAGTCCTCTGAGTTTGATTTGGTTGTCGATTCTTCCGTAAAGTTCTATTTCGCCGTCAGGTCTTGAGATTGCATAGTCTCCGCTTCTGTAGTATGGGATATCATTGATGGTCATGAATACTTCTTCGGTTTTTTCAGGCATGTTGTAGTACCCTTTACCGACACCGACACCACCGATGTACAGCTCTCCCATTACGCCGTAAGGCACCAGTTTTCCATCGATATCGCGCACATCAGTAACATAATTGTATAGTGGATAGCCGACTGTTATGTCGTTGGAATCGGTAACCTCTTTGATGTTTGATGTGATTGTGGTTTCTGTTGGTCCGTAACCGTTGTATACAACTGCATCGGAGTATTTTTTGAAGTTTTCGTATACTTTGGTTGAGAACTGTTCTCCTCCAAGGAATAGACATTTCAGGCAGCTTATTGCTTCACAGAATTCGTCAACTTCAAGGTGTGAAGCCATTCTGGATGGTGTAAAATCAGCCACTTCTGGTTTATGTTCATTGATTAGTTCTGTTAGTTCAGGTATGTTTCTTATTGCTGAATCGTTTGCAAATACCAGTTTGATTCCATTTGTAAGTGATGTAAATATATCCTCCATGGCAACGTCAAATGCGATTGTTGTAATGCATAATATGCTTTTGTATTGTGATTTTGGATTTTGAACTTCGTTACAGATGTTTTCGTGTGAAATCATTACTCCTTTTGGATTTCCTGTTGAACCTGATGTATAAATCATGTATGCCAAATCATCAGGATCAAGTTCAACATTTGTGTTGTCTGTATTGTTCTCTTCAAGCAATTCTTTAACGGATAGTGAATTTAAATCAAGGCCATCTACATTAATTATGTAATCTGCCTCACTGTTTTCATATATGTACTCAATCCTTTCTTTAGGGAACTTTAAATCGAGGGGTATGAAGGCACAACCTACTTTTAATACACCGATTATTGAAGCAATCAGGTCACTGTTACGGGGGAGCATAATCAAAATGTTGCTTCTCGGTTTGACACCTTTCTTAATCAGTGCATTTGCTATGCGGTTTGACTTTTTGTTGAGCTCATCATAGGTGAGTGTCTCGTCGGATGCAACAAGTGCAATTTCGTCAGGTTTTTCTTCCACTTGCACTTCGAAACGCTTGTGGAGGAATGGGTTAACCACTTCTTCAAATTCGGCTGGAATCGGGTTGGCTGCAAGTTCGATATCTTCAATTCTCAATTTGTCCATATCGTTTACAAAGAATTGGATCAATGTGTATTTAAATGCATTTAAGAATTCTTTAACATAGTCTTTAGTATACAGTTGGTCATTGTATTCAATTAAAATTCCAATATCGTCTCCATCATCGTAAATGTCTAAATTGATTTTGTAATCGGTTGCTACGGTTCCGTCAAGTTCCTCCATTGCATATGTATTTCCTTCCATTTCAAGGCTGTCGGTTTCGAATGCTCCGTGGTATGCATAGAAGAATTCAGGTTTCAGCTGATATTCTTCGGAAAGTTTGGTATAAGGGTAGTTGCTGTGTACCAGAGCGTCTTTCCATGATTTGTCCACCACTTTTATGAAGTCTTCTACCATCATTGACCTGTTTTCGCTTCCAACCATTATAGGGAGTGTTTTTACAAGCATTCCCTGTGTATTGTGGTAATTGGAGTTGGACCTTCCGTTGAAGATGGTTGTTATCAGAGCCTTGTCGGAGAATGTAAACTTGTTAAGAGTTAAGATTGTAGCGCTCATGAAAAGTACGTTTGGACTTATGGAGTGGTCTTGACAGAACATTCTTGTGAAGTTGGAATCGATTCTGTCGAAGATAATTTTGATTTTACCTTCATCCGGATTTCCATTTATGTTTGGAGTAAGTACTGTGGATTCGAATCCTTGGGCAAACCTATTTTTGTAATACTCTTTTGAAACTTCATTTTCGCTGATTTCTGCTTCAATTAGGCTATAGGCATATCCGTCTACATTTTCTTTATCGATTTCTTCATGTTTGTAAGCTCTTATCATGTCTTTGAAAAGGAGGTCTTGTGACACGCCGTCTGTAATTATGTGGTGGATATCTGTGAAGAGTACTGTTTCATCAGGAGTCTTGTAAATCTTGAATTTGAACAGTTGTGTGTCTTCAATCGGAATGTATTGGACGTCCTTATCCATCATCTCTTTGTTTGTAATGGAGTCGATTTCCACGATTTCAATTTCGTCAATTTCAGCATCGTCACATCTTTTCTGTCTCAATTCACCTTCAGGTGTGGTGATTATTCTTGTTTTGAGATATGGATGCGCTTCAACAGTATCGAGATTTCTTCTGTTTGCTTACATTCATAGTAGATACCTAACTGATTGGATGTTAATGGGAATAAATCCATTGTTTCTGCAGTCTTGATGATTTCCGGAATATCAATTTGTGTTGCTATGTTATTGTCAACCTTATCAGCAAGGCTTTGGACTGTTGGATTGTTGAACAGATCGGTTATTTCAATGTTTACGTCAGTTTCATTGTAAATCATTGAATTCAATTTCATCAATGTCAATGAAGTGAATCCTAAAGCGTATAAATCGTCTGTAATACCGAATTTTTCTGCGCTTGTAAGTGATGAAACGAGCCTGAATATCTTTTTCTCGGTTTCACTTTCAGGTTCAACAAAGTCAAGTGCCAATGAAGGTTCAGGCAATGCCTTAATGTCTGTTTTGCCGTTAGGGGTTTGAGGCATTTCATCAATTTGCATGAAGACGGTCGGAACCATATACTTGGTCAGCTTGTTTTGCAGGTAACGTTTAAGGAGATTGATGTCAATTTCTTCCTCTCCGGTAAAGTAAGCACATAAATGCTCACTGCTGTTGATTTTCTTGATTACAACAGCGGTATTTTTAATTTTAGGAAATCTGCCAATGTTGGATTCGATTTCTCCGATTTCTATTCTCAGTCCTCTGAGTTTGATTTGGTTGTCTATTCTTCCGAGAACTTCTATTTCGCCGTCAGGTCTTGAAATTGCATAGTCTCCGCTTCTGTAGTATGGGATGCCATTAATTGTTAGGAATGCCTCTTCGGTTTTGTCCGGCATGTTGTAGTATCCTTTACCTACTCCTGTACCTCCTATATATAATTCACCCATAACGCCATAAGGCAGAAGTTTTCCATCGATATCGCGCACGTCAGTAACATAATTGTGTAGTGGGTAACCGACGGTTATGTCATTGATATCTGTAACCTCTTTGTTGTTTGAGGTTATTGTGGTTTCAGTCGGTCCGTAACTGTTGTATACAATTGCATCTGAGTATTCCTTGAAGTTTTCGTATACTTTGGTTGAGAACTGTTCTCCTCCGAGGAATACACATTTCAAGCAGTCGATTGCTTCACAGAATTCTGGTACTTCTAGATATGATGCGAGTCTTGAAGGTGTGATTTCTGATACTTCTGGTTTTTCGTTTCTTATTAGTTCAATTAATTCCGGAATATTTTTAATTTGAATATCGCTTGCGAGAATTAGTTTTAATCCGTTTGAAAGTGAAGTTAACATGTCGTCTACTGATACATCGAATGATACTGTTGCAAGACATAGCAAGCTTTTGTATTGTGATTTTGGGTTTTGCACTTGGTTACAGATGTTTTCGTGTGATATCATCACTCCTTTTGGTTTTCCTGTTGATCCTGATGTGTAGATCATGTATGCTAAATCGTCAGGTGTAATTTCAACATCCGGATTTTCGATGTTTTCCTCTTCAAGCAGTTCTTTGATATCTAATGAGTTGCCATCGGTTTTGCTGGATATTATGTAGTCTGACTGACTGTTTTCATAGATATAGTTAATCCTTTCCTCAGGATATTCCATATCTATTGGGATATATGCACATCCAGCTTTTAAAACACCAATTATTGATGCTATCATGTCGCTGTTTCTTGGAAGCATTACTAGAACATTATTTCTTGGATTTACTCCTTTTTTGATTAAGGCATTAGCAATCCTGTTCGCTTTTTGGTTAAGTTCCTCTGCAGTTAATGTTGCATCTTCCGCTACAAGAGCAATGTAGTCTGGGTTTGCTTTAACCTGATTTTCAAATCGCTTGTGGATTAATGGATTTTCAACAGGGGTGAAAGTAGGCAATTCATGTTCTTTTTCCAGTCCTATTTCATTAATCATTATTTTGTCAATATCGCTTTCAATTAATTGGTTTAAGACTATATTGATGGATTTTATGAATTTTTTGATGTAATCTTCACTATATAACTTGTCGTTATAATCCAATTTGAATTTGATGTTGTCTTCATATGCGAAGATATCAAAGTTGATTTTATAAGCTGTTGCGGAAATGTCATCAGAACTCAATTCATATCCTTCATAAACATTATCATTTATTATAATCTCTTCTGATTTAAGGAATTCCTGATATGAGAAGAAAAATTCTGGTTTTAACTGATAATCATTTGCTATATTTGTATATGGATATTTACTATGGTTTATTGTCTCTTTCCACACTTGGTCGATGCCTTTGATAAATTCTTTGATAGTTGCTTGTCTGTTTTCGTTGTTGAATATTAAAGGGAGTGTTTTTACCAGGAATCCTTGTGTGTTGTAGTAATATGGGTTGGACCTTCCATTGAATATGCTTGTTATCAATGTATTGTCTGTGAATGTGTATTTATTCAATGTCAATGTGAGTGCAGACAGAAACAAAGCGTTTTGACTCATTGAATAATCATTACAGAACTCCTTAATATTTTCCGGATCGATTTCCTGAATGATTGTTTTCAGTTCGCCTTCGTCCGGGTTTCCGTTTAGGTTTGGTGTCAGTACGGTTGATTCGATTTCCTGTGAGAGTTTTTCATCAAAGAATTGCTTGGATTTTTCGTATTTTTCGCTGTTTTTAACATCTTCTTCAATGAGGCTGTATACATAGCCGTCTACAATCTCTTCAGATATTTCTCTGTTATCATATGCGTTTGCAACATCTGTGAAGAAGTTGATTTGTGACTCGCCGTCTGTGATTATGTGGTGGAAATCACTGAACAGTACTGTTTCATCAGGGGTTTGGTATATTTTGAATCTGAACAATTGTTCGTCGCCGAAATTAAATGCTTTTACATCGTTTTTGATGATTTCATCGTCTGTTATTGAATCGACTTTAACGATTTCAATTTCATCTATTTCAGCATCATTGTTTTTATATTGTTTTAGTGTGCTGTCATCGGTGGTTATGATTCTGGTTTTGATGTATGGGTGGGCGTTAACGGTCTTGATTATGGCTTCCTTCAATTTGGCTGCGTCAACTGTACTGTCAAGTCTTAAAACTGTAGGCATGGTATATTTTATTTCATCTGGATTTTGCATACACTCGTAGTATACACCTAATTGATTGTCAGTCAATGGGAAGTAATCCAATTCATCTGCTAATTTTATAAATTCTTCTAAATCAGATTTGTCATCGCTCTTTCTTATTTGTGATGCGAGTTTTCTGATTGTTGGATCGTTGAATAATGTTGAAATATCCAGATTAACCCCTGTTTCCGCAAAGATTAATGAATTGAATTTCATTAATATCAGTGATGTAAATCCGATTGCATATAAGTCATCGGTTACGCCGAACTTATTGGTATTTACAAGCTCTGCTGCGATTTCAAAGAGTTTTTCTTCGGTTTCATTTTCTGCTTTGATGTTTTCCAGGTCAAGTTTTGGTTGAGGCAGTGCCTTCAGGTCTGTCTTACCGTTCGGTGTATGAGGCATTTCATCTAGCTGCATGTATGCAGTAGGAATCATATAATTGGTTAACTTGTCTTTCAGGAAGTCTTTTAATTGGGATGTATCAATTTCATCGTCAGCAGTATAGTACGCACATAAATGATCATTGTTGTGTATTTCTCTGATTACAACAACAGTCTGTTTTACGGACGGGAATTTGTTAATGTTGGATTCGATTTCTCCGATTTCTATTCTCAGTCCTCTGAGTTTGATTTGATTGTCGATTCTTCCGAGGAGTTCTATTTCGCCGTCAGGTCTTGAGATTGCGTAGTCTCCGCTTCTGTAGTATGAGATATCATTAATGATCATGAATACTTCCTCGGTTTTTTCCGGCATGTTATAGTATCCTTTACCTACACCGACACCTCCGATGTATAATTCACCCATTACTCCGTAAGGTAGGAGTTTTCCATCGATATCACGCACGTCGGTGACATAGTTGTATAGTGGATATCCGACGGTTATGTCATTGACGTCTGTGACTTCTTTGTTGTTTGATGTGATAGTGGTTTCTGTTGACCCGTAACTGTTGTATACGATTGCATCGGAGTGTTTTCTGAAGTTTTCATATACTTTGGTTGAAAATTGTTCTCCTCCAAGGAATAAGCATTTCAAACAGCTTATTGCTTTGCAGAATTCGTCCACTTCGAGGTGTGACGCCAGTCTGGACGGTGTAAAATCAGCAACTTCTGGTTTGTGGTCATTGATTAATTTGGTTAGTTCCGGTATATTTTTGATTTGGGAATCGTTTGCAAATATGAGTTTTATTCCGTTTGCAAGTGCTGTGAATATGTCATCCATAGCCACGTCGAAGGAAATTGTTGTAATACATAATAAGCTTTCGTATTGTGATTTTGGATTTTGCACTTCGTTACAGATGTTTTCGTGTGAAATCATTACTCCCTTTGGATTTCCTGTCGAACCTGATGTGTAAATCATGTATGCCAAATCATCAGGGGTAATTTCAATGTCCGGAGTTTCGGTATTTGTTTCTTTGAGCAGTTCCTTGATGTTCAGGGTGTTTTCTTTGTCCTCGTCTGAAATGATGTAGTCCGCCTGACTGTTTTCGTAGATATAATCAATTCTGTCCTGAGGATATTCAAGGTCTATTGGAATGTATGCACATCCCGCTTTCAGTATTCCCAGTATTGATGCTATTAGGTCGCTGTTTCTGTGAAGCATTACAAGGACATTGTTTTTAGGTTTTACTCCTTTTTTGATTAATGCGTTTGCGATTTTGTTTGCCTTTTGGTTAAGTTCGTCTGCAGTTAATGTAGCATCTTCTGCAACAAGTGCGATGCTGTCGGGATTTGATTCAACCTGCTCTTCAAAGCGTTTGTGTATGAAAGGATTTTCCACGGGGGTGAAAGTAGGCAATTCATAATTCTTATTCAGTTCAATATCATTGATTCTTATATTTCCGGCATTGTCATTAATGAACTGAGTTATAATGCTTAAAACACTGTTCAAGAATACTTTAATGTATTTTTCACTGTATAGCTGATTGTTGTAGAGTATGTGTAATTCAATATTGTCTTCACTTTCATTAATGTCAAAAGTGATTTTATAATCAGTCTGTTGAGTTTCCAGATGGATATATGGATATTCTTTATCGTTTATGGCGATAATCTGCTCATCACGATTATTGTATGTGTACATAAATTCCGGTTTTAACTGAAACTTTTCAGCAATTTTAATATAAGGATAATCGGCATGCTGGATAGTTTCTTTCCATATTCCATCAATTTGACTTAAAAACTGCCTAACAGTAATGTCTCTATCTTCATTGACGGACAGTATAGGCAAAGTTTTAACTAAAAATCCTTGTGTATTGAAGTAATTAGGGCTTGACCTGCCATTGAAGATAGTTGTTATCAATGTCTTATCGGAAAATGTGTATTTGTTCAGGTTCAATATGGTACTTGCCATGAACAGGACATTAGGACTTATTCGCTCATCTGCACAGAATTCCCTAATCAATTCCGGATTGATATTTTTTGTGATTGACACCAATTCTCCCTCATCTTCATTTCCATTTAAATCCGGTGTCAGAACTGTTGAGTCGACTTCCTGCGTCAATAGCTCATTGAAATATTTTTCAGAAGCTTTGTACTCCTCGCCGTTTTCATTTTCCGCTTCAAGCAATGCATTTGCATATCCGTCAAAAATTTCACTTTCAATTTCTTTGCCTTCGTAGGCATAGGAAAAGTTTCTGAATAATCTGTCGATGGATTCACCGTCTGTTATCAGGTGGTGAATGTCAAAGAACAATATGACTTCATCATCGGTTTTGTATATTTTTGCTCTGAACAGTTGGTTTCCCAACAGGTCGAATCTTTGTGCATTGAGGGTTTGAATTTCCTCATCGCTGATGGACGGCACTTCAACAATCGGTATGTCCTCGATTGCTATTGAATCGTCACGTTTGTGCATTAATTCATCGCCATGCATTACGATTCTTGTTTTAAGATAAGGATATGCATCGATTGTTTTGATGACTGCCTCTTTTAATTTTTCAGCGTCAATTGTTCTGTCAAATTTGATTATGCTTGGAAGGTTGTATTGCGGTTCGTCAGGATTTTGAGCGCATTCGTAGTATACTCCCAATTGATTTGCAGTCAATGGAATATACTTTGCGTTTTTAGACTCCTCAATAATTTTATCTAAATCTCCTGATTTAGTATTTCCAATTTGATTTGCAATGTTTTTTATTGTTGGGCTGTCGATTAATTTTGAAATGTTTAAATTAATGCCTGTTTCATTATAGATTGCAGCATTAAGTTTCATGAATGTTAATGAGGTAAATCCGATAGCATATAAATCATCGGTTACACCGAATTCGGAGGTATTTGAAATATCGGATGCTATTTTGAATAATGTTTTTTCCGTTTCTGTCTGCGGAGGAACAAGTTCCAGGTCAAGTTTTGGTTTTGGAAGTTCCCTAATACTTATTTTTCTGTTTGGTGTTTTTGGCATTTCATCCAGTTGCATAAACACTGTCGGAATCATATATTTGGTTAATCTTTCTTTTAAAAATTCTTTCAGTTCAGAGGTATTGATTTTATTTTCGGCTGTGAAGTATGTGCACAGATGGTCCTCATTGTTGATTTTTTTAATTACAACGATATTTTCCTTTATATTTGGGTATTGTGCGATGTTTGATTCCACTTCTCCGATTTCTATTCTCAATCCTCTAAGCTTAATCTGATTGTCTATTCTTCCTTTTAATTCTATTTTACCGTCAGGGGTTTCTATTGCATAATCTCCTGTTTTATAGTAAGGAATTTTATTGATTGTTAAGAATGATTCATCATCTAAATTGCAATATCCTTTTGCAACTCCATTTCCTCCGATATAGAGCTCACCCATCACTCCCTGAGGTACTGTTTTTCCGTCAATGTCTCTAATATCGGATATTACATTATGTACGGATTTTCCAATAGTTAAATCATTGTTTGGGTCAGTTATTTTTTCCAGTGTTGCAAATCCGGAGGTTTCTGTAGATCCATAACCGATATAAACATTGGTATTGTCATATGGTAACTTTGATAGGACGTCTTTTGTTACCATTTCTCCGCCGATAGTGATGTAGTTTATTGACGGGAGCTCTTTTGCGAATGATTCATACTCCAAATATTGTTTAAGACGTGACGGTGTTGTAAATGTTAATGCATCAGGTTTTTCGCTTTGAATCAGCCTGGTCAATGATTCAATATTTTCTATTTCGTTGTCATTGGCAAGTATTAATGTGGTTGCGAATGTCAGGCTCATGAAATCGACTAGAAATGCAACAAATGACACGGTTGAAATTCCAAGGTTTCTTTTCATCCTTACATATTCGTTATAGATTTCATTGTTTTCATCTTTTGAAAATACGCTTGTGATATTTTTATGGCTTCCCATTACTCCTTTCGGATTTCCTGTAGAACCTGATGTATAAATGACATATGCCGGATTGTCGGGGTTGATGTCAACGTTAGGATTTTCGCTGTTTTCTTCTTTGAGCAATTCATTAACATCGATTGAATCTTCAAAATCCTGGTCGGCAATAATGTGGTCCGCTTTGCTGTTTTCGTAAATGTATTTAATTCTTTCTTTCGGGTATGACGGATCTATTGGAATATAGGCACATCCTGCTTTTAGAATACCCATGATTGATGCAATCAAATTGCTGTTTCTTGGAAGCATTACCAAAATATTGCTTTTTGCTTTTACACCATTTTTTATAAGTGCGTTGGCGATTTTGTTGGATTTTTGGTTAAGTTCGCTGTAGGTTAATCTTTCGCCGTTTGATATAAGAGCTATGTTGTCCGGGTTTTCTTCAACCTGCTTTTCAAAGCGTTTGTGGATGAATGGGATTTCGACTTCCTTAAATTCTCTGATTTCTTCTTTTTCAACAAGTGAAATGTCAGATAGACTTGATTTGGAGATGTTGATTGATAGAATTTGGTTTATGATTGCGTTGATGCTTTTCAAGAAGAGAGACACGTATTCATCAGAATATAACTGGTCATTGTAATGGGCGGATAATATGAATTCTTCATCGGTTTTTTGAATGTTCAGGTAAAAATTATATTTGTATTTGAAAGAATTGAAATCTATATTTTTATCGAATGCATAATAGAATTGTGGTTGGAGGTTAAATTCCTTGATTATTTCATCGATAGAAAAGTCGCAATATTTTATATTTTCCATGTAGTCTTTTTGGATTTGCATTAGATAATCTTTGATGCTTATTTCTCTATTTTCAAATTTTGTTGTAAATATTATATGATTTTCATGGAAAATTAGATTTTCATTGGAGAAATTGAATTTATTCAGTGCTGTTGCGCTGCCGGCTAAAAAAAGAATATTTTCGCTAATTGAATTTTCTTTGCAAAATTCTTCAATTTCATTATTTTTTATTTTTAATTCATTTTTATTTAATTTAGGTTTTTTATTCCCACTCAAATCTGAACTCAACATTGTTGATTCGTCAAAGTCATCGAGTTGTCCTAAAAAATATCTGTTATAATTTATATTCCTGTCAATCATATTATCCCATCATCGTTTAAATAATATGTCTAAAATATATGCTTTTTATTAAAAATAAACTTTTTTTTTAAGGGTTGTCAATAATTTAAATTATGATGTTTTTTCTTATTTGTTGTAAAATTGGTTTTATTCATTTAGATTTTTTTAGTTTGAGATGATATTTGGACAGGTAGTATGGAAGATATAATCTTTCATACATTAATTCATCTAATCTCCACATTTTCAAAAGATTCAATCTTATCTAAATCATCATTTAGAAGCAATAGCACTATCTCCAATGCTTTTTCAATTCCGTTTTCGCTGCGCTGGAATAATTCTTCGCTGTTATTTTCACATAAATCGGCATAAACATCAGTTGTTGTCGTAATTTCGCAATCATCTGTTATTATGGATATTGCGCCATGGCCGATACCTGCTGTTGTACCAATCGCTATATTACAATCGGTCAATTCTTTAATGGATCTGGCCATGATTTTACTTGCAGCCTTGTCTCCGGCTTCATCATAGACTTTAATGCCTTTAATTAGCTTTTTGGGTTTTGGAGGATTTTCAACATTCAATACCTTTTTCATGGCTTCAATTGTTGGAATGAATAGACTGCATACAACACTTAGCTCATTATAGTTAAAATCGCCATATTCTCTTAAATTTTTAATATGCTCATTTCCGAAGTTGCCTTCATAACTTTGAGCCAAAGCATGCAGTTCCCTTCCGATTTTACCTTGTGTAAAGCATTCTGCTGTTGCTATCTTAATCATATTCTGCCATCCAATAGCTTTAATGCATTCATTGTAATGCATTTTGCAACTTCATCTAAAGTATATGGAGTTACAGGTTCTCTGTCTCTGATTAACTTGTTTGTTGTTAAAACCAAATGATTTTCAGTTATTCCCTCTTTTCTTAGCTCTTCAATGGCTGGATTGGTGCCGTCATATTCTGAAATGTCCTTGATTTCAATATTTTCATTTCCATATCCGAATATTCCTGCAGTTCCAATTGTTTTTGCTCCCCTTTCGTGGGCATGCTTTATTATTTTGGCTGCGGTAGGTATGGTATTTCCTCCGGCAATGACGATGATTACAACATCCCCTCTAATCAAATCGATATTCTCGTTTGTAATGTATTCTGAATGACTTAAGACTTCTCTGAATTCCTTTTTGTGGGTACATAGCTGTTTAATGAAATCAGGTTTGCTTTGTCCTATTTCAGCTCCAAGGAGTGTGAAAATCACATCTCCTCCATCTACTTTTTGACCGTCAAATGCACCTATTGTCTTTGGTCCGCCTCTGTGAACCTGCATTAGGTTTATTCCAATTCTCAAACCTAATCTTCCGCATCCAATCAAATCGATTCTGCCGTGTGGGACTTGTCTGTCTTCCATCTTTTTAATTTCGTCATTTGTCATTTTATCACTTCTATAGGGTTTTTGTCGATAACTTCTGTATTGATGTCAAGTTCTTTCATGATGTTTTCAAGGGCATAGAGTCCTGGAACTTCACTTTCATGATGGGTTAAGTCAATCAATGTAATTTTTAAATTTTTGGCAAGAATTGCAGTTTCCTGAGTCATGTCTCCGGAAATCAAAACATCTAAATTTTTTGCTTTGGCTAATTTTATATAATCTGGGTTTTTTAAGCCAAAACCGGATATGATTCCAACATTTCTTATTGTCCTTTCATCATCCGTGTCGTTTACGATTCTTGCGTTTTTGAATTTCATTAGAATATTGCTTTTCAGTTCTGTAAATTTTTCATCTGCCTTACAGACTCTTCCGATTTTTGTATTGTCATCGAAATAATCAATAACCTCTAAATCCAGTGCTTTTGCCAATGCTTCATTTGCTCCACCGTCCATTATGTCCCAATTTGAATGTATTGTATAGGTCGGTGTTTCTGGAATGAACAGCGGAGGATGATGGGTTATTATCAGAGTATTTTCACTGTTAATGTCATCTTCTGGCAGCAAATCCATGTAAATTTTTACTGATTCAATATCCTTCGATAAATCGTAATCTTTTTTGAATCCGATTTCATCACCTTCCAAGGCCAATGACTTGGGTATTCTTTCATCCAGAAAGTCAATTATTTCACTGAGCTTCATTTAAATCACCCTTGAGGTAATTTTATCCATCTCTTCGCTGATGACATCGTCACAATTGAATGGACTTATTGTGGATACTTTAAGGGCATTTACATTAACGAGTTCAATGAAATTGTCTATATTTTTTTCTTTAAAGATAACTTCTTCAAAAAAGCCCATTTCACATGCGCTGTAGAGTGTGCCTTTCTTTTCAAGGCATATGTTCAAAGCTCTGGTTAAAAGGCCGATTGTCAATGTCATTGTTCCGGAGGTTTTTGTATCTATGCCTTCGGTTTTTATTATTACCTTATTTGGGGATTTGACTACATTCAGCCTTTCATCGATGTTGTTCTTATCTTTCAAGAGTGGATCATTGTCTTCAGCTACTGGATCTTCTATTATGAATGCATCGACATCAAATTTTGATGACTGCTCAACAGTGATGCCGCCAAAACCTGTTGTGTCAATCACGACATCTCCGGAATAGATCAAATCAAGATTTGAAGAAAAATCAACATTGTTTTTGAGCTTTCCTCCCACATCTGTATAAAGCAAGCCTTCCAAATGAGGATAGATATCAATCAATAATATGTTTTCATATTTTTCGCTTAATTTTTTAACAATTCCTACGCCTGTAAAATATGTCCCTATAACAATTATTTTTGTATCTGAGGAAAGATTCAAACTTTCAATATAGCTGAAAACAGCTTCAGACTTTTTTGAAATGATTTCATTAAAGATATCAATTAATTTGGTTTCAGATTTGATTGTAAGCACTTCAGATGTGATTCCAGTATCAATATCCATATTTTAACCTTCAATTTTTTTAAATCCGATTTTTTCAAGAGCTTCAGATGCCTCTTCATAAACTGCTTCTTCAATTGTTTTTTTATGAATCACGTGTGATGGGGAGGTTCCGGCAGTTAGTATTCTTCCCTTGTTGTCTATAAAAATAAGCAGTGACCCTGAACCGGGAATTCCCAGGCGGCCTCTGGCTATTATCAAATCGGCATCACTTTGGTCTAGTGCCATATATGCCTTTGCCAGGGCAGGGATTCTGCTGGTGTCTGCAGTATTTGTGTCAATTTGAAGCATTTCAGCTTGAGGCAGTCCATACTCGCTTAAAACTCTGTTTAAAACTTCAACTTTTATTCCGTTTTTATTTGGAATGCATATCTTTTCAGCATTTTTTATGTAATCCTGAATTTCTGCGATTTCTTCAAAAGTGTCTCCAAACCTACGGTCATCTCTTGACTGTTCAAATGCATTTCTTATCATCTTTTCAAATGCCATGTTATCATATTTTAAAAAAAGTGATTAAATAGTTTGAGGTATTAAATCCAGTTTTTCAATGACATTGACGACTTCATTATAATTTCCATATTCTGGAGAGCCTACCCCTTTAACTTCATGAGGGTAATTGTCGGCTATTACGGTTGCTAGGTTATTTGCACCAGCTTTTAGTGAAAATTCAACATTTTCAGGACCCACTGTCGGTGTAGGCATTGTAATTGTGATTTCAGGGTACATTATTCTTGTAATCGCAACCATTTTCAGCTGTTCTTTCAATGGAAATGCGGGATGATTTTCCATTGGTGTGCCTTCATATGGATTGAATCCCATTATTGGAATTTCTTCCAAGGTTTTAAAGTTGGATAAGTAACGCAGGTGTTTTATCCTATCTTCTTTACTTTCGCCAAGACCTAAAAGCAGTCCTGAAGATAATCCCACACCCGCTTCGCTTACTCTTTTGCAGGTTAGTATTCTTTGATCTAGTGAGTCTCCTGGTTTTCTTTGATAGAATACATCCTCATTAATGGTTTCCAGGTTGCAGCAGATTGTATCTGCACCAAGTTCAGCCAATTCCTGTACGGATTTTTCGGTCAAATCCCCGCCGACATTTACAAGAATCTCCAAATCAGACTGTCCTTTCACAATTCTGCATGCATTAACGGCCTGCTTTCCTTTGTATCCGTATCCTCCAGAACAGCTTACGCGAGGAATATGTGCCTTTTGAATAGACTTTACAGCGGTCAATATTTCATCATTGGATTTGTAAAATGCGTTGTAATATCCTTTTTCGGAAGTCTCTTCTGCAAATCCGCAATACTCACATCTAGGTTGAATTTGACATTTGTTGGTAAGATGGATGGTGGATGTTAATTTGATTACTTTTGATTGATTGTCTCTTATTTCACAAGCTATCTTGAACAACTTTTCCAAATCCTCATCATTCTCGATATTCAACAATTCTAAAAATTCCTCATCGCTTAATTCTTGTCCTTGTTTTGCTTTATTTAAGATTTCATCAATCAATTTAACACCCAACTTTAATTTTTTTATCTTTAATAATTATTAACTTATTTTTTAATGGCTATTTTTCACAGCAATTAATTTATTTGTCTTTACCTAAGTAATCGAGCACGGTAGGTACGATTTCTGCTAAGGAACCGAAGTTCATTGAGTCAGCAGTACCTAATAATGCAGCTGGGTTTAAAGCATCGTCCATTTTGTCGATACCTTCATCTTGCATTAATGCGGTTACTTGGGTTAAAGCTTCATTAGCCATCATTTGTGCAAATCCGGCAGGAGCACCTAAAATTTGAGTAACAGTGTCTCTGTAAGCTAAAATACCTGCGTAGGTAATAGCAGTTACTGCGGAACACATGTCACATACAGGACCAACCATGTTTGCAGGTAATGTGAATGCAGATCCTCTTGCTTTTTGACCTAATTCCATTAAGGTGTCAATGGAAGCTTGGTCAGCGAAACCTTCAGCAATGTATACTTGTCCTTTCATTTCAGGCACAGCACCTGGGTGGTAGGAAGCTACGTTTACATTGGTTCCTAAGTCTTCGAAGATTTTGTTTAATCCGGTGGTTGGGATGGTACATGCGTGAGTTACAATTGCTCCTTCTTTGATGTCATCTGCGAAGTTTTTGATGATGTCAGGTTGCATACCTCCTTCCGGTAACCAGGTCATTACCCAGTCAGCGTCAGCTACAGCTTCAGAATCATCGTTAATACATTTCATTCCTAAATCTTCTGGGTGAGTAAAGTGAATTGCACCTTTTGCTGGTTTTGGTACAGTTTCTGCTAATTCATTAACTTTTGCTCTGATTGCAGGCATTACATCTTCTGGGTTTCCTGCTTTGTGTGCTGCAATTACTTCTGCGTAATCAAAATCATCCACTACAACAAAATCTCCGTCAAATACAGGGTCGGATACGACTACTTCGTCTACACCTGCTAATTCTAATAATTCTGCACCCATTTCGATGGTGGAGTGAGTCATAGAAATGTTTTCTTTTCCGGTTGCTTCTGCAACTTCACAAGCTCTTGAGAAGTTGGTAATTCCACTTGCAGCGTGTGTTCTGTAACATCCTGCACCTAAA
>ONQL01000097.1 GCA_900319985.1 uncultured Methanobrevibacter sp. | reverse complement strand
AATTTAGCGAGTGGACAACATGAAAACTGCAATAATATACGTATCCTCCCATCATGGAAATACAAAAAAGGTCATTGATGAAATGGCAACAGTAAAAGAAATAGATTTATTCAAGATATCACAAGCTAAAGCTACAGACTTTTCAAACTATGATGCAATAGGATTTGCTTCAGGAGTTTACTATCACAAGCTTCACAAAGGAATAGAAAAACTAGCCTCAGAAATTGATTTGGCAGGAAAGAAAGTATTTACTGTCTATACCTGTGGCATAAACTACATCAATTATGCAAGAGGCATCCAAAAAATCATCAAAGCACAAAATTGTGATTTTGTTGGTGGATTTTCATGCAGAGGCTATGATACATTCGGATTTTTTGAAAAAATTGGCGGAATAGCTAAAGGCCATCCCAATGAAAAGGATTTTAAGAAAGCTCGTGAATTCATAAAGAATATATAGGTGATAATATGGCAAAATTATTCAAACCGAAAATGCCGAAAATAGGCGTTAAAGGACACTGGTCAAGCATGAAATTCAGTGAAAACATCCTGCAGGATGCACTGATAAGACATGTTTTAGGATTGACATATCTGCAGATGGCGGATATCGGAGAAGTATTTGAGATTACAGAAAAGTTCAAGTCAGGCACAGAATGGATAGATGCATGGTCTCAAATGGCAATAACCTTGGAAAAAAGAGCGGATGAATCAAACAGCAATGCAACAAAAGAAAGCGCATATCTTAGAGCATCAACATACTGGAGAGTTTCCCTGATGTATTTCAACTCAACAGATGATGAGCGTTTAGCCGAATACTCTCAAAATAGCCTAGACTGCTATCATAAATATCTGAAAGTTTCAGACATTGACGCAACATATGTGGAACTGCCTTATGAAAATACATTCATGCCCGCACATTTCTATAAGTCTCCAGCTACCGGTGATAATGCTCCATTGATGATATTGACTCCCGGCCGTGACACCTTTGCAGAAGACACCGCATGGATATACAGACAGGCCCTAAAAAGAGGAATCCACTGTCTTGTCTATGATGGTCCAGGACAGGGATTTGCCTTAAGAATGAATGGAATAACATTCAGGCATGATATAGAAAACGTAATAACTCCAATCATCGATTATTGTCTGGAGAATTATGACTGCATTGATGAAGACAACATAATATTGTTCGGCATCAGCTTTGGGGGATTTCTAGTTCCGCGTGCTGCCATTAATGATGAACGTGTCAGTATGTGCATTGTAGATCCTGGCAACATTAACTGGGGAGGAGCATTTGCTGAGCGATTGGCAATGATTGAGAAAATGCCGAAAAGGATTCGTCCTGCACAACTGGACTTCATGCTTGAAGACTACATTTACAAACATGGCGCAACAGCCGATACAATATGCGACGAACTTAGAAAATTCGACAATACAGACATCATTGATGATTTGGACTGCATGACAATCGTGATGGATGGAACTTCCGAGATGACTCAAGGCGAAGCAAAGGTATTTTATGACATGCTTGATTGTGAAAAGGAGTATTTACTGTTTGATGAGGATTCAGGTTCCCAGATGCACGCACAAATGGGAGGTTATGCAACAGCCAGTGAATTATTGCTGGATTTGGTTGAAAAACACTTATAATTTCAATTACATTATACTCCAAAAATCAACAATAGTGTTCATATGAAACATATAAAAAAGTTCCGATGCTTATCGATTTTTCATCACTGAAAACTCTTTAATTTATATGAAGAACTCCTATAAAAATACGAACATTTCGTTTAAACAAAGCTAATTCTCAAAACTTTCATTTGGGGAGGTGCTGACATTAACGCCAGAGATATTGAAAATCAAACTTGATTCAACTCATACATATAGCAGGGTTTTTCAAAGCAATTTTCAAATATTGAATTGCAGTCGTTAATGTTAGACATTTATTTTTTCATTCTTTTTTCTAATTTAAACATTTCCTGTTCTGCCATAGGATGATTTTCATCCCAGTCCCTGTCTGGATTTTTCTCATTGGAATTCCACTATATGAAATCCCAATTTGTTTACATAAAAATGGATATTCCTTTTGTCAAAGTAGGGCGTAACTGTTTGCCATATTTCAGTATAGGGATATAAAGATTCTATTTCACTCCAGATTTTTTGTCCGATACCCTTGTTTTGTGTGGAAACATTGACAAATAAAAAATCCAAATGGTTGTGCTGTGTTTTTTCATTTATTTCCACAATCGCACCACCAAGTATTTCATGGTTGTTCTTCATTACATAGGAATGGCTATTCTTTTTGTTTAAGCATTCGTCAATGTCTTTTTCAGGCAGTATTAATTCTTCACTTTTGCCAAAGACCTCTTCATAACCCAATTGAAATGATTCCTGCATTAAGCTTTTAAATTCAACCAAATCTTTATCGGACAATTTAATCAATGCCATGATTATATGTATTGTTATCTAATAATTATACATTTTACCATATCGGCTTAAGAAAAGCAACATCACTGCAATGTGTTAATTGTCCGATTAATTATATATAATTTAAAAATTAGAATATTAATTAATTAAAATTATTTGGAGAGGAAGAGTATGAAAGG